>CAZTUZ010000004.1:0-59381 GCA_964617055.1 uncultured Thiothrix sp.
CCCAGCCTTGTGTGCGGAGTTATTGGCAGAAACGGGGATTGATCCGCAATGGATTCGTTCTGGTATTTTATTTACAGGTGATCAAGAACTTGCAACAGCCCAAGCATGGGCGCAGGCATGGGATTATGAACTGCAACATTTAACGAATCAATCAGCGGTACAGGCGTGCGAACCACGTTTGGCAGATACCATTGAGCGTGGTTTGTTCATGCCTGCTTTAGGGCAGGTGCGGAATCCGCGTATTGCTGATGCATTGCGTACTTATTTGCGTTTGCGCCCTATTACGCTGGCAGAACATACCGCTGTAACAGCACTGGCGGTAAAAGATGGGCGTATTGATGGCGTATATCTAGGCGACATGTTGTTCCAGGCCAAGCAGGTTGTGGTTGCAGGTGGGGCGTGGACAGGTTTATTGCCAGAAATGCAGGCTGCCAATGTGGATGTGCGCCCTGTTTTGGGGCAGATGATTCTCATGCGAGGCGAGCGTAATTGGTTAAAACGGATTGTATTACACAATGGGTATTACCTGATCCCGCGTGCGGATGGACGTATTGTGTGCGGTTCAACGCTTGAAAATCAAGGGTTTAATAAGCGCACCAGCGCGGATATGAAAGCAGAATTGTATGAAGTGGCGTGCGGTATTATGCCGCAGTTGCGTGGTTTGCCTGTTTTAAATCATTGGTGTGGCTTGCGTCCTGGTTCACCGAATGGCATTCCGTACATTGGGCAGCACCCTGAGATCGAAGGTTTGTATGTGAATGCAGGGCATTATCGTTACGGTGTTACCATGAGTTTGGCATCGGTGCAGATGCTCACTGATATGATGCTGGGTAAAACACCCGCGATTGACCCGACCCCGTATGGCTTGAATGTTGAGCGCGTCCCCTCATCTGATTGGATTTAAATCTGACTTCTGAAGGATGGTGGCTATTGGCATCATCCTATGGACAGGAAACTTTCCGCGCATGATGCACGGAAAGTTAGGAAGAGGAGCTTAGCGCGTCCAGTAAAAACGATTCGGTAGCCATTGCCCACGCCCAATATGGCGAGCAGCTTGCAAACTACCCCATGTGTAGGCTTGCGCAACGCCAACGGCTTGGGCAATGTCGATGCCTTTGGCGAGGTTGGCAGCACACGCGGCAGCCAACGTGCAGCCCGAACCGTGATAGGTTTCGGGTAGACGTTCCCAAGTCCAAGTGCGCAGCCGTTTGCCATCGCCATACAGCACGTTTTCCACCCGTTCGGTGTCGGCGTGTGTACCCGTCAGCAACACATAAGCACACCCCTGATCGAGCAAGCATTGCGCTTGTTCGTCCAAGGTTTCGCCTTTGATTGCCAAGCGTGTCAGTTCCGGCACATTTGGGGTTAATAGCGTGGTTAAGGGCAATAAGTATTCACGAATTGCTTCGATAATGCCGCTATTGGCGAGGTTACGCCCGCCACCTGCTGCTAATACGGGGTCGAGAATCACTGGAACATCAGGGGCTTGTAACAAAATGCGATGCACGGCTTTCACTGCTGCCTTACTGCCGAGCAGGCCGATTTTAATGGCTTTGATGGGTAAATCTGCCAATAACACTTCAGCTTGTTGCTCGATTAGGTAGTCGGTTACAGGTTCAATGCGCTGCACATTACGGGTGTCTTGCACCGTCAAGCAGGTAATCACCGAAGCAGGATGGCAACCTTGGCTGCTAATCGCTTCGCTATCGGCTTGAATGCCAGCCCCACCGCCGGGGTCGTGTCCGGCGAGGGTCATGACGACTGGAATGCTCAAGTGACTCGCGTCTCCATCTAGTAAGACTCCCCCAAGCGTTTACGCACGATCACAATGCCGTCGTCCATGTCACTTTTGTGCTTTTCAAAGCCCAAGCGTTGCATGAGTTTCAACATGCCTGTGTTGTGTGCCAACACTTCACCGTCAATGTAACGCAAGCCTTTGGAACGTCCGGTATCAATCAGTAATTGCATGAGGATGTTCCCTAAACCACGGTTTTGGAACGCATCTGCAATGACGAGCGCAAATTCGCAACTGGTTTTGTCTGGGTTGATTGCATAACGGGCTACGCCCATTTCCACATCTTTGCCATCTTGCTTGACCAAGGCGATAAATGCAATTTCTCTGTCATAGTCGATTTGTGTCATGCGTACCAGCATGTCGGGTGTGAGTTCGCGTAATGCTTGCATGAAGCGCATGTAACGTGACTCTTTCGACAGATTACGCACAAATTCTTGTTCCATTTCCGCGTCTTCTGGGCGGATAGGGCGAATAATAATGTCCGTACCGTCTGGTAATTGCAGTTTTTTCACCAGATCATTCGGGTAAGGGTGAATCGCCATGTGGTCGTAACGCCGCGCCGAAATCGGTGGGTAGTTGATGGTGAAACGAGCATCCACCGCCAGTACGCCATTGGCATCAGCGACCAGTGGGTTGATGTCCATTTCTACCACTTCGGGTAGTTCGCATACCAGTTCGGAGACACGCTGCATGACTTTCCATAATGCTTCGAAATTAATCGAAGGCATGTTACGAAACTCACCCAGTAGGCGGGCGACGCGAGTGCGACAAATGGTCTTTTTGATCATGTAGTCGTTCAGCGGCGGTAGCACGAATGCGCTATCACGGTGGATTTCCACGGCTGTCCCACCCATGCCAAAGCTAATGACTGGGCCAAACACTGGGTCACGCACCACTCCGATCATGAGTTCGCGGGCGGAATTGCTGATGTGTATCCGTTCAATGGTGACACCTTCGATCACCGCTTCTGGCATGTTTTTCTTGGCTTCTGTCACCAACTCGGTGTAAACGCTGCGTACTGCGTGAGCATTTGCCACATTTAAACGCACGCCATTCACGTCGGATTTGTGAATAATGTGTGGTGAGCTGATTTTCATCACGACGGGGAAACCGAGTGATTCCGCAGCTACCAAGGCTTCCGCAGGGCTGCGCGTCAAAATGGTTGGCACGGCAGGAATACGGAACGCGGAAAGAATCGCACGAGATTCGGTAGTGGAAAGGGTGCGGCGACCTTCAGCGAGTACGCTTTCAATGATTAAACGTGCGCCTTGTACATCCGGTTCGCGGGCTTGTTCGGGAACAGATGGTGGCACTTGCATTAGCATTTTTTGGTTGTTGCGGTAGTGCGTCAGGTAGGAGAACGCTTCTACAGCCGCTTCTGGGGTGCGAAAATGCGGTACATGCGCTTCGGAAAGTACATCGCGCCCAGCGGCAACTTGGCTATCCCCCATCCAGCACGCCAAGATGGGTTTACCTGGGGTTTTAGGATTGCGGGCGACTTTGGCGATGTCCGCGACTGCTTTGGCGATCCCTACCGGATCAGTCATGGCTTGTGGTGTTAGCATGACCAAAATGCCGTCGCAGTTTTCTTCCTGCATACAGACTTTCAAGGCTGCTGCATAACGTTCAGGGTTGGCATCACCGAGAATATTAACCGGATTCCCTTTCGACCAAGTAAATGGCAGTATTTTATTCAGATCGGCAACGGTTTTACTGCTTAGCTCTGCCATACGCAGACCTGTTTCTACCACACGGTCGGTAGCCATAACGCCCGAGCCACCGCCGTTGGTGAGAATGAGTAAACGGTTTTGTTGAGCGCGTAATCCTGATGAAAGAATTTGCGCTGCGGAGAATAGTTGATTAATCGTAAAGACGCGCACCGCACCTGCACGTTCTAATGCAGCATTAAAGGCATCATTGCTGCCGATAATATTGCCAGTGTGGGTGCTTGCGGCTAATGAGGCTGCTTCATTGCGCCCTGCTTTGAGTGCGATAACGGGTTTCATGCGAGCAGCGCTGCGCAAACCACTCATAAAACCACGCGCATTGTGGACAGTTTCGATATAGAGCAGGATACTGTCGGTTTTCGGGTCAAGCGCGAGGTAGTCCAATACGTCGCCGAAATCGACATCGGCAGCGTCCCCTAGGGTGACTACGGTGGAAAAGCCAATCTGGCGGGCGGATGCCCAGTCTAAAATGGCAGTACACATACCGCCCGACTGAGAAACCAGTGCCAAATTACCCGAAGTCGCTTGACTGCGGCTAAAAGTTGCGTTCAAACCTACAGGTGGGCGCATAATGCCCAAACAGTTAGGACCGATAATGTGTACGCCGTGTTGTTGCGCAACATCCATCATTTCTTTTTGCAGGCGTTGCCCACGCGGGCCGGTTTCGCTGAATCCGGCAGAAATGACAACCGCGCCTTTGATACCATGTTCGCCGCATTCTTGTATGATGTGCGGGATGGTTGTCGCAGGACTGGTGATGACCGCTAAATCCACAGGCTTGTTCAAAGCTGTGAGATTAGGGTAAGTAATGTGTTCTTGAATTTTTTCACATTCTGCTGTGATCGGGTAGACAGAGCCTTTAAAGCCTGTTCCCAACAAGTTCTGAAACACCAAAGAACCGATACTATCGGGGTTATTATTAGCTCCGAAAATTGCAACACTTTTAGGAGCGAATAGTTGATTTAAGTAATGGTGGCCCATAGCCAAAACCTCTAGACTGGTAAATTCATGGCAGCAATCACAAAAAGCCTAAACGTAATTGCTGCACTGCAACATATTCTACTCCGCTTTTAGGGAAAAAAACATGACAGTTGCCGTAATTACTCACTCTCATTGTGATTTACACGACAATGGTTCGCCATATCACCCAGAATGCCCAGAGCGTTTAGGTGCGATTAATAATCGTATGATTATGTCCGGTGTGGACTGGATCGCGCGTCACTACGATTCCCGCTCAGCGGAACGCGAGCATCTGCTAAGAGTGCATGATGCAGATTATGTAGAGCGGGTTTTCGCCACTTCCCCTAAGGAAGGGCACGCCATGCTCGATGGTGATACTGGGATGAATCCACACACCTTGGATGCGGCTTTACACGCGGCGGGTGCGGCGATTATGGCGGTGGACTTGGTAATGGCGGGTACACATAAACACGCTTTTTGTATGATTCGTCCACCAGGTCACCATGCAGGTAAACGTCAAGCAGCAGGCTTTTGCATTTTTAATAATGTTGCAGTCGGTGCGGCGTATGCCTTGGAAGTTTATGGCTTGGAACGTATAGCCGTGATTGATTTCGACGTGCATCATGGTGATGGTACGGAGGAAATTTTCAGCGATGAACCGCGTGTGATGTTCTGTTCCTCATTCCAGCATCCGTTTTACCCTTTCACAGGTGCGGATACCAATTTACCAAATATCTTCAACCTGCCATTACCTGCCGGAACGGGTGGCGCAACATGGCGTGAAGCGATTCAGGAAAAGTGGTTACCAGCTATGCGTGAATTTAAGCCGGAGTTGGTAATGATTTCCGCCGGATTCGATTCGCATATGGAAGACGACATGGGCGGGTTTAACCTGCTTGAACGCGATTATGTGTGGATCACCAAAGAACTCTGCCAAATCGCCAAAGAATTTGCCCAAGGGCGCGTGGTTTCCTGTTTAGAAGGTGGCTACGAATTATCTCCACTCGGTCGCAGCGCGACTGCACACATTAAAGAACTCGCCGAGTTCCATTAAATTATCTTCATTGCACCCAGCGACATTCTCCCCCAACGTTCGTCAGTGGGGGGAATGTCGGTACACTACTTAGACGTAAAGCCGCTGAACACATGCATCGAGGTGGACTGCAATCGACAGCGTTTATGCGCTGCTAACGACTTCCAAGGCGAGCAATCCTTTAAACATTTATGCGCTTTTCTCATTGTCCGTTTTGTAAAGTAGGGAGTCAGTGCTCTAGCACTTCAAAGTCGCGTTCGCTGCGATTGCCGAGTTCGTCCACCACGACGAGGTGGTGTTTGCCTGCCGAGGGTTGTACCGCTTGTTGGTGAAAGGTTTGCGTCGTGCCTAAAAACTGGTTGTCGAGATGCCAATACAACAGGGTTTCGGCGCGTTGCGGTACGGCGCGGAATACGGTTTGCCCTAGTTTGCCGTCGAGTTCGCGTGGTAAATAAATCTGGATATTGTCCTGTGGGTAGACAATGCTAACCGCTGCTTGTTGTGATGCATCGCTATTTTGGCAGTCGTTGCGCCACGGTGGTAGGGGTTGGTAATCGGCGTGGAATTGTTGGTAATACTCTGCCTGATCCGGCGGTAAGACAAACCAGTCACGGGTTTGGATATTCGCAATACTTTCGCAATCGCCGTTGACGCGGTAGTGTCCCGATGTGTCTAGATGCACGCGCTGGTGGTAAGGCGTGATTCGCGCAAAGTGGCTACTTAGCGGGATGTGAACGGTTTTAGTGGTGCACGCCCCATTGCTTAAATAGCCATCGTCACGGCAAATCTCTACTTTGCTCATTTGCCAATCGGGGCGTTGAAACCAGCCGCGATTCGGCGGTAACAAACTGAAGGTATTAAATAAAATTGGCGCGGCACTTTGTGTTCCAGTTAATCCAGCACGCCCCACACCATCCGCATTACCGACCCACACGCCGACGGTATAATCGGGGGTAGTGCCAATCGCCCATGCATCGCGTTGCCCGTAGCTTGTGCCTGTTTTCCATGCCACTTTGCGGCTGCTGCTGAATTTTTCCCAGTAGCCTTCGTCACCAGGGCGAGCAACCTCCAGCAGCGAATCCAGCGTCATCCACACGGCGGCGGTAGAAAGGGTCGCAATACGATTGCTGGTAGCCGTATCGGTGAGCAGCATTCTGCCACGTTGCCAGTAGGTTTGCTGGTGTTGCGCATCCTGTTGGGCGCGATTAGCGAGGTTGGCATACGCTACGCTCAAATCCCATAATGAGGCTTCTGCCCCACCGAGTATCAGGCTTAACCCGTAATCCCGCGCCGAACGTTGCACATGATTGAATCCTAATTGGCGCAATTGCAGCAGAAATGGTTCGACCCCGCGCAAACTGAGCAAATTGACCAGCGGAATGTTTAACGAACGGGCTAACGCTTCCCGCGCACTGACCGCACCGTGATAATGGCGGTTGTAGTTTTGCGGGGTAAAACCGCTGTAATTGACGGGTACATCTGCCAGCAGGGAATCTGGTACGATCAAACCTTGTTCAATTGCATCGGCAAACAGCAACGGTTTGAGGGTACTTCCGGTACTGCGTGGACGTTGAATCATGTCAATCGCATGTCCCTGATCCGCGCCAAAATCCTGCACCGGACGGTTACCTACATAGGCCATGACTTCAAAAGTGCGATTGTCCAGCACCAACACCGCGAGGTTTTGAATACCTTCCAACGCCAATTGTTCACCTGTGCGCTGTGTCAGGGTATTGAGGTGCTGCTGCAAATCCACATCCAGCGTGGTGTGGAAACGTTCGCCCTGTGGTTGTTGCGTGGCGAGTGTGTCCAGTAAATGTGGTGCTAAGCGTGGCAAAGGGTGGGGCGTTTCTGGCAACGGTTCGGCAATCGCCAGTTCATAATCCAGTTTGGTAAGAATCTGCTGCTGATAAAGTCGTTCCAGCAAACGGTTGCGTTTGCTCAACAAGCGTTCGCGGTTGCGCCCCAAATGCACTAGGGCGGGGTTATTGGGCAACACGGCCAGCATCGCACTTTCTGCCCACGACAGTTGTGCTGGGCTACGCGCAAAGTAACGCCAAGCGGCGGCTTCCAAACCGACTACATTACCACCAAACGGGGCGTGGCTGGCGTAGAGTTTGAGGATGTCATCTTTGCTGTAAACCGTTTCGAGCCGCCATGCTCGCAACAGTTCCACCACTTTTTCGTGCAAGGTGCGGGGCGGATTGCCACGCGATAAGCGAATTACTTGCATACTCAACGTGCTTGCACCACTGACCACGCGTTGTTCGCGCACATTGTCGTAAGTGGCACGCGCAAGGGCGAGCAAATCCACGCCATTGTGGGCATGAAAACGCTTGTCCTCAAACTGGACCAAAGCCGTGGCGAATTTCTCCGGTACGCTTTCGAGTTCGGGGAAACGCCATTGCCCATCGGCGGCAATGTGAGCACTAAGCAACCTGCCATTACGGTCTAATAGCAGGTGCGAATGGGCGGCGGTGAACAGCACGGCGGGGAGGCTGAAGAAATACCACCACCCCGCCAAGGTTACGAGCAAAAGGAAACTTGCTCCTTTCACCCAACTTTTCAGTTGAGCACCTTCGTGATCTTCACCTGCAAGCCCGCTGTGCGTGCGCGGATGTTCGGCTGGTACATGGCTTCACTGCTAATAGCAGGGAAGTAGTATTCGCCAAGGAATGCGGCATTGAGTTTGATCTTGACAGTTTTGCTTTCGCCAGCCGCCAGATTGAAGTAGCTCAATACACGATCATCGCGCACATCCTGATGAGTAATGCCGTTATTGATAGGTTCTGGTGCGGCGGCAGGTGTCGGGGGCGTTTCCGCCTCGCCTTCGCTCTCACTCTCGCTTGCTGCATGACTGCCTGATGCTGCCGCAGGTGCAGGTGTGTCAGCCGTGCTAATTTCCGCGCCCGAAGGTACGAGTGTGGAAAGAGCAATGTTTTTCAGTGCTGCTTCGCCCGTGTTGGTGACGGTGACATTCAAGGTGTAATCCTGCCCTTGTTGCAGTTTCAACGCGGGTTCAGACAGCGGCGTTGTGGTATCCCACATTTTGTTCCCTTGTTTATCCAGCAATTCGGCTTGCAGGGTTAAACCTTCCGCAATCGCTTGCTCGTTACCCGCCGGAGCAGTACCGCGCTGGCTAACTGTTGCATACACTTTGCGGTCACTGTCGTTATGCAAGGCAAGTTGGAATGCGGCATCTTGCGCATTCAGCAATTGGCTAATCAGCGGTTGGTTGCTGCTTAATGGGGTAGTTGAGCCTTGATCCAGTTTGTATTGCACGGCTAACGGTTGTTGGCTGTTGCTCAAGTAATGTGCCACGGATAGCAACGCCCAGCTAATGTCATGGGTGTTGTAAGCCGTATCGCTGCCGAGTTCGGTGGCGATTTGTTGCACGACTACATTGGCATCTTGGTCTTTATGCAGTGCCAGCAACGTTTCCAGTTGCAAACCGAGTTGCCCCAGTTTTTGGCTGAAAGTCTCTTCCGATGTCGGTGTATTTAGCTCAGTAGCAACCAAACCTTGGGTGGTTTGTTGTGCAGCTTCGGCTTGTCCTGCCAGCAAATACGCGGCAGCGAGTAACCAACGAGCTTGTACATTGGCTTTGCCGGATTCGCGTAAACGGTTCATTGCACCCAGTTGCGGTTTACCCGCTACTGCTAACACATACAAACGGTAGGCTTGGGTAGAGCTGGTATCTGTGCCGCTGCCTGCTGTCCAGTCCTGCGCTTGTTTTGTCTGATACGCTTGCCATGCGCTCAGCAAGCCTAATGGTACATTGTAACCTTGTTTTTGCGCTTCGATCAGGAAATGCCCTGCATAAATGCTCGCCCAGTCATTGGCTTCAGTTGAACCCGGCCAGTACATCAGGTTGCCATTGCTGCTTTGGAAATCTGCCAGTTTCGCAATTGCCCGCTTGATATGGTGTTCTACTTTTTGCTGTTGTTCGGGGTCGAGCTTGAGCAATTTGGGTAAATACAACTGCGGGAAAACGGATGATGTGGTTTGTTCCAAGCAGCCGTGCGGGTAATTCACCAGATAATCCAGATGCTGTTCCAGATTCAAATTCGGCAGGCTGGAAAGTTCCAGCGTGCTTTGGTTTGTACCCGCCATGCCGTGTGGCGTAATGGTGGTTTGCCAATCCGCCTTGGGTTCAAGCGTGGTACTGACCGTGCGCAGGCTGGGCAAGTTCGGCACTTGAATTTGCAGGTTTTCCTCATGGCTGCTGCTGTATTTGCCGCTGGTGGCGGTAAATGTCAGCTTGCCTTGCATGGGTTTGTCACCCGCTTTGAGGAATAGCGTTACTACTTTTTCGCCTGTACCGCTAATGGGGACAGTCAAAGTCGGTGCAACGGTAGTAAACGCGCTGTCGCCTTCCATTTTGAGCTGTACGGATTTGATCGCAGGGTCGGAAACGAACAGCGTAATCGGTACTTCCACCTTTTCGCCGACTTTCAGCGTGCGCGGTAATGATGACAACATCATCAGCGGTTGGCGCACGAAAACGGGCTGTTCCGCTTTGCCGTAAGCCGTACCGTCGGAAGCCACCGCCATGATGCGTACCGCACCGAGGTACGGCGGCAACTCGACGCTGTGTTCCTTGGTCTGCCCAGCATCCAGATGGAATGCACCGAGGAAGCGCACCACGGGCGGGAAGCGTTTGGGCTTGTTAGCGGCATCGTCGATTTGTGCTTCGTCACCACCACCGATCGCCAGAATGCGTTCCAGATTACCGCTGTATGCTCCGATAACGCTGTCGAACAAATCCCATGTTTTGATGCCCAAGGCTTCTTTGCGGTAGAAGGCTTTGTGCAAGTCGGGGGCTTCAAAACGGGTTAAACCGAGTAAGCCTTCATCAACCACAGCGAGGGTGTAATCCATTGCTCGCCCTGATTGTTCGCTAATGCTCACGGTTTGCGTGGTTTGTGGTTGCCATTCGGCAGCGGCTTTAACCACTGGCTGTAGCTTGGTTGTAGGGTCTTCCACCAATAAGGGAATGATGCCGTACAGACGAATCGGACGGTCATTCTGTTTATTTTGGTGAGCCTGCAACAAGGTCACGCTGACGTAGGCGTTCGGCGACATAGCCGCAGTAATTGGCAACGGAATTTGCGTGCGCTGACCGTTAAATTCGATCCAGCGTTGTTCCAGAATTTGGCTGCTGGTTTCGACGGTAAGCAATGCACGTCCGGCTTGTGCTTCTGGCAACTGGATTTGTGCGGTTTCACCAACTTGATAGCTGGTTTTGTCGCTGCTAAAACGTAACATCGCAGCCGCGCCGCTGCCATCTTCTTGTGCGCGACCTGCCCAACCCGGCCAGTCAACGTACAGAGTTTTGCCCGTGCAATGTTGACCCTGTAAATCACAGGCACGGATTAGGTAGCGTCCCCATTCTGGGTATTTGATTTGGAATTTCCATTCGCCTTTGCCGTTGGTGGTGCTGACGATGGATTGTTGCAATTTGCTACTGTGGCTGGAGTCGGCGTATTCAGCAAGGGAATCGGGGGTTTTATCCCACCACCATTTCCAATTGATTTTGTACAAAGTGACTTCGACCTGTGGCAGAGAAACTTCCTGCCCGTCGGCGTTCACACTGGCAATTTCAACTGTGTGTTCCTTGTCAGTGAGTAACATGTCGCGCTCAGCATCGCCTTTGGGTAGTTTGATACCAACGTAATTAGCAAACGGGAAATAGTCGATGTCTTGCTTGCTAATGCTGAAGCCGCCACCTTCTTCATGCACACGGCTGGTAAACCACGCGCTTAACATCCCTGCGGCGGGTTTTTCCGGCTGGAAGTTTTTACTAAAGCGTAGGTAGCCTTGTTCGTCCAGATAACCTTCTAGCAATTGCTGTTCGTTGCTGTCGAGCTTACGGGTCGGGTCGTCAAAGGCGTAATCGTTGAAACGGGTAAATGTGGTGGTTTTTTCACGCAGTTTGACACTGACATCGGCTTTCAATTTGCTGGCTGTACCACCGTGCAACCATTGCGCAAACAAGGTCGCTTCTGGCAAATCCCGATAGCCATGCAACGCTTTGGTATTGGCGTAATTCAGTTCTACTTTCAGGCGATTGGGGCGCACGGTTTCGATCTTGAGGGTTTTGTCGAAGGTGCTGCTACCCAAGGCTGCTTTCACCAACCAATCACCCGTCGGGTCTGTTTCCGCCGTTTTTAGCTTGAAGGTGTAAAACGGTCCAGTAGGTTGTTTGCTGGTGACGGTTTGTTTGAGTTTGCCTGCGGGGTCAAACAGTTGCAGCGTGACTGGATGGTTAGCTGGCAAGGTTTTAGCGCGATCTTGTAATACGAAGGTGAGGAAAATGTCATCGCCAGGTCGCCAGACACCACGTTCGCCGTAGATTACCCCTTTCAAGCCTTGTTTGACGGTTTCGCCACCGACATCAAACTGGCTGGTTTCCAAGGTAGTATTGGCATTGAGTTTGAGGTAGGCGCGGTCTGTGCCTTTTTCTGCCACCAGTAAGAAGGGGGTGTTGGGGCTGGCCAATTCGGCAAAACCATCGTTGCTGGTGGTTGCGGTGGTCAGAGTTTGACCTTGGAAATTGCGCAAGGTCAGATTCACGCCCGCTGCGGCTTCGGCAGTGCGCAAATCGCTGGCAATGACATGCACTTTACCTGCGCCATCTTGTTTGGCAATTAGCCCAAGGTTACTGGAGATGAAGTTGTGTGCATCATCCACATCCTCGCTATTGTGGAAATAGCTATCATCGCATGGGTTGTCGCGTTTTTCCCAGTCGTAATCTTCCGTGTTAAGGGCGTATTCCTCGATACCATCCCAACCACTGGTTTCTGTGCCATCGTCATCTTCTGTGCTAGTCAGCGGTTTGTCGCTGATTTGTGGGGCGGGTGTTCCGGCAGGGCAAGGGTAAGTAGAAAAACGGCGGTCAACGGACAGTTGCAAACGGTACATAGAGCCGGGTTTGGCTTTGAACAACTCCGTGGCATCAATGTTATAACGATTCCATTGATTGGGGTTGGCGGCGGTCAGGGGAATGGTTTTGCGCCACACATTACGCCCGACGCGCTCCATTTCGCGGTCGCCATCCAGCCCGTTGACTTGCAGGAATTGTTCGATGTTTTCGGGGAATACTTCCATTGCAGTGATTTGTACTGCGTTGACGGCACGCGCTTCCAGCGGAATGGTCATGCTTTGACCTTCAGGCAGGATGCTGCCTTTGCCGACAAAACGCACAGCGGGTTTGGGAGCACCCAAGGTAATGGCTTGTTCGTTGCGTTCGGTGAGTTTGCCTACAGTGGCGGAAGCAGCTTTGATGCCAGGTTGCAGGATCAGTTTGTGTTCGCCAGGGGCAAGTTCACCTGTAGGGAAAACCAATAGACGGTTACCGACGATTTGCGTAGTGACTTCGCTGCTGCCGAGTTGTACCAAGCCCTTCAGGTCTTGTTGAGGGTCGAGTGCGTCAGAAAAACTGATGCTAACGTGCGGTTTACCTTCGGCGTTTTCGCTCAAGGTATCAACGCGGGTTATGCCAAAGCTGGTTTGGCTGGGGATTTTGAAATCGCGTGAGCCATTTAAATGATCGCCTTGTGCATTGAGGGATTTGGCATCCCATGTCAGGTGCAAATCCGTGCCAAAGGTTTCGCGCGGAATATTAACCACCACGAAACGGTGTTCCGTACCTGCGTCATTGTGTTCCCAGCCAATGCGTTGCGGCTTTTGTTGTGCGGTGGCTTGCAGGATTTTTTCCACCATTTCTGGCGCAACGTAGTCGGAGGTGAAAACCTTGCCTTCCAGTTGCATTTGCGTGGGTTGATCCGCTACTGAGTCTAGCCCTTGGAATTGTACATCGACTTCCAGAGCTGCCGTTTTGAAGGTGAAATCCAGTGCCGGAGTATTGGCGGGGATATTGAGCAAGCCGTCTGGTTTGACGCTCAAGTTGTAGGTTTGTCCAGAAGCCAGCGGTGCGTCGGGGGTAAACACGATACTGCTGGTGGTGTCGAAACGCGCTTTGCCTGCTACGTTAGGTGAGATTTTTAGGTAAGCATCCGCGCTGCTGCCTACCTTATCGTCGCTAATCACGGCTTGGCGAAAGGCAATCGCCAACGGTTTGTTGCGTGATTGGACACTCGGTGGGCGTACACTGAACAGCTCGGTGAGCAAACGGTTACGGTCTTGCATTGCAGCATCCGGCTTGCCTGCAACGGTGTTGCTTGCATTACTTGCCGAGTCTGACTTATCGGAGTTGCCACAGCCTACTAGGGTCAACGCGCCCGCTAGTAGGGCAAAAGACCCTAGCGTGCGGACGATAGGCGAATATTTAGACATTTTGCTTCCCCCGCCATTATATAGTTAATTAGTCTATTGTAGCTTTCATTGGTTCGCAGCGTATTGAATTTGCGTGATAGAAACAATCTTTTTACCGATAATTTTTGTTTAACAGTTTGCCTCTGGCTAATTATCCGTGGGGTGGGAACTTGTGAGGGGTGCAGTGCCATGCTAGTTTCTGCGGGTTTGGATTGTCCGAGTTTAATTGCCCCATGCGTATACCGCGTTTTTATGTTGAACAACCGTTAGCGGTTGGTATTGGTGTGAATTTGCCAGAAACAACCTTTCGTCATGCGATTCAGGTTTTGCGTTTGACAGTGGGTGAATCACTGATTTTGTTTAATGGTGTAGAAGGGGATTACGTCGCAGAATTGACCAATATTAGTAAAAAGGCGGCAACAGTGCGCATTAGTGCGTGCCTTCCCGTGGCGAATGAATCACCTGTGGCGATCACACTTGTGCAGGCGGTGATCAAGCCGGACAAAATGGATTTTGCGCTACAAAAAGCAGTGGAGTTGGGTGTGAACGCGATTCAGCCTTTGATTACCCAACGCAGTGTGGTGCGCATGAACACCGAACAGGCAGAAAAGAAAGTGCAGCATTGGCAAGGCATTGTGCAAGCGGCTTGCGAACAGTCTGGGCGTATGACATTGCCGTCGGTACATGCGCCATTGAGTCTGGAAAGTTGGCTGCAACAAACCTTTCAGGGCACACGTTTAATGCTTGGTATTGGTGATTACCCACGTTTGGGGGAATTGCCTATCGATTTGCCCGCCCCATTTGCCTTCGTGATTGGCCCTGAAGGTGGTTTTACCGATGAGGAAACGGAAGCCTGTTTAGCCGCAAAGGTTCAAGGTGTGTCATTGGGCAAACGGGTTCTACGCGCGGAAACGGCAACACTGGCGGCACTGGCGTTAATCCAGCACCGCTTTGGTGATTTGTAAGTTAAGGTGCAGGTGGCGGCTCTGCGGCGGATTCGGGCAGTGCTTGTTTCACCTCATTGATGTATGCATCCAATGTGAGAGGGGATGTCGCGTGTACATTAAATGAGCTTAGGGATTGGCTGTAATTGGGTTCAGCGGAAAACTCATGGTCGGTGGATATTTGATCAATGATATTCACCGTGCGTAACCCTAATGGCAAAGCACTCAACAATAATGCCACACCTAAGGCGGGTTTAACGCGCTGATGCAAAATCCAATGCAGGAAAATGAATAGCAGAGTGGGCAATAACAGAAAATCGCCAATTCCGGTTGCAATCCAACGGCTAGGAATATCAGACGTAAGGAAATAATCGACCAAATGCCCCAATTCAATCAACAGTAATGGCACAAGCGAAAATAACGACACAAAGCTGATGGCAGGCATGAATTGCCAGCGGTGTGTGACCAAGCGTGTGATAACAATAGCTGTCAGCATGAAAAATAGCTGGATCAGTAAATTCAACGATAAGCTACTAACATAAAACAACACGTCTTTCTGCAAAGAAGTTTCCAAGTATTGGTTTGCCACCAAGGTGAATATATTTAGCAGAAACAAGAAAATGGCCGCGACAGGATGGCAAAGCAACATCATAAAACCATCGCAGCGGTTAATGTGTGTCATTTCCACAGGCATGTCGCTGGATAATAAGCGGACTTTGCGATTACCTAATAATAACTGGCTAGGCAGCAAAACAATGGTCGCACTTTGTCCTATCGACTGCTTATTGAGTAACGTACCATTTTCAGTCGACAAGTTATGTAAAATCACTTGTTCGCGTGCATTTTGATCCAGCATTAAATGATGCGGTGATACCGAATCATCAGAGATAATAATATCATTATCCAATGCCCGTCCAATAGTGACGGGAAAGTGGTCGAGTTTATGATACTGATGCAAACCACGGTTTTGGATCTCTAGAATTATTTTTGCCACTTAAATTCCTCCAGCATGCGCTTGAATATTTTCAACCCACTGTCTACATTGACACCAGTCATATCCAAGTTAAAAAACATCCCTTGTTGTTTATAGCCAACTAACGCCCCAGTAATTAATAAATCGCTCAAACCTGCATAGTGCAAGTAATCGCGGCGACACACAGTCATTTTGAATTCTTGTTCCGCAACAGTGACAAAATTGGTGTAACAGGCGAAATTGGTTACGTCCTTTTCGCCCGCATCGCTGTCGGGCATACTGCTGTTGAGTGCCTCATAGTGGTGATAAAAGCGTGGCGGGATCATGCTATCGCTTTCTAACCAAATGTATTCATAGGCAAAACGCCCAACTTCAAGTTTTTCGGCAAGATAGATACTGTTTTCGTTATCGCAACGTGTGTAGTAAACCTTGGCTAGTTCATTAGGGGGTTGTTGTTCACTGTTGTCCCAGCACCGCGTTGCGCCATCGATGTACCCAGGAACGGCACTGAATTTACCAAAAGGCAAGGTATCCCATTTTGCATCTTGCAAACGTTGCATGTACTTGATGGTATTTTCGCGTAATTGTGCCGCGATGCGTTCTTGAATATTGTTTTCTGGCGCGTAATTACGAGCTTGCAACGTTGTCAGTAAGGTTGCCAAATGTTCAGCGGGTACTAAAAAACTAATACCATTGCCCGATGTTGCCACATTAATGCCGATGACTTGTTGTTGTTCGTTGAGTGCCGGACCGCCACTCATACCCGGATTTAAACTGCCTGAGAATAAAATATTGTTATCATCACTGGCCGTCATAATGCCATTATTCGTACCTTCAACAATCGAAAAACCTTTATCCAATGGATTACCCAACGAGTAAACCCGTGCCCCTTTAGGAGGCATGTCGCCTAATACCATTGGTGTACCTAAAGGTTGAGGGGCTTTAAGCACGGCAAGATCATGAATAACGTCCACCGCCAATAATGTTAAACGTCCTGTGGCTTTGTTGGTGGAAAGAAATCCTAATTCATAGGCTTGAGGGTTATTCACATAAGTGCTAACCACATGATAATTCGTGGCGATTAAGTCTCCTTGTTGTACGATAAAGCCAGAGCCGATTGCGGTTTTTTCACCGCTTTGTTTATTAAGGACTTGAATCTGATAAACCGATGGTTCGACATCAGAATAAATCGTTGTGGAATCGCTGGCAGCATTTACCCACGAAAAGGGTAATATCGCGCTGAGAGCGAAGATACAATTAATGAGCAGGTGACGGAGCATTCCCTGTTTTCCTGAATATACATGCATAAAGCGCGTCAAATGGACGCATGTTTTGGTTTTCATTGACGATAAGCCTATGTGTCTGCACGCCCGTACAGACAACAACACACACTTACCCCAACCCCGTAGGGGTGAAATACGATTCTGGGTATAGAATGCTGGGGATGTCAGTGACATCCCTAAAATGGAGAGATTTCGCCCTTTATTCAGCCATTAATCAAAGGGTTGAAAAAATCTCACGCGCAATTGTGATGGTTTCATCAAGGTCGGCAGTCGTATGAGCGGTGGAAACAAAGCCTGCTTCATACGCTGACGGCGCAAGATACACACCACGATTCAGCATTCCGTGAAAGAAACGATTAAATTGTTCAATATTGCAAGCTGTCACTTGCGAGTAGGTGTCGATGCGTGGTTCAGGCGTAAAGAATAGGCCGAACATGCCACCGACTTGTTGGGTCAGGAATGGTACGCCCGCATCGTGTGCGGCTTGTTGCATTCCTTGCGTAAAATAGGTGGTTTTAGCAGTGAGTTCATCATAGAAACCAGGGCGTGAAATGATCTCCAACATTTTCAAGCCCGCTGTCATTGCTATCGGATTCCCCGATAACGTGCCCGCTTGGTAAACCGCACCCAAGGGGGAAAGGCATTCCATGATTGCGCGTTTACCGCCGAATGCGCCAACAGGCATTCCGCCACCGATAATTTTGCCTAAAGTGGTCAAATCCGGTTGGATATTATAAACCGCCTGTGCGCCACCTAATGCCACGCGGAAACCCGTCATGACTTCATCAAAGATTAAAACCGCGCCAGATTCATCACATACTTCGCGCAAAGTTTCTAAAAAGCCAGCCACGGGTGGAATGCAATTCATATTCCCTGATACAGGCTCAACAATGATACAGGCAATTTCGTGGCCGCGTGCTGCGAAGACTTCACGAACCTGTTCGCTATTGTTGTAATCCAATGTTAGGGTGTATTGTGCTAATTCCGCAGGAACACCAGGCGAGCTGGGTTGTCCAAAGGTTAATGCGCCTGAACCCGCTTTGACTAGTAAGGAATCACCGTGACCGTGGTAGCCACCTTCAAATTTCACCAGAAAATTACGCCCTGTGAAGCCTCGAGCCAAACGGATCGCCGACATCGTGGCTTCCGTGCCGGAGCTGGTCATGCGCACCATCTCAATGGACGGGACAAGTTCACAGATTTTTTCCGCCATCGTGATTTCGATGGCTGTCGGTGCGCCGTAGCTCAGGCCGTCAATGGCAGCAGCTTGCACAGCCGCAACGACTTCAGGATGTGCGTGCCCGGCAACCATTGGCCCCCAAGAACCAACATAATCGATCAAACGATTGCCATCCGCGTCCCACATATACGCACCTTGGGCGCGGGCGATGAAACGTGGTGTACCGCCAACACTGCGAAAAGCGCGTACCGGCGAATTAACACCACCGGGAATAGAACATTTGGCTTGCTCGAACAGCGTTTCGGAACGGGTCACAATCAATATCCTTGGCTAGTAATAAAGAGTGCGCTTATCTTACGTCAGAGGCATCCACTTGAACAGACATAAACTGGAGTTGGGCGTATTTGCGCTCATGTTTTTTGCGGCTGTAATATTCGTATATGAATGGTGGCAGCGTCCCACAACAGAATCAGTGCCCTCGCCCCAAACTAATCTTTTACCCCAGGTTGCAAAACCACAAGCACCCGCATCACTCGTGCCTTTAGTGGCTGGAAAAAATACAGAGTCGATTCAAACGCAACCTACTGCCCAAGCAGCCTTAGTCAATAGCGAAACAATGGGTAAATCCCAGCTTTCCTTGGCGGAATTATTATCCGCAATGGATGAAGTTTTGCAGGATTTATCGAACGTATATAACGTGATGGGTAGTGCTGTTGATATTTATCGTGCCAATGAAACATTAGCGCAAACCTATCAGGCGCAGATCGATCAACATCAACAACGCTTTAATGAATTGCTGCAACAAGCGATAGTTTTATCGAAATCTGCCGCTCAGCGTTTTTTGTGGGAACGGGTGACAAATTTGGGTTTGCCAATGGAGTACAGCTATTTGTTATTGGATGGTTTGCGTGACCCTGATTCGGAGCTACTCGAACAAATTCTCCTATGGTTAGAAAGCGGGAATGCCACGATAGATATTAGACAAACCGTAGCGTATAACGTGATCCTTGGGGCGACAAAACATAGGGAACGCTTGAAGCAATTCATCGAAGAGCGGTTGCAAATAGAGCCGGAAAAACCCCTATTACACACATACCTTGAAATCTATCAGGTCATGAATCAAGAACAAGGTGGAACGGGAAACGTACAGTTCCGAGCGAAATTAGAATTAGTACGCGCACGGTTGGACCCTGATCAATACTTTGATTATCGCTTTAAAATGC
The DNA here is from genome assembly GCA_964617055.1 of uncultured Thiothrix sp. GTDB lineage: Bacteria > Pseudomonadota > Gammaproteobacteria > Thiotrichales > Thiotrichaceae > Thiothrix. The sequence continues at coordinate 19,396 of CAZTUZ010000004.1, forward strand.
TGAATCTAGCAGATGATAATGCTGATTATGCTGGAGTTTTAGATGAAATCGGTCGTATGCCAATGACCGCTGCTCAGCGTGGGGGATTGTTATTGCGTTTATCAGATGAGATTGTTGCATCCTTATCCACGAATATCGGGGCGGATTCCCCTGAAGTGCGTATCGCCGCCAATAATCAGCAAACCCTGTTACGCTATCTGTGGGCGAACTTACCAACCCCTCGCTTACAGGATAGTTTTTCCCTGTACCAATACAGCAGTCAGCAATATGCCATTCAATTACTGCAAGACAAAGCTGGGGCAATGGAGAATCTGTATCAGAAAATCATAAATAGCCAGTCATTGGATGAACAAGTCGCTTTGTTGTATGCCGTACCTTACACGGATGGGGTGATTCAAAAGCGTTTGCGTCAACAATCAGCATTACGGCAAAAGCTCAGTGAAGCGGCTAAACAGCCGCAACTCAGTGCCGAACAACGTGGTTTGATTGAAGCGGCACTGTCGAATCTGGTTGTTCAACCACCTGAAAACGAGTCGGAATCTTCCGTTGGTTTATTCGATGATGCACCAGGCACAAAAGACAGCCAAGCTACACAAACCACGGCTGAAACGCCTGCGCCCGTGCCGTAATATCCGTTGCGTGAAAGACATCGGTAATCACTGCCAGCATATCCGCCCCGTTTGTCAGCAGCAGTTTACCATTGTCTAGGGTAATGCCGCCGATCACACAGATCGGTGTATTAGGTAATTGTTGTCGTGCCATTTGTAGCAATTCCAAACTGGCACGCGGCGCGTCAGGTTTGGTAGGTGAAGGGTAAATGCTGCCAAACGCGACATAACTTGCGCCTTGTTGTGCGGCATTTAGAGCCAGTTCCAAGCGGTTGTAACACGACACGCCAATGATCGCGTTTTCCCCCAAGGCAGCTCGCGCTGTGGTGAATGCTGTATCATCCTTACCAACGTGAACGCCATCCGCTTGCACGGCTTTTGCTAATTCCACGTCGTCATTAATAATTAATAACGCGCCATAGTGCTGGCATAACGAGTGTAGGGCTTGAGCTTCTTGCAAGCGGCGAGTTTTATCGGCGGTTTTATCGCGGTATTGCACAATCGATGCACCACCTTGTAATGCCTGTTCCACTTTACGCAATAGTAGCGCACCCGTTGAGCCATCAGTAATGACGTAAAGGCCTTTTAACTTGGTCATGAGTCGTTTTCCATTCGATGAAAAAAGGAATCTATTCAAAATTATTCAACTTATTTGCTAGAACCGCGAGAGCTTACGCTTGTGTTGCTAGTGATTACTAGTGAATGACTTAGTGAATAATTCAGATTAATGGCATTGACTACACGGTATATTTCAGAAAGAATCTAGCACATTATTAACCCTCTGCTTTAAAGGAGACCGTCAACATGCTTTATACACAACATACATTTGTAACTTGCTAGGTGTCTCTTTGGTGCAGCTTGCCGGAGAGACTGATTCAGTCATCCGCTGGTTAAGCACCGCACAGGGTTTAGAAAACCTCGGATGACGTGATGTTACCGAGGTTTTTTTATGCCTATCCGTTTTATGCTCAATAAGGGCAACGTTCCGGTCAAGATTTTTACCGATGATGTCGACAGTGCTTCCCTCACGCAATTAGGGAATTTGTCGCAACTGCCCTTTATTCATTCCCACATTGCTGCCATGCCCGATGTGCATCACGGTATCGGCGCAACCGTGGGTTCGGTGATTCCCACGCGCGGCGCGATCATTCCCGCTGCGGTGGGGGTGGATATTGGTTGCGGGATGAATGCGGTGCGTTTGTCGCTGAAAGCCAGTGATTTACCCGATAATTTGTACAATATTCGCAGTGCGATTGAACAGCGCGTACCAACGGGGTTTGACGAACACACGCGCCCTAGCATCCAAGGCGCGACCCTAAAAAACATGGAAAAGCACTTGGATGTGATCACCGACAAACACAGCGGCTTGGTAAAAATGTTAAAAAACTTCCATCGTACTTGGGGTAAACAGCTTGGTACGTTGGGTGGCGGCAATCATTTTATTGAGTTGTGTTTGGACGAAAGCGACGACGTGTGGGTGATGCTGCATTCCGGCAGTCGGGCGGTGGGTAATGTTATTGGGCGTTACTTCATTGAAAAAGCCAAAAAAGACGTGGGTAAGGAATTGGGACGTTTACCCGACAAAGATTTGGCGTATTTCACCGAAGGCACGCAACACTTTGACGATTACATACAAGCCGTGGGATGGGCGCAGGATTACGCAATGGTGAATCGCCGCGAAATGATGCGCTTGGTGTTGGAGGCGTTACACAGCAGCAAAGCTTTACCCGCGTTTACCACCACCCGCGAGGCGATTAATTGCCACCACAATTACGTTCAACGCGAAACGCATTTCGGCGCGGAAGTGTACGTCACGCGTAAAGGTGCAATCAGCGCACAACATGGGCAGTTGGGGATTATCCCCGGCAGCATGGGTGCAAAGTCGTACATTGTGCGTGGTTTGGGTAATGAACAATCGTTTTGCTCGTGTTCGCACGGCGCGGGGCGACGCATGAGCCGTAGCGAAGCCAAACGCCGTTTCAATACCATTGATTTAGCCACGCAAACCCAAGGCATTGAATGCCGCAAGGATAAAGGCGTGGTGGATGAAATTCCCAGCGCGTATAAAGACATTGATGTGGTCATGCAGAACCAAAGCGACTTGGTGGAGGTCGTACATACGTTGAAGCAGGTGATTTGTGTAAAAGGCTAGCAAGCAATGGCGAGGTGAAGTCATGGATAAAGCACAAGTTGACATGATCAAGGCGTGCCTGACGGGTCGCCGCACGGTATTTCGTTATGTACCCGACGGTTACGCCCTGCAATTACTCAAAGACTATATCGGAACGGGCATGGAGATCGGTGCATTGCGCCGTTCTCCTTATGCCAAATTACTCAACAAGCCGATTGTGCGCGACGCGCTTGCCCTTGCCGGAAATGGCGTATTGCAAGCGTGGCATTTGGACAGCGTTGCGCATCAATACGACAAACGCAAACCGTTGAATTTCGTGCTGACCTTGAGCGATTGGGGCACGGATGACAAAGAAAACCGCCATTGGAAGCAAATTTGCCGTACCGGACACCAACTGGTGCTGCAATTGAACTTTGCCAATGATCATCAGCAACACTACAAAACCCTGATTAAAACCGAACACAATGCGGCGTTTTCGTACCACGGACATCCCGTGCGCTTGGATGGCGCGTATGAAACCTTAGCGTGGGCGCGGATTGATCTGGATTTCGCCAGCGATCAAGCTCTGATTGAAGAAATTCAATCGGATTGGGTGAAAGGTGCAGCGGATCAGGAAAAAAACTGGTATTACGGCGAAACCAATATGCAGCAATACCGTGAGGTTCTGCGTCCTTACGCCAAATATTGGGATGAAGCCATGCTCACCGCTGCGGTACATTTCATCCGCGATGAGTTGGGCATTCGTGATGTATTTTACCACAGCTTTGAAACGGGAAATCGTCTCAAAGGCATTGAACGTTATTACCATTACGGCAAACCGCCACGTTATTTATACACCGAGTTACCGAATAAGTTTTGCTTCGTGAAAACCAGCGAAGCACCGGACTTTCTCAAACAAGTCCGTTATGTGCATTACCTGCAACGGCATGGGCAAGCACACTGGTTTAAATTACCTGCTCATCACTGTAAAAAGGACAGTCAACATGGCAAAGAAACCACCTAAAATCCCCAAAACCTTGCCGCGCGTGCGCATTAACCCGATTGCCACTGCACCGATTTTACGCAAAGGTGGCGTGCACGAAAAAAGTAATTCGGCGAAACGCCAAGCGGATAAGCGTCAATTACGCAAATTGGTGGATAAAGCAGGGGGCGGATATTCCGCCCCTGATGCTATTGGGGAGTTGATTCGGTATGTGGCTTAGGTGTTGCAGCGCGTAAGGCAGGTGATTGCTCGAATTGCGCTTTGTAATAATCAAAACAACGCGGGAAATCAAAATCCCCATCAGCTTTGCGGCATTGCGCTGTAATTTCACTGGCATAACGCGGGTTATTTAAGCGTTTAAAACTGCTTTCCATGACGGTAGCGACGATATAGCCGCCAACATCGGCATTAAACACGTCATTGTGGTCTTTGATAAAATTCGCATCGGTATACAAAAAGTGCAACGGTTCAGCCGCCCCGATCGGAATGTGTTGGGCTTTATCCGCTTGATGAATCAAACATCGCGCATCGTCTTTGCAGGGAATGTAGCATTCAGCACGTTTATCATCGGTTTTGCACGCGGGATGTCGCGTCCGATTCCCTAAACTCACGCCCGTGCGAAACGGCAAATAATTACCAATCGTGGTAGTGTCTAAATCACGTTCGTGCAAGGTAAGGGTTTTGCCTTTGTAAGTGCGTTGTAACGGTAATTCGCTACTGCGTGCACTTACGCCTAAGTACTGCCCTGCACGGAATGCGATATTGGTCGCGCTGTCTGCTTCCGAACTAATCACATGCAGTAATTTGGGTTGGGTTTTAGCGTAACACTGTTGAGCGGCAACCACTTCTTTTAATTGCAATAATTCATTGGCTTCAATCGCCGGATTCAGCAAGATAATGCCATGCCCAAACGTATCAGTTTGCACGCAAGTGCCGCATTGCTGCGCATTTTCATCAGCACAGGCTTGATGCCCTAATGGTTTGGCATCAATCACCCGTTCCAATAACACGTCGTTTAAGGATGAAATCAGCACCAGCCCGCCAAAGCTATGCCCTAAGGCGACGAGTAGGTTGTGATTGGGGTGTTGTGGGGTATTAGTTTGTGCCATGCTGCGTTCCATGCGCAACATAAGTTCCGTCACGCCGCCTCGCCCGACATTATGTGCAGTGTTTTTCCGCGCCCAAAAACTTAAATGTTCGGCAAGGGGAAGGTCAAGGGTTTGTCCTCGCCACCCGACGTACACGCCGATGAGTCGGCGTTTACCCGTAATGCCTAATTGTGCAGTGCGTTCCAATAACTGGCGGAAACCTTTGAGGTTTTCATCGGCAGGTGCGGCGTTATGATGCCAACCATGGATGAAAACCACCACCGCTGCACCATCAGTCGCGTGGCTGTGTTGATCAATGTGTTGCAATACCGTGTCGAGATTTTCACGGCTAAACACATTGCCCTGATCGGTAAATTCGACAAAGCCTAGATCATAGGTAGGGTGTTGTTCTAAAACTGCCGTTTGGCAGCCTGTGGTTGGGCATTGTTGGGAGGGCGATTGTGCGCGATGCGCCACGTTGGGTACGCATCCGGCAATCACACCACAAACCAGAAGCGGTAAGGTCAGTGACCGCACATGGGCAGCAAAAAAACGACCAAGAGCCATAACATCCCCGCCTGTCATTGATAAGATCGTATTATAGAATAACACGGCTTTCCCATCGCTTAGACGGATTGCATACAGCATTTCTTGTATTTGCGCCCGCTTCCACATGGACAAAGGTCGTTACGCCCTAATTTGTTGGGTTTGCTTGGTGGTTCAGGTGCGTTAGGTGCGGGCAAGTCGACACCGTAATCGGGTAATAGGCGGCTGGCTTCCCAGATCAAGCGTACATTTTGCCCAATGATGGTTTGCAGTTCACAGTAATCCGCTTCGTCCATTTCCAAGGCTAATAACAAGCCGTCACCTTGGGCAAAACGTTGAATCGGTTCGAGATAATCCGCAATGTCGGGAATGCTTAAGGCGGAACGTTTGCCTAAACATGCGCCGCGCATGAAACCTTCACACCAGTAATCAATCACATCGAAGCTGGCTGTTCCCACTTGATGTGAAATAAACAGCGGTTTGAAAATGGCCGACGTGCGCAAGTGTTGCACAACATTGTATTGGAAATGCAGGATCAATTCCGCAAAGATCATCCCTGCGTATTCGCTTGGCCAATGCGGTAAATGTTCTTTGCCGCCCCAAATTTCACACACCCATAAGGCAGGTGGTATGGGGACGGGGGCGCAATCGAGGGCGGCGAAAAATCCATCAAGCATGGAAACATCTTGCAAGGCGGTTTCTGTGCCGTAATAACGCAAATAATCCTGTAAGCGCATGAGCAACTCGTGCTGTTCAATGGCTGCCCCAACGGGTGCAAGCGACGGTGGCTTAGGCGCGGCAACAGGCATGGCCAGCCATTGTTCCAGCTCCTCTAGTGCTGTAGGGGCAGCAAAAGGTGCGATTAAAGTCGTTTCTACGTTTGGACTACTCATGTTGTTGGGCTTGCGAGCTTCGTGATGGAATAAAGTGTATGATGCACGGTTTATCACAAGATTATCATCTACCAGCGATTACAGGTATCTTTAAACCGTCATGAAATACCCCAACGACACATACATTGCCCAAACACGTTATTGGTTGGAAAACGTGGTGTTGCAACACAACCTTTGCCCTTTCGCGCATCAGCCGTTTAATAAGGGGCAGATTCGCTTTGTGGTAACGGATTCCGCCCGCCCCGAATTTGTGTTGGAAGACTTATTGCAAGAATTGGCATTATTACGCGCTACACCTGTCAACGAAGTGGAAACCACGCTATTGATTCTCCCTGCGGCATTGGAAGATTTCTATGATTACAATGACTTTCTCGACATAGTAGACGCGCTATTGGAGCAGGAAGGTTATGTTGGGGAGTTTCAGGTGGCTAGTTTTCACCCTGATTATCAATTCGCGGATACTCGTCCTGAAGATGCAGAAAATTATACCAATCGTTCGCCATACCCGATGCTGCATTTGATTCGAGAAGCGAGCTTGGAGCAGGCAATCGCGCATTATCCCGATGTGGATAATATTCCTGAACGTAATATCGAGACCATGAAACGTTTAGGCGCGGCGCATCATCAACACGTTTTGGCGGCATGTTTCAAACAATCGTAATCCGCCACCCTTATAATGTGTCAAAAGAAGCCAGATAGGATAATAGTGTGAAAACGTTTGGTTATAAGTTTGCGGAAAAACATGCATTTGAAGTTGAACCCGTGATTGATGCAGCCATTGCGGAACAGCGTCCTTTGGAAGTTGGATTTTATTTTGCTGATCCAGCATCATGGGAAATCATTAATGCGAAAGTACCACAAGCCACGATTCCAGTGAATATCCATTTAAACCACGATGTTTATGGCTTATTCACCATTGATAAGCGCGAGGCTGAATTGCATCAACAGCTTAATTTGGCAAAAAGTATTCGCTCGGATTATGCTGTTACGCACTTACACACCTTTCCGACGAATCAACGCCCTGAATTTCGGGCGGAATTGGCTGCGTATTTAACCCCACGTTTGCAATTAATGAATCGTATTGCGGCGGAATATGATCATCCGGTTCATATTGAAAATACTTTTCACAGTTTGGCATTTTACCGTTGGTTTTTTACCCTAGTCGCTTCGTTGGATTTACCTTATATTCACCAATGCTTTGATTTGGGACACGCAAAATTGTGGTCGACTGATGTTTTTAATGCATGGTTAGTTTGGTTGAAAGAACAAACGACACAAGGTATTCGCTTGCATTTTCATTTGCACGCTAATAATGGTTTAGCTGACCAGCATTTGTCTTTTCCAGAGGCAGAGGATTTAGCATTAACACAGGCCGATAGTTATACACAGCAGTGTGATTATTTCCAAGTGTTGCAGACCTTGCAGCAATGTTTTCCCGAAAGCCGTAAGGTATTTGAAGTCAAACCCTTGCTGGCGACACAAAATATGCAGCGGGTCATGCTCGCTTTAAACGGACACTGAAAGTGCTGCGACGGCATGGTGGTGCTCATCGGCAACCACGATTAGCATCACTATAGCATCACATCTTGCACAGAGAAAAAAAGGTGATGCTGAGCGTTGGGCTGGTTCTGTTATGCTGTGATATTTGTAAAGTACAAAAGTGGTTTAGGAGGATGGTATGTCAGGTACATTTAAAGCGTTAGTGCTAACACAGGTTGATGGCAAAACCACGACGGCAGTTCGCCAATTAACCCATGCTGATTTACCCGCAGGTGAGGTTTTAGTGGAAGTGGTGTATTCATCGCTCAACTACAAAGACGGCTTGGCAGTAACAGGTTTAGGGAAAATTGTGCGTGAGTTCCCAATGGTAGCGGGGATTGATTTCGTCGGTAAAGTGCTTGAGTCTTCATCAGCACGTTACCAAGTCGGTGATGCTGTGATTCTGACAGGTTGGGGCGTGGGTGAAAAACATTGGGGTGGTTTCGCCCAATGCGCTCGCGTGCAAGCCGATTGGCTCGTGCCCTTACCCGCTGCACTCACCGCGCAACAAGCCATGACTATTGGTACGGCAGGTTTAACCGCGATGCTGTGCGTCATGACATTAGCAGAAGCAGGGGTCACACCCGAATCTGGCGAAGTCGTTGTGACGGGGGCCGCAGGTGGCGTGGGTAGCGTTGCTGTTGCTTTACTGGCGCAACGTGGTTATCAGGTTGTTGCTGTTACAGGTCGCCCCGAAACTCATGATTTCTTAAGCAAATTGGGTGCAAAGCGTTTCATCAGTCGTGAAGCAATGAGCCAGCCTGCACGTCCATTAGAATCACAACGTTGGGCGGGTGCGGTGGATGTAGTAGGTGGTGATATTCTTGCTCGGGTGTTGGCCGAAATGGATTACAACGGCGTGGTAGCGGCTTGCGGTTTAGCCAATAACTTTAAACTCAATACCACGGTCATGCCTTTTATTCTGCGCAATGTCAGTTTGTGCGGGGTTGATTCCGTCAGTTGCCCATTTGAACGGCGTACTCAGGCATGGCAAAACTTAGCCAATGAATTACCAGCCGCTATTTACGAAGAGTTGGGGCGGATTATCGCGCTTGAAGCCGTTCCACAGGCTGCACAAGATATTATTGCAGGGAAAATTCAGGGGCGTGTTCTCGTTGATCCCAATTTATAAGAAGGTGCATTTTTCCCCATTGATTGGCCTGTGTTATAACTGGTAATAAACTGTTGCTTATATTTTATGTTTGATTAATTCAAGTAATATCAGCAAAATGAAGTTTTGGGCTTGAATTAATCCTTCTGGAGATAGGGAATGCGTTATTGTGGCTTGGATTTTGGGACAAGTAATTCCACCATTGGTGTTGAATATCAGCAGCAATTGCGGATGGTCGCATTGGATGCAGAGAAAACGACATTGCGTTCAGCAGTGTTTATTAATGATGAAGAGCATCAGTTTAATTATGGCAAACAGGCGATTGAAAATTACACATTGGGTGTTGACGGACGTTTATTAATGTCCTTAAAAAGCGTTTTAGGTTCATCCCTAATGCAGGAAAAAACGGTGGTGTTTAATCAAATGCAGCCGTTTACTGCAATTCTCGAAAACTTTATCCGCCATATTAAAGCCAAAGCCGAACAATTCGGGCAAGCGGATTTGGATAGTGTGGTGATGGGTCGTCCGGTTTACTTTAAAGATAATAATCCAGAGCTGGATCAGCTCGCGCAAGATACACTAGAAGGCATCTTACGCACGGTTGGGTTTAAACACATTCAATTCCAATTTGAACCGATTGCGGCTTCGGCTTTTTATAAACAACAGATTTCTCAAGAAGAGCTGGTATTAATCATTGACTTAGGCGGTGGTACATCAGATTTTTCTTTGGTGCGAATGCAGCCCCAGCACACTGCCAGTTTTGGGGATATTTTGGCATCTGATGGGGTTCATATCGGTGGTAATGATTTTGATAAACTGCTGAACTATGCCAAGGTTTCACCGCATTTAGGACGTGGCACGCTAATGAAAGCCTTAAATGGTGCAGATATTGAGATTCCATCGCATTGGTATCACGATTTAGCAACGTGGCACAAAATCAACTTTTTATACAAGCATGAAACCTTATTGGATGTACGCACTTTGTTAAATGCGGCTTATGAGAAAGACAAGCTGCAAAAGCTATTAATGGTTTTGAAAGAGCGTTACGGGCATCACATTGCCGAAAGTGTGGAGCGCGGTAAAATTCAGTTATCAGCAACGGATATTGCACAAATCGATTTGGATTTCATGGAAGATGATTGGCTAATTGAAATCAGTAAGCAAGAGTTTCATGAGTTACTGCATTATGAAATCACAAAACTCGAAAATGTTATTCAACAGTTGTTGAAAACAGCAGATGTGAGAGCTACGGATATTCATACGGTATTTTTCACGGGTGGGTCTAGCAAAATCGCTGTGATTCAATCGCGCTTAATGGCTTTATTCCCTCAAGCGAAATTCATGGAGGCGGATTATTTTAATAGCGTTGGTATGGGTTTGGCCATCGAAGCACAAGCTTGTTTCCGTTAAATCGCTGGTGCAAGGTTTGGCTGTGTTACCATGTCCGCCGTAATTGGCTAGTGGGAATGCATTGTGAAAGCAGGTGTGGCGGACATAACTGGCGTGGTGCTTGCCGGAGGGCAGGGCAGTCGCATGGGTGGGGTGGATAAGGGGCTGTTACGCTGGCGGGGTGAACCGTTGATCGCGCCTATTTTGGCAGGATTACAACCGCAAGTGGGGCAAGCTATGATCAATGCTAATCGTCGTCTGGAGGAATATCAGGCATTTGGTGTGCCTGTCGTTGGCGATACGTTGGCGGATTTTCAAGGGCCATTGGCGGGAATGCTGGTCGCTTTGCAACATGCTTCTACAGCTTATGTGTTGTGTGTGCCGTGTGATACACCTAGGGTTTTTCCGAGCCTTGCGACGCGGCTGCTGAGTGCTTTACAAGCGCAACAGGCGGATATTGCAGTGGTGCATGATGGTAAGCATTTGCAGCCGATGCACGTTCTGTTAGCTACACATTTATTATCCAGTTTGCAGGCGTATTTAGCGGCAGGTGGGCGAAGTCCGCAGCAGTGGTTTGCACAGCAGCGTGTTGCAACGGTGGATTGCAGTGATGCGGCGGATTATTTTCGGGGCATCAACACGCCAGCGGAACAGCAAGCGTTGGAACAGATTGTGCCTGTGCCGATTTTGGGGTTTTGTGCGTACAGTGGTACGGGTAAAACGACCTTGCTGACGCAATTAATACCTTTATTAAAAGCTCAAGGTTTGCGTTTGGCGGTGATTAAACACACGCATCATGTGATTGATGTTGATAAACCGGGCAAAGACAGCTACCGAATGCGCGAAGCAGGGGCGGAACAAGTGATTTTGGCATCGAAACAGCGTTTAATCGTGATGCGTGAATTGCCCCAAGCGCACGATGAAGCCTTGCTTGCAGATGCATTGGCAACGATTCCGGCGGGTTCGGCGGATTTGATTTTGATTGAAGGTTTTAAGCACGAGCCATTTCCACGCATTGAAGTTCACCGCAAAGGCTTGGGTAATCCCTTACTTTTCCCGAGTGATCCACACATCATAGCGATTGCGACGGATGATGTTGAACTGCACACTCCTGATGAGATTAAATACCTGAATTTAAATGTAATCACAGAAATCACGACCTTCGTGCGTCAGTGGTGTTTGCAGCAATCGGGAGGCCTATCGGATTGCCCGACATGGCAAGCGTGAAGTGTTGCAAGAATACTCCAACCTTTTCCCAACCTCTGATGCGTATGCTGGGGTTCTGAGGTCGAGGCTGGAGTTCCTGCTATTAACTCCACAACGCAAATGTTCAATACGAGAGAGAGGAAAGAACCATGCAATATGCAAATCCTAATACCGAAGGTGCGGTTGTCAACTTTAAAGAGCGTTATGCCAACTTCATCGGTGGTCAATGGGTTGCTCCTGTTAAAGGCGAGTATTTCGACAATATCTCCCCTGTTAATGGCAAACCTTTCTGCCAAATTCCACGTTCCACTGCTGAAGACATCGAATTAGCATTGGATGCTGCTCATGCTGCTAAAGACGCATGGGCGAAAACATCTCCAACGGCACGCGCTAACATCCTATTGAAAATCGCTGACCGTATCGAAGCGAACCTGGAAAAATTAGCCGTCGCTGAAACTTGGGACAACGGTAAAGCAGTTCGTGAAACCTTAAACGCTGACGTGCCATTGTCTGCTGACCATTTCCGTTACTTTGCTGGCTGCTTGCGTGCGCAAGAAGGTAGCATCGGCGAAATCGACGAAAACACTGTTGCTTACCACTTCCATGAGCCATTAGGCGTTGTTGGTCAAATCATTCCTTGGAACTTCCCACTGCTGATGGCGGCTTGGAAATTAGCTCCAGCATTGGCAGCAGGTAACTGCATCGTCATGAAGCCAGCCGAGCAAACGCCAGCATCCATCCTGATTTTGATGGAATGTATTGCTGACTTGTTACCAGCGGGCGTTTTGAATGTCGTCAACGGCTTCGGCGTTGAAGCAGGTAAAGCACTGGCAACTAGCACACGCATTGCAAAAATCGCGTTCACTGGTTCTACACCAGTTGGCTCGCTGATTATGAAATACGCTGCGGACAACATCATCCCATCGACTGTAGAACTGGGTGGCAAATCACCTAACATCTACTTCAAAGATGTCATGGAGTATGAAGATGCATTCTTGAGCAAAGCTGTTGAAGGTGCGGTATTAGCGTTCTTCAACCAAGGCGAAGTTTGCACTTGCCCATCTCGTTTGTTGATTCAAGAAGACATCTACGAAAAATTCATCGGTCTGGTTGTTGAGCGTGCAGCGAAAATCAAACGCGGCAACCCTCTGGATACCGAAGTCATGGTTGGTGCGCAAGCGTCTCAAGAACAGTTCGACAAAATCCTGGAATACATCAACATCGGTAAAGAAGAAGGTGCAGAAGTTCTGACTGGTGGTGCTGCTGAAACGTTGGATGGCGAATACGGTGAAGGTTACTACATCAAACCTACCCTGTTGAAAGGCCACAACAAAATGCGCGTGTTCCAAGAAGAAATCTTCGGACCTGTCGTGTCTGTTACCACGTTCAAAGACGAAGCAGAAGCATTAGCTATCGCTAACGACACTGAATTTGGTTTGGGTGCAGGTGTTTGGACTCGTGACATGAACCTGTCTTACCGCATGGGTCGTGGTATCCAAGCAGGCCGTGTATGGACTAACTGCTACCACTTGTACCCAGCTCACGCTGCGTTCGGTGGTTACAAAAAATCCGGTGTTGGTCGTGAAACACACAAAATGATGCTGGATCATTACCAACAAACCAAAAACCTGTTGGTCAGCTACGACGTGAACCCATTAGGTTTCTTCTAAGAGTTTCCTTCCTCCTAGCGTTGTGCATGAGTCGGGGTTTTACCTCGGCTCATGTTGATCAGAGCCAATGCATGGCTGTTTACCTTCCAATACAAGCTGTTGCGACGAACTTTCGTTAAGCTTTCTGTGCCGTTCTGTGCAATCTACTGATATAAGTCATCAATACGCTACCGTAATTCCAGTAGACTTTTCCCCGTGATTCTTATCAGTTTTTCAAGGTGTAGCGTTAATGTGTTGAGTGTCTGTGTCTATTCCACCTTAAATTGATTCATAAGAATACAGGAAGTATTAGCTAATAATAAGGAGTTGCTTCATGCGCGACCGCTTAGGAAGTTTGCGTGTGCCTGTGCGCACATGGTTATTGTGTTCTGTCATTGGTGTCCCTTTTTATTGTCCTACCTTATCGGCAGCCGCCGCATTAACAGGTGAGCCAATTAGCCCTCTCCCCACCGTTGAATCCTTAAATCTTAATCCCGATAAAATTAAACTGGGCGAACAGTTATTTAATGAAAAACGATTTTCGCGTGATAATAGTACCGCATGTGTCTCTTGCCATGATTTAAAAAAAGGTGGCGTAGATGGCATGAGTAAATCAATAGGTGTGCGCCAACAAATGGGTGGTATTAATGCACCAACGGTTTATAACAGTGGTTTGAATTTCCAACAATTCTGGAATGGACGCGCCCCAAACTTGGAAGATCAGATTAATCAGGTGATTCATAACCCTAAAGAAATGGACATGACGTGGCCGGAAATTATTGCCATTTTATCCAAAGATGAGGCTTTAAACCAACAGTTTAAGTCATTGTACAGTGACGGTATGCAGGAAAAAAACATTGAAGACGCGATTGCCACGTTCGAGCGTTCTTTATTAACACCATCGCGTTTTGACCGTTATTTACAAGGAGATAATAAGGCCATTAATGACAATGAGCGGCGTGGTTATCAACTGTTTAAAGAATACGGTTGTGTTGCTTGCCATCAGGGTGTGAATGTTGGTGGTAATATGTTCCAGAAATTTGGAGCGATGGACGACTATTTTGCAAAACGCGGGAATCCTACCGATGCGGATTTAGGGCGTTTTGCGGTGACAAAGCAAGAAGAAGATAAGCATGTTTTTAAAGTGCCTTCATTGCGCAATGTGGCATTGACTGCACCGTATTTCCACGATGCGTCGGCGCAAACTTTGGAGCAGGCGGTGGATGTGATGTTTCAATACCAATTAGGGCGCACTGGTTCAGATGCAGATAAACAAGCGATTGTTGCCTTCTTAAAAGCCTTAACGGGTGAGCAATTGGAGGCAAAACCATGAAAAGCTTATTACGCAATAGTTTGATTAGTGTTACGGTGGTGGCATTAATTGGTGGGTTAGCGGGTTTAACTTATAAAATGCAGGTGGTTGACACCAGCACGCGCCAACAAGTGAATGCGCAATTACGCGAGTTAAAACAGATCGATGCGGAATGGAATTTGGATGTATTACGTTCCAAAATTGGAATTAATAGCAACTATGATCCTGTTAATACGCCTTTGCATTGGTTGCAGTTGAATCAAGATGTGTTATTAGCAACGATTGAAAAGTCCAATCCAAATGCGAAGGAGATTAAAGACGCAACGGCCGATTTGCGCATGGCAATCAATGATAAAATTGCACTGGTGGATCGTTTTAAAATGCAGCACTCTTTATTGAGAAACTCCCTGCATTTTTTACCAACAGCAACCCAACAGCTTCATCAGCAGATTATATTGGAAACGTTCACCGCGAATGAAGCAGCTAATGTACCAGCGGGAAATGCACCAGCTAAAACGGAGAACACAGAAACGCGGAAAAGTACACGTTCAACACAGAGTAGTGTTGCTAATTTTGATCTGAGCAAATTAGATAGCACTGTAAATGAGTTGCTGACGGAGGTATTGAAATACAATCTTACGCCAGACCCCGTTGTTAAAAGTCGTATTGAGGGTTTGGTAACTGCATTAGATTTGAATAAAAAAGCGTATCCTGAAAAGTTTCGACAACAACTCAATATGATCATTAACCACACCAAAGCGATTCTAACGCAAAAGGTTAATGAAGATGAGGTGTTAGCTAAGATCGAACAAGTGCCAATTAGTACGCGCATTAATGTGTTAGGGGAGCGTTTTGAGCAGGGTTTTGAAGCGGCTTTAAAAGCGCAAGAAAAGTGGCGGATGGCATTAATCGCTTACGCTTTAGGTTTATTATTACTGCTGGCATTTATGGGGATGAAACTTTGGAAAAGTTACCGTTCCTTAGATCAAGCTAATGCGTCATTGGAACAGCGGGTGGTGGAACGAACTCAAGAATTATCCACTGCACTGCAAAATCTGAAAGAATCTGAGTTACAACTAATTCAATCGGAAAAAATGGCTTCTTTGGGGCAAATGGTGGCAGGTATTGCACACGAAATTAATACTCCATTAGCGTATGTGAAAAGTGGTTTGGAAATTCTCGATAGCCGTGTGAATGACGTGGATGCGTTATTACAAGAAACGTCTGGCTTAGTTAAAGCCATGACCCAAGAAGATGGCAGTGAAGAAGCATTAGCGGAACGGTTCGCATCCGTGCAGGAAATTACCAATGCCTTTATGGAAACCGAAGCAGTGGGCGAGGTTAAAACCCTGCTTAAAGACGGTTTATACGGTATTGAGCAAATCGCGGAAATTGTACGAAATTTAAAAGACTTCAGCCGTTTGGATCGTGCTAAGTTGGATCAATTCAACGTCAACGATGGTTTGAACAGCACGCTGAACATTGCGCGTAACGTGGTAAAACGCCGCAATATTATTAAGCAATTCGATACTGTGCCGTTGATTACTTGTTCGCCTGCACAAATCAATCAAGTGTTTCTCAACCTCATCAATAATGCTTGCCATGCAACCAGTGCGGAAAATGGCACTATCACATTACACACTGCGCCAACGCCTACGGGTGTAATGATTGAAATCAGCGATAACGGTAAGGGCATTGCGCCGGATATTTTGCCGAAAATCTTTGACCCATTCTTTACCACCAAAAAAGTTGGTGAGGGAACAGGTTTGGGGTTATCCATTGTTCAGCGCATTATTAAAGAACATGGGGGGGATATTAAGGTGACTTCAACCGTCGGGGTGGGGACGTGTTTTACGATTTTCTTGCCGCGTAAGTATGAGCCAAAAACGGACCCTGCATTAGCGCAATTGAACGAACCTGCTGCAAACCTCGCTGCTGGCAATGTGCCAAAAGCTGCCTGATTAATAAAAATGAGCCAAGGAATAAGGTATGAGTCAAACTGCCACCACTGCCAGTGCTGCCAATTCTAATATTGTGCAATTGGCTAAATTGCGTCGCGTAGCGCAAGACAATCCACTCGCTGCTCCTAAGCCGAAAGTATTATTCGTGGATGACGAAGAGCGTATTCTCAACAGTTTACGCGCTTTGTTTCGGATGCAATACGATGTAACCGTCACCACGGATGGCTATCACGCCGTTGAGTTGATGAAACGTGAGCATTTCCATTTGTTAGTTAGTGACCAGCGAATGCCCACCATGCAAGGCGTGGAATTATTGCGGCGGGCAAAAGAGCTTTCACCGCATACTGTGCGCATTCTATTGACAGGATTTTCGGACTTGGCCGCGATTGTGGGGTCTGTGAATGAAGGCGAGGTCTACCGTTACATTTGCAAACCGTGGGATAGCGAGGAATTACGCGAAGTTATTGGTGGTGCGGTTAAAATCGGCTTAGAGTTGGAAAAATTAACCCCTTTACCCACCACAACGCCTGCACCCGCTGCTACTAACGAAGTAGATGAGCATGAACACCACGAACATGATGAGGGGCATCATAAACCGATTGCACCTGTGATATTAGCCGACAGTTTGCGCAATATCGGTGTGCTGTTTATTGATCACGATGAGCATTTGCTGGAAGTTTTCCACGAAAGTCATTTGTTGGGTTGTAAGGCATTTTCTGCACGAAATCCTGAAGCAGCATTGCGCGTGATGCAGCAACATGAAGTGGGGGTTATCGTCGCCAGTATTGATGGCGAAGATCACGCCAATGTGGATTTGTTGTGCTTGTTGAAAAGCGAATACCCGCATGTTACTGCTTTGGCGGTGGCGCGTTCGGGCGATTCGGATACCATTATTGGTTTGGTTAATTCGGCGCGGGTGTATCGGGTGATTTTCCATCCGGTACGTCCAAAGGTTTTGCGTCATCACTTGATGTCCGCACTCAAGCAAGTTGAGCATTTCCAAGCACAGCCTGAATTGGTGAAAGTTCAACAAGCTGAACCAACGCCAACCACTTCACTCATGAGCAGTTTGGGGGCATTGTTGAAATCCCGTTTCAGTTCGATCAAAAGCTTTTTTGCACGACGGTCATAATCCACGCACAATGGGGCGTTATTCAATATCGTGGTAATGCACTATGCAACCAAATTGGTCACAAGCAGCGTACTTGCAAGCATGGGACTTCGCATGCTTGGCGCATCATGGGCAAACCTATGTGGGTGAAGCCGTGGGCGTGGTGTACGACTACATTAACCATCCAGCAGCGGTGGCAATGGAAGTCATGCACGCGCTGGCATTTCACCCGACATTAGATGGAAATTTAGCCATTCAATGCGCTTTGTTGCACGACACGTTGGAAGACACAGCGGTGGATTATGCACAGCTATACGCGATGTTTGGGAGTAAAGTGGCAGACGGCGTGGCAGCATTGAGCAAGTGCGCCACGCTCCCCAAGGAGCAGCAAATGGCGGATAGTTTGGTACGCATTCAGCAGCAGCCACCTGAAATAGCATTGGTGAAGTTGGCAGATCGCATCAATAACTTGCAATACATTCCACCGCATTGGTCACTGGCAAAGGCGCAAATGTATCAGGCAGAGGCGGGGGTGATTTTGGCAACTTTGGGTGGTGCAAGTACAGTTCTTGCTGAACGTTTGCACCAGCAAATCGTGAATTACCTGCCAAGAAAGGCTTAATGGCGTTGGTATTTGTGCATTAGTGTGGCAATGCAGGTGCGCCATACACCGATTTCAGGTGATAGTGAGTGGGGTAAAAGTTCCCCACGGTAAAGATTATGGGCGATTTCCCAGTGCTGTTGACGCAGGGCGTTCCACACTTCAATGAAGTCCACCCACACACTGCCTTGTAAACGGTAAATGCGCGAACTAATGCGCCCATCCAATAAGGTGCGTAAGTGCGACAGTTCCGCTTTGAGTGTGGTGGTGGTGACTTGTTCATCACCGTATAACATTGCATGACTGGCTTCGAGGGTTACGCCATCGGGATTCAAAGCCAAAATGCACAAAATCTCAATCATGCGTGGTGATAAGTGCAAGACTTGTCCACGGAAGCGCACCAGTGGTTGTTTACCCAAGGCGCGGATTTCCAATTCAGCACACGGGGCATAATGCGGCAGGTGTTGCGCAATGTCTTGGGCTAAACCCATTGCTGCCATTTCCCCAATCGGTGTGTGATAAGGGCGCAAAGTTGCCAGTGTTAGCATTCCCTGTTGTAAGCCGGATTGCGGGTGGATAATCGGGGCGCAGTAACGTACCCATTCCAAGCCATAATAGGGTGGGATGGTCGGTGGTGTATCGGCCATTTGTAAGAGTTGTTGCTGCAAAGATGGGTTAATGCCATACCACAGTAGTGTGCCATTGGCATCACTGAGTGAGATGCATAAGGTGCTGTTAGTAATCAATTGTGCGGCTTGTTGTACGGTTGAAGCCGCTGCCCAACGTAGCGGGGAATGATGCCATGCTGTCATGACGGCGGTAAGACAATCAAGACCTTGTGGTTTGCTGAGGCTGACGGTTGGGTCGTTGACAGTGGAATTTGACAACATGACAGACGCTCCCCGAATGTTTTCGTTTATTGTTTGCAAGTGAGTAAACCACGCAATTCCTCTAACTTTTTCTGCATATTGTCGCGTTGGGTTGAGCTAGACATTTTGTTCAACAAAGCCGACATGACATTCACGACACCGTTCAGACCTGCTATTTTTTCCTTACTCTTTTCACAGACTGGTTTTTTCACAGAGTTACCACAGGAAATGCTTGTACCGTAGTTGCCAGTGTACATATTGCCGCCAATCCAACCGATGTTAGAAAACTCGTTACCAGGGTTGGTATCGGCAGAGTTAGGTAATTGGTTAAAGGGGTCGTTATTGTTCAATAAGCTAACACCTGCAATACAGCCGCGATTACTGGTAAAAGAGAAAATACGTTTTTCTTTGTTGGCTTCCCATCCAAAACTAGGAGGTTTCCCACCTTGAAAGAATAGCCCAAAGGATAAATAGTCGGCCGATGTATTTTCTGTTGGGGCATCTATTCGAGAATGGTTTAACCAAGTAATACCATTAATCGCACTGTTGATTTGTAAAACATCGAAACGGTTAGTGTCAACCATGTGTGGTACAACAACACTGACTTGGGATGATAACACCATATCAGGGTTGGGAATGCTGTCACTTGTCATATAAACGACATATTCCTTATTGTTAGCATCATAATCTAAGCGGAATTTAACACCAGCAGTCGCGGTATTAGCAAAGAGGATACAAGTAATTAAGCTGCTAGTCAGTAGGGGTTGAGTTTTCACGACACTGCTCCTTGTTCGAGGGTTTGTTATTAGCTTTTGATTTGTATTAAGCATTGCAAACACAGGGTTTAAAAAAGGTTGGTGCAGTGCAGCGGGATAAGAACGTTTTTTTGAAGCTCTATGGAATTTAAATTAAGTTGTGGGGGGGGCTATTGGCACGCGAATAAAAAAAGCTCTCAAACCGAGTAAATAAGCGGTTTAAGAGCTTGGCATTAAGTGCCGAGTGATAATTTCAATGACATTAGTTAAGTAATGAGTTCTAGTAACCTCTCGCGAACCATAGGTGTACACAATAAGTTGTCGGTATTCTCTAGCAGAATTTGTGCTTCTTGGCAGTCATACAATAAATTCTCCATATCCGCTTCCAAGTGATGTCGCCACGTTTCTAGGGCTGGGGCAATGGAGGATGGTAAAAATTCACCGTGATATAGCTTTAACGCTTCTACCATTTTGCGTTGGCGCAGTATGCTGGACAATTCAATAAAATCCGCCCAAACGGGTGCGAGTAAACGGTAAGGATGCGAGCCAATACAGCCGTGTAATAAGTGCCGTAGTTGCGTCATGATGGTTTTGATCGTGCGCGGGTGCGTGGATTCGTTGCCACATAAGGCTTGGTGCAGGCTTTCCAAACTTAGCCCCGCAGGGTGTAGGGCTAAAATGCACAAAATCTCTAACTGCCGCAACGACAACTGTACCCGTTGTCCTTGATGCAAGACCCACGCTGCTCCTAACGCGTGAATTTCTAATTCAGCTTTGGGCAAGTAGTGCGGCAAACGGTAGGCGATGTTGCGTGCCATGTGAGCAACTGCCGTTTGTGCTAGTGGTGTGTGTTGTTGCCATTCCATAACCATGTCAACCACGCCCACAATCTGTTGGGACAATGGGTGGATAATAGGGGCTGCATAGCACACGATTTCATGGCATTCGGGCAGGTAATGTTCTGCTGAGAATACCGTGCAGGGGCGTTGTGTGGTTAAAGCAACCGCTAGGGCATTTGTGCCTGTGGTGTGTTCTGCCCAATAAGTACCAACCGTGAAGTTCATGTTTTTCGTGAGTTTTTCCATGCTTGCACTCATTTGTGTCCACAACAATTTACCGTGTGCATCGGCAATAGCGAGTGCAATATTGCTTTGGTGAGTTAGTTGCTCGAAATAGGCCAATTCGGGTTCGGCGGCAATGCGTAGCGGCGAGATTGTCCATTCGTGTTGTGCATTGACATCAGGCAGTGTGGGAAAAGGTTGTGTCAGTGAATAGCTGCGACTGCGCTGCCAAGACAATAATATATCGGGTGGAATACGGTGTTTGCAGGGGTCTGAACAATGATGCTGGCAGATGGATAAATCATTGAGAAAACGGTCTTTTTGGGTTTCGGCTTTGTGCCGCCTCAAACGTAAAGCAGACTGATGGGGCGCAATTAGCATGGAATTTCCTCATCCTCACAGATTATCGTTGTTGTTAGTGCTTATTGTTATTGATTGTATTTGCCAAGCTTAGTGGTTATCAAGCGTAGGGGCAAGTGCTGATAAAGTACATTTATTAGTCGTTTTTTGCATGAGTTGCCAACCTTTCTTAAACCCTCGCTCATGATAATGGTAATAAAACATACCAAATTCCCGCTTAAAACCTTCATAGCAGGTATTGTTGCTTAGTTGACGGGGGATATTATTATGAAAAAGAAACCGTCTTTCAAAGTGGTTGCAATAGCATTGGCAAGCCTAAACGGAGGCTTGGGGATAATCCCAGCCCATGCAGATTACCAAGGGTATTGGCAAGATGCTGTCGAACAATACTCAACGGTCGCGATAAATAATCACGATCCTGATGTAGAGCAAGATCCAGTATGGATAACTACTAAGCTTGCCAATACCACAATTGTCTCTGCATTATCTGGGGGCATTGGAAATGGTGTAATACCCTATTATGGTGCAAATACGAATACTGCACCAAAACCGATTACCCAAGATTCGCTTTTGCCTTCGCCTCCAGCATATTATGAATAAGTGGGTGCAAGGTTAATTCCATTGCCAGCATCATTTTTCCACCTGGTACCACGATGGTATTGCGGCGTGACATAAATGAACCTTGAATCATGGCTAATAGATAAGGGAAATCCACGTTAAAGCGTTTGGCATTACGAAAACGAATTACCACAAAACTTTCATCCAATGTAGGAATGTCCCTTGCTATAAACGGGTTCGAGGTATCTACGGTTGGTACGCGCTGAAAATTAATATCCGTGCGTGAAAACTGTGGTGCGATGTGATTAATATAATCTGGCATTCGGCGCAAAATCGTTGCCACGGTTGCTTCGGGGGAATGTCCACGCTCAGCGTGATCACGGTGAATTTTTTGTATCCATTCCAAATTAATGCTAGGGACAACGCCTACGCCCAAATCCACATACTGGGCGGCATCATAGCCACCATAACGTTGGTCTGGACTCATATCCTTTGCTAAACCGTGTAAGCCTTCGTAAAACAAAATATCCGTTGGCGTGGGTAAGGCTTCCCATGGCGTAAATTCCCCCGACTGTGCGTCGCACGCTATACCCAAGGTTGCCAAACGCTGTTGGTGGAAATGTGCTTCCTCATCGTTGTGTAGGTAGTAGCGTTTTTTCCCTGAACCCGTTTCACCGTAATGTTTAAACAAAGTCTCAAGTGCGTGAAAATCATTGGCTTCAGGACCAAAATGGCTGAAATTCGGTTCTTCAGCGGCTTTTTGTGTAAATTCTGCCCGTGTTACATTGTGGAAACTATCGCCTTCCACAAAGACTGCTTTAATGTGTTCGCGTCGGAAAATGTTTTCAAAGGCTTGTTTGACATACGTTGTGCCAGCCCCCGAAGAGCCTGTCACCGCGATAACTGGGTGCTTTTTGGACATACGGGATTCCTGCCTTCCTTCTAATGCTGTAGCGGTTTTTCAGTGGTGTTAATCGCATTCTAACCAAAGCAGCTAGAGCCGCGCACTGCTGATAGCGTAAATCTGCATAATCAATACCAAAATTTATGGTAATTATCCTGTAATCATACGGTTACAGAGTTATCCCCAAAACCTGTGGATAACTCTGTGGATAACTCAAAAAATGATGGTGGTAAGTATTGTTTAGTAAGGATTTACCACAGATTGGCTAAAAATTTACCTATTTAAAAATCATTTTAAATCAAATAGTTAATCCTAGTTTGCTTGCTATACCGCGCGAACCGCATTAAGGTAATAAGTGCTTTACTACATATTGGGGGCTGTGTATAACTTTCATGGCTTAGCTGCCCATCTTGACACAACATGTAGTGTTATTTGTTATAAATCTGAGTTTTTAACTCAGGTTGTGCATTGCATGAGCAGCAAAATTGCTGTGGATCAGTTATGATTGTCGGTTTTTCTTATTCCGTAGTTTTCAGGTTCGCATTATGAAACAAACCCCACCCCGCGTTGGATTCGTTAGCCTCGGTTGCCCGAAAGCCTTGGTGGATTCCGAGCGTATTTTGACGCAACTCCGTGCCGAAGGTTATGAAATCAGCGGCAGCTACGACGCAGCAGACGTGGTGGTGGTGAATACCTGTGGCTTTATTGATTCAGCAGTGGAAGAATCCTTAGACGCGATTGGCGAAGCCCTCAACGAAAATGGCAAAGTCATTGTCACGGGTTGTTTAGGCGCGAATGCTGACACAGTATTAAATGCTTACCCGAATGTACTGGCGGTGACAGGCCCACACGCTTACGAGGCGGTGATGGAGTCGGTACACACGCATTTACCACCGCTCCACGACCCGTATACGGATTTGATTCCGCCACAAGGCATACGTTTAACCCCGCGCCATTACGCTTACCTGAAAATTTCCGAAGGCTGCAACCACCGTTGCTCTTTCTGCATTATTCCGTCATTGCGTGGCGATTTGGTATCGCGTCCGATTGGCGATGTCATGCAGGAAGCAGAAAATCTGGTGAATGCGGGCGTGAAAGAATTGTTGGTGATTTCGCAGGATACTAGCGCGTATGGCATTGATACCAAATATCGCACTGGGTTCTGGAAAGGTCGCCCGATTAAAACCCATTCTCAGCAACTCGCTGAAGCCTTGGGCGAATTGGGTGTGTGGGTGCGTCTGCACTACGTCTACCCGTATCCGCACGTTGATAACCTGATTCCGCTCATGGCAGAAGGCAAAATTTTGCCGTATCTCGACATTCCTTTCCAACACGCCAGCCCTAGTGTATTGAAAAACATGCGCCGCCCTGCGCACGCTGAAAAAGTGCTGGATCGTATTCACAACTGGCGGCAAGCCGTGCCGGATTTGGCGATTCGCAGCACGTTTATTGTTGGTTTCCCTGGCGAAACCGAAGAAGACTTTGAAACCCTGCTCGATTTCCTTGAAGAAGCAGAATTGGATCGTGTTGGTGCGTTCACTTATTCCCCCGTCAAAGGCGCACCCGCGAACGACTTGCCCAACGCTGTGCCAGAGGAAGTCAAAGAAGAGCGTCTGGAACGCTTTATGGAGTTTCAAGCGGAAATCAGTGCTGCCAAACTCAGCCGTTTGATTGGTAAAACCATGACAGTATTAGTGGACGAAGCAGGTGATGGCGTGAGCATTGCGCGTAGTCATCGTGACGCGCCAGAAATCGACGGACAAGTGATTATCGAAGGGGTAGAGCTGCCAATAGGAGAATTTGTGCAGGTTCAAATCACCCACGCGGATGAACACGATCTATGGGGTAAAATTTAATCATCAGCGGATAAAGTAATTTAGCTTGTTCACCCTCTCCGATTTTTTTATTCTCGGAGGGTGAACGTTTTGCGTTCTAGGTTGCCTAATAATGAATCAATAAAACAACTGCTAACCAAGCCGTTTACTTACTGCTTAGTCAAACTATGAATTAGTATAGACTATGGTATGATAAAAATGGCTAATTGAAACGTTGGAACAAGATTTGATAAGGGCTCGGAATGTATGGCCAAGGCTATCGGTACGTTGTTTAACAGCATGATGGATACCCTGCACAGTGCTATGCCTGTGCTATTGGTGGCTATTTTTTACCAACTGACGATTCTCCAGTTACCGCTCGGTGAGGTGATGGAGATGCTAGGATGGGTTTTATTCATAATCATCGGTCTGACCTTGGCATTATAACCAAGGTCTAAGGAAGCAGGCGGAAACGTGTTCCGCACTGCCTTGAGTTTACTTGGGCTAGTTACTGGCGAAGTTGCTGCGGCTGCCGTAATACACCCATTCTACTAGGTCATCATGTACTTCCTTGGCGGTGGCGCGGATGTTGGCATCATTGTGCAATAAACTGACCACATAGGTTTGTCCATCGGCAGCATTCAAATAGCCTGCTAGCGCGCGCACATCGCGTAATGTTCCGGTTTTGAATTTACCACGACCTGCGAGGTTCTTCAGGCGGTTTTTGACCGTGCCATCCACACCCAATACTGCCATCGACCGCATTAAATCATCGCGGTAAGGACTGTTGTACACGTCGACTAGCATTTCGCCCATCTCACGCGCAGAAATGCGTTCGACACGGCTTAAGCCTGAACCATTTTCAATGCGCAGATTGTTAAAGTGCAATCCACGGCTTTCCAACCATTGTCCGACAGCGGCAGCACCTTTTTGTGTTGTGCCAGGTGCGCCAAATTGCTTTGCCCCAACCGCTAACAGCAGTTGGCGTGCCATGACGTTATTACTGTCTTTGTTAATTTCGACAATAATGTCGCGTAGTGGTGCAGATAAGTGCGTGTGCACCAATTGTGCGCCGCCAGACATGGGTTGAACTTGCAGGCCACCACCCATACTGCCGCCCATTTCCCCTACCCAAATGCGCCAGAAATCACCAAAGAGATTGGCATTTAGGTCATTGCTGTTGCGAGGGGCAATCGGGCACATGCGTTGTACTTGTCCTGCCTTGCCTTGAATTTCATAACAGCTTCCGCGCTCGTTGTAGAGCAGTGCTTCGGGTAAGGCGTTATAGGCTGCACCGACATTGTTATCAATAGGGGCTTGATACGGTACGTCAAAATACGTTTTGTCGATAATGAAATTACCCGCAATATTGCGGATTCCACGCCCGCGCAGGGCTTGCAGCAATTCGCGGAAACCACCTTCACGGAAGTCTGGGTCGCCATAGCCTTTGATGATGACATCACCTTGTAAGGTATCGCCTGCGACATTGCCAGTGGTGTAGATTTCGGTTGGGAAGCGGT
Organism: uncultured Thiothrix sp.; assembly: GCA_964617055.1. Lineage (GTDB taxonomy): Bacteria > Pseudomonadota > Gammaproteobacteria > Thiotrichales > Thiotrichaceae > Thiothrix. Next base: position 45,364 of record CAZTUZ010000004.1, read on the forward strand.
ATGTAGGGCCTAACACGCCCAGTGCGGAATAGCTGGTAACTAACTTCATGGTTGAAGCGGGATTGCGCGGTTGATCCGCATAGGCCACCAGTAATGGTTGTCCACCGCTAGCTGGACGCACATACGCACCCAAATTTTGTTCGGCGAAGCCACGCAATTGCAAACCTTGCGCTATATTATCAGGCAGACGGTTCAGTTTTCCCGCACCTTGGTACATTTTGTTACCGCTGGCACTCAGTTGGGTGGGGGAGTTTTGAACATAGTTACGCGCTGGGGTTTCCTCGCGAACTGGCGGGGTTACAACCACTTCGGGTTGCGCGGATGAAGAGTCGGGTGTTTGTGCTGGTGGGGAGTGCTGTGCGTAAGTACTGGTTTCCTCGCCAGTGATACTGCTAGTTGTATTCGGTTGTGTGCTTTGTGTACTACATGCCGTTAATGAAACCGATAACAAAACAATTGAACCGAATTGTCGGATTCGCATAAGTTCCCCACCCGTAAAAGTTGCCATCTCAAAAAGTGTCCTAAAACCTAAAAGTACGCCCGAACTAGGTTCGGGATTCGCAAACGAAAGCCTAAGCCCTGAAACTCAACTATTGTAGCCCGCGTAATAAAAAATTGTCACATAGTCTATAAGTATAGACATAAGCAAAGTGAAAACGTTGCAAAAAAAGCAAATCTGTATACAGAACAATATCATGCCGCAAGAATCAGTATTTTACAAAGCACGATTGCGTGTTATTCTTGCGACATTTAGTGAGTAGTTGTGAGAAAACTGACATGAAACGGTCAATAAAATCATTACTTTATCCTACAACGCAGAGGGCGATAGCCAGTGTGGCAATTATTGCTCTGACAGGAGCATTAGGTTTACCTACTGCTGTGGTTGCTAAGGAAAAGTCGAATGGCAAACCAGTCACAGTAAATATAAAAAAATCCAGTAAAAACAAAACGAAAGAAGCTAATCGCAAGCAAAGCTCTGCCAAAGTTACCAAGCAACCGAAAGTAGACCGAGAACAAAGCAGCGAAAAAAAATCCCAAAAAAATAATAAGTTATCAAAATCAGAAAAGCAGCACGAATCCAGCCACGCTAAAGCACACGAGAAAACCCACGAAAAGCTCGGCACAAAAGATAAAAAACATGCCGAGAAGGTAGCTACCGCGTCCAAACATACAAAGCAGCCAGAAGCAACACGTCACACCAGTCGTGATACCAAAAACGACAGCAAGAAGCTTGCCACTTTCGATAAAAAACACAAAACGCCGCAGCGTGAAGAACAACGTCATACGTTGGTCAAACAAGACCAGCCAGCCATCGACAAACACGCCAAACGTGACCGTGAAACCAAACAAACTTCACGCGCTGACAGATTCAGCAAAGCGGCAGAACTCGCTAAACTCGAAAACCTAAAATCTACCACGCGAGATAACAATGCCAAGGTACAACTGAGCCAGCGTCAACAAGCCAAGGCAGCAAAACTTTCACAAGAAACGGCTAAAACAACGCAAAAAGCCGCTTATTACCAAATCCCGCATCAAGTTGGCGCAAAGCAAGCGCGTGCCAGCGTGCCAGCGCATTACCAAACTGCACCGCAGGTGGACGACGCAGCAGAAACCAAAAAAGCAGGGCGAGTGTTACAAGTTGGTAAAGCTTCCTACTACAGCGACTCCTTTGATGGCGGCAAAACCGCCAGTGGCGAGCGTTTTGACCAAGATAAACTGACTTGTGCGCACAGCAGTCTACCCTTTGGTTGTAAAATTCGCGTGACGAATTTGCACAATAATCGTTCGGTTGATGTCAAGGTGAATGACCGTGGTGGCTTTGCTAAGCATGGACGTGTGGTGGATTTGTCTAAAGCGGCTGCCCGCGAAATCGGTCTGGTAGGGCGCGGCATTGGCAAAGTGAAGATTGAAGTGGTGGAATGATGCGCCGCATTCACTGAAACGCTCCACAGTTTGGAGCGTGAACAGTTTCGTTTGAATGCCTTAAGCAACGTAGCGGTTGTATAACATTAACAACATATTGATTTCATCGTCTTTGGGAATGTTCCAGCCGCTAATACCCAAATCTTGCAAGACTTGTTTGCCTTTGTCTTGCTGTTGTAAATCGAGCAAGGCTTGGGTTAATGGTAAGCGCAAGGCTTGGTATTCTGGTGAAATTAATAGCATATGGTAAGCCAAGCCCGTTTCACTTTCATTCAAGACATGCGTGGCTTCGCGGCTGAGGCGGGAAAGCTGGTGGTAATTCTTTTTCAGCATGAACAGCATGTCCGCATTGCCATTCAATAAGGCTTTTAAGGCGGTGATTTCATTCCCCGTGAATTGGTAGTGCAATTGCGTGGAATCCAGCCCGTATTCGTCACAGAAAAAGCGTCCGAGCAGAAACACAAAATTCGCTTCTACCGCTGTTACCACCTTGGCTTTGGCGAAATCGGTCATGGTTTTGCCTTGGTCAGCTTGACGCACAATAATACTGACTTCATCGGTATCGTCTTGGGGTTGTACCACAGGGACAAACTGGTGTTTGGTCATTAACGCGCAAGCATCAAACGGTTTGGCGAATACCAGCGAATACTGTGCAAGAGCTGTGTTCGCCCCTAGCTGATTAATGCTGATGGCAATGGGGCGATCCAAAGCACGTTGCAATAATGTATTGAGGTAATACCACCCCGTTAGTTGTTGGTTGCTTTGTAAGCTCACGGAAAACGTCATCTTATGGCTGCTCACCACGGGGGCTGCCACAGTAGTGGGCGCAGTGCGAGCGACGCGGCGTAATTGTGGTGGCGCAGCGCGGGGTAATGGTGCAGGGCGTGGCGCGGTAGCGCGGGCAGGAGGGGGATTCGTCTGCAAGACGGGATTCGTGCTGGATGTTGGTGTTGATCCGGCGACAGTATCGCCAAAATAACGGTTCATCCCCGTCATTTTGAATAACATGCTAATGGTGCGGTTTAGGTGGTGTGCTTCCATGCTAATGCGCTGGCAACGCCATTGTTCCAGTAAACGCATGAATTGCGCTAACCCCATCGAATTTACCCGCGTGACGTGGGTAAAGTCAAAAATCGCTTTGCGCAATGGTTGCGTCGCATCGAGTTGGGCGAATGCTGTGCCTGCTGTGACATCCATTTCGCCGCTGAGGTGTAGCGTTATTTGGCTGACATTATGGTCGATAACGGTGTCTATTTTTAATGTTGATGCTTCCGTCATGGCGTTTCCTTTCTAAGCGGCGGATTCGGCGGTTATGTCATTGTCTAAATGGTCGGGGAGCAGTTCATTTAATTCATGGTGATACAAGAATTGGAAACCACTATCGCGTTCATCATCAGGGAGGTCGTGTAATGACCACAGCAAGGTAACTTGGGTTTGTTGTTGCGGCATGACGCGAATTTGCAGGTAATCACACATACGCCACATGAGGTACATTCCTGCGCCACCGACTCCGGCTTCAATGCCTTGCTGATTGGCATTCAATAGCAAGCGGTGCAAGAAAGTAACAGGGGTAAACGTTCCCCAATGATCCGTGACCATTAAGCCTAAACGCTGCTCGTCTTGTAGTAAGGTAACGCGAATGCCTTCCGCTGGGTCGACGCTGCGGCTTTGCCCTTTGTGGTAGAACTTTTGCTGCCATTCGTCCAGTGGTGCGCCGTACAAACTGTTTTCGATTAGCTCATCAGACATGAGCAGAACAATATCCTGCATTTCCTGACTCACTTGCCCCGTTTCAGCGAGTAAACTGACGATTTCCTGCATGACAAAGCTTTTTTCATCGCTGTGTGTTAAGACCCACTCACGTTGTAAGCTGGGGGCGGTGAACCATTGGTAAATATCATCGCCTGCAAATAAATGGTGTTGTTGCAGTAAGGTTTGCCAACCCAATTCACGCAGGAAGGCTTGGTCTGTGGGTAACACGCGACGGATTCCCGCTTGGCATAAGGGCGTGATTAATTCGGCGATTTGCCCTGCCTCATAACTCACCACAATGTGCTGCCGTGACAAATGTTCGGGGATCGATGGCTGATCAAGGAAAGTGAGTGCGTCAAGCTGAATGATTTCCCGCGTATCCAAGCGGCGTATGGGGACTGGAGTGCTGTGTGTTACTCGTTCATGATGTTCAAGGAACAGCACCGTGACATCATCGCTGAAAGTCTCGCGTTGGCAATGTTGTTTGAGTGCGGTGAAAACATGATCGCGTGCAATCTCCAGCGGTAGGGTGGCGATTTCGTACAGCAGTTCTTCCACGCGCTCATAACCGAATGCTTCGTGCTGGGCATTTTCCTCTTCCACCAGACCATCGGTATAGAAGAATAAGCGATCCTGTTCTGCCATGTCCAAACTGATGGCGACGTATTTGGGTTCGGTAACGCGCCCAAGTGGTACGCCTTCTACCTCAATCATGCCCCATGCTTGTTCGCTTGCCATCCACAAATACGGGAAGGAATGCCCTGCATTGGCAAGGCGTAAGCGTCCGGTGCGGCTGTCGAGGCTGCAACACAGCATAGTCATGAACATATTGTCATGGCTGGCGGTGAGTAAAGCTTCATTGAGGTGTTCCAGCATCGCTGCTGGGTCGGTTTCCCCTTGGTTCGCCAATTGGTGAACCGCCATTTTTGCCGCGCTAACCAATGTTCCCGATGCCACGCCATGCCCGCTTACGTCACCGATAAAACAGACCGCGTGATGAGCATCGACTTCGTAATAATCGTAGTAATCGCCGCCCACTTCGGTGGAAGTGGTTAATTTTGCCAAACCGCGCAATCCAGCCAGTTGAATGCCTGGCGCGGGTAACATGGCACGTTGCAATAAAGCGGCGTGACTGACTTCTTCTTGCAAGCGCGAACTCAGCGCGGCGGTTTCATTCAATGCCATTTGTAAATCCTGTGCGGCTTGTTGACGCTGGGTAATGTCTAGCCCCGTTGCCAATAACAACAAGGGTTTTTTACTAATCGGGTCGGATAACAAAGCGTTTGACCATTCGATGGTGAGTTTGCGTCCATCTTTGGTGAGTAATGACGTTTCTAAACGCGAACTGGGTTTGCCCATGAACAAATCCGCGTACACTTGCGCGAGGGCTTGGCGTTCATCGGGTGGAATAAACGTTGCCATGAAATCGTAACCAACCACTTCATTTTCCGCGTACCCGCTCAAACGTTGCCCGTATTGATTAAATAACAACACCAGTCCGCTGCTGTTCAAACCAATAATCAAGGCTTGCGAAGTGTCCACCACGCGGTCACTGAATTGCTGTTGACGTACCAATTTTTCGGTGGTGGATTTGACGCGATTCACCAGTGGGCGGTAAATCAGTAAGGCTTCCAGTAACAGCGTAAGTAACGTGACCGCGTAAACGATTTTTTCATATAAAATAGCGCGTTGTACTTCAGCGGCGGCTTCTTTTTCGTACTGTAAAACGGCGGCATTTAAGGTTTTTAACAGTTGGGCGGGGGCGAGTTTGAGAATGTATTGCAAATGCTCGTTATCGTAAGTAGCGGCATCTTTATCCACATCGGCAATCAGTTGGTTAATGTGTTCGATGTATTGCCGGACTTGCTTATCCAATTCGTCAGGCGGGTCAAAATACAAGCGTTTCATATCAGCAGACAATGTGTCCGGCAGACCTAGCTCCTTGCTGCCTTTGGTCAAACCTTCATGCGACTTCAGCATTAAATCCGCCACTTCTTTCAATTTGCTGCGTAAGTCTTGGCGTTCTGTACTGTCGGTGGTCGTGACTAACTTCAATGAAAACAACGCGCCACGTTGCGATAACATGCGCTGTCGTCCGCTGATATTGACGATTGTTCCACTGTTTTGATTAATACTCAGAACATCGTGTAGCAAAAAGAAGGTGGTAGTGGCGAGGATGGCGATTAACACTAAACCTGTTAGAGAGCGCAGCCAAACCCCTTTGGTCAGATGGGTGATATTAATGTCACTACGTTGTAGAGCGCGTAAAGCTGCAAAAGGCGCGGCAGAATCTGTGGTACTAGTGTGATGCCGATTAACCATGCTGGATTCCTTTCAGGCTAATATGCACTAATAAAGGTCTTACATTGCGCAAAAAAGAAGCAAAAGTATAAAAAATGGCGCATGTAACACTACATTCACACTCACTGAAACGTGGTGATATGCACAGTTTTGGGTGGGATAGGAACAATGCGCACAACCTTGTTTCAATAAGCTGGGTTATGCTAACCAAGCAATATTCATGCCTACGATATTGAAAACCTTAATAACTATAAGGATGTTTGGGCGTTGCCCATCGTGTGGTGAGGGGGGAAATAGCTCAGAAAACACTCCCTCATGGTTGAATGGGGGAGTGTGAATGCGTAATACGCTGGATTGCGCTTTTAGCCCTGTTTGCGGCTAATTGCATCCACAGCGGCGAACGCTGCCATATTCACAATACCACGCACGGTGGTACTTTCGGTGAGAATGTGGGCGGGGTAATTTGTTCCCACTAACATTGGTCCGACTGGAACGCCATCTGCCAAGACTTTGGTCATGTTGTAGGCAATGTTAGCGGAATTCAAATCAGGGCACACCAGCAAATTCGCTTCGCCTTCAAATGCAGAGTTTTTGAATAGACGGTCACGGACTTCTTGTGATAAGGCAGCATCAGCGTGCATTTCACCTTCGGCGAGGATGTGCGGGTGTTTTTCGCGCACGATTTCCAACGCTTTGCGGACTTTGCCAGAGTATTCGCTCATCCGGCTACCGAAGTTAGAATGCGACAGCAATGCCGCCTTAGGCTCGATACCAAAACCTGCGACCAATTCCGCTGCTAGAGCAATGTTGTCAGCCAACTGTTCTGGCGTGGGGTCAATATTGATGTGAGTATCAGTGAGGAAGTACGTCCCACGCTTTAAAATCAACATGGTAACAGCAGCAACATCCGTCAAACCAGGACGTGCCCCGATCAAATCACGCACATAATGCAAATGTGAAATCAAGTTCCCTTCGACCCCGCACAGCATGGCATCTGCATCGCCACAGCGCACCATAATGCAGGCTAGTTGGGTGGTGCGTGAAGTAACCACGCGGCGAGCATACGCAGGTGTTACCCCGCGACGGCATTGCACGGCATACAGTTCGTCGACATGTTTCTGGTAATGGGGATTATTGCGCGGGTCAATTACTTCAATGTCTTTGCCGACGGTCAGGCGCAAACCATAACTTTCAATATTGCGGCGAATATTGTCGGGGTTGCCAATCAGAATCGGTTTACAAATGCCATCGTCGACCAGAATTTGCACCGCATTAATCACGCGCTGCGATTCGCCTTCAGCGAACACAATGCGTTGTGGCTGTGATTTAGCCAGATCAAACACAGGCTTCATTGCCATGCCCGAACGCGACACAAAGCTCTCTAATTCACGTTGATAAGCTTTGAAATCGGTGATCGGGCGCGTTGCCACACCTGTATCCATCGCGGCTTTGGCGACACGCGGTGGAATGATGGTCATTAAGCGCGGGTCAAATGGTTTAGGAATCAAATACTCGCGCCCAAAATGGAAACCGCGACCACCGTAGGCGGAAGCCACTTCGTCCGCCGTTTCGCGCATGGCTAGATCGCCAATCGCTTCGACCACCGCAATTTTCATGGCTTCATTAATTTCCGTTGCGCCCACGTCTAATGCGCCACGGAACAAAAACGGGAAGCACAACACATTATTCACTTGGTTGGGGTAATCGCTACGTCCGGTTGCCATGATCGCATCGGAACGGACTTCGTACACCAATTCGGGGCGAATTTCAGGTTCAGGATTCGCCAATGCCAAAATCAGCGGATTCGCCGCCATCACCTTAACGTGGTCTTGTTTTAATACACGCGGCGCGGAAAGCCCCAAGAATACGTCTACGCCTTCCATGACATCATCCAGCGTGCGTGCGGTGGTATCAATCGCATACGCTGAATTGTACGGGTTCATTTCTTCCACCCGCCCTTTGTAAATAATGCCAAAACGGTCATTAACCGTGATATTTTCCTTCTTTAAACCCATTTCCACTAGCAAGTTCAAGCACGCAATTGCTGCTGCACCCGCGCCAGAACACACCAGTTTTACTTCGCCGATTTGCTTGCCCGCTACGCGCAAACCGTTACGAATCGCCGCTGCCACACAAATTGCTGTGCCATGCTGGTCATCGTGGAATACGGGGATTTTCATTTTCGCTTTAAGGCGTTTTTCGATTTCAAAACATTCAGGGGCTTTAATATCTTCTAAATTAATGCCGCCGAATGTTGGTTCAAGCAAGCTGACTGCATCAACAAAACGGTCAACATCGGTGGTATCCACTTCAATATCAAACGCATTAACACCCGCAAACTTTTTGAATAGAACGGCTTTACCTTCCATCACAGGTTTGGAAGCCAATGCCCCAATCGCACCTAAACCCAATACGGCCGTACCGTTAGAAATCACCGCCACCAGATTAGCACGGGTCGTGTATTCCGCTGCCATTTCAGGGTTTTCAGCAATCGCCATACTCGCTGCCGCAACCCCAGGGGAATACGCCAACGCAAGATCGCGCTGATTCACCATGTTTTTGGTTGGGGTCACTTCTAGCTTGCCTGGCATGGGAAAGCGGTGGTAGGTCAAAGCCATCTGGCTCAGTTCATCATTATTACTCATGTAAGCTCCTCATCCTAACTCGGGTATAGAAATAGGCGTTCGGCACGCTGATGGAAAAAGTGTGCAGAACGCCTAAATGACGCATAACGCCAAAATCAACTCTTTGATAATTATCTGAAATAAGCAAATGCAGCGATCGGCCAAACTCAGCACCTCCTTGCCGAATTGACGGGAAACCGCCGCTACTCAACCCATACTCTGGCGAGATTACGCCATTTATCCGATATTACCGCAGATATGCAGGATGGGAAAAAGAATCTTTTCGACCGTATCTGAGTAAAACCTCCTCACTTTACCCCTTGCAGCTTGGCGGCATTATCCAGCGCGTATTGGCGTAAACTGCGTGGCGGTTGCCCCGTCAAGGTTTGCACACCATCGCTGATAGCGGCTGTCCAACCGTTGCGCACTGGCTGGAAAAGAGCTGCTAAAAACGCTGCATAATCCGGCGGTAATCCCGCATTGGTCAGCATCGCAATGAATGTCGCGTCATCAACTGCTTGATACGCAATGTTACGCCCCGTAACTTCCGCCAAAATGCTGGCGGCTTCGGCATAACTCAAAGCTTGCGCACCCGTTAAGTTAAACGCTTTGCCATTGAACGCATCGCTGGTCAACGCAGCGGCGGCGGCAGCAGCAATGTCGCGCGTGTCAATAAAGCTGGTTTTACCGTCAGCGGCGGGCACAGCAATCACGCCATGCTGAATACCCTGTAACCAATAAGTGTGGAAATTATCCGCAAACCAATTCGGGCGCAGCATCACAAACGGCGTGCCAGAACGTTCTAACAGCAATTCCACTTGGCGATAGGGCGTGGAATCATCCGCATCCACCCCCAACACGGTTTGTAATACCACTTTCACCTTGCGTTCGGCGGCGGCTTGAATCACGGGGGTCAGCAATGCCACTACATTCAAATACCCCGCCGGAACAAGTACATAAGCACTCGCAACACCGTGGAAAAGTTCATCAAAATCCGTGGGTTGGGTGTAATCGAATACCACACTTTGTGCCCCAGCGATTGCCGTGCCATTGCGTGAAGCGGCTTTAACCGTCGCCCCTTTAGCAAGCAAATCAGCAACTAAATGTTGCCCAATCGTGCCCGTTGCACCGATAACGAGAATAGTGTCAGACATGGTGATGCTCCTTATAGTAACTTTTAGTAACTTGGTTTCAGAAAGTGTGAAGGTATATTAAACTGCGGTTAGTTTAAAGAACGCACGTTGCTGTGACTTAGTTACACAAAGGAAACTACTATGCCCGATGATGATGAAAAAACTTACAACGTTTATACCAAAGAATGCCCAGCACGTTTAACGTTTGATCGTATTTCCAACAAATGGACGCTGTTTATTTTGTATTTATTGCGTCAGCGTTCGATTCGCTTTAACCAACTGTTGCGCGAAATTGAAGGCATTTCGCAGAAAATGCTCTCGCAAACCCTCAAACAACTCGAACGCGACGGCATGATTAGCCGAGAAGTCTTCCCCACCGTGCCCGTGACCGTGGAATATTCCCTCACCCCTTTGGGGCAAACCCTCACGCAAACCGTCGGACTCATGGTGGAATGGGCGCAACAACACGGCGACGCGGTATTAGCGGCACAACGGGCTTACGATGCTCGCATGGAAGAAAATAGCGGCTAACGCTGGATTAGCCGCTGTTGATGGGTGGGATTACAGCACCGACAGATCGGCGACGCGCAGGAATAGGCTGCGTAAGCGATTGAGCAGGGCGAGGCGGTTGTTTTTCAACGCAACGTCGTCTGCCATAACCATGACATCATCAAAGAAGGTGTCGACAGGTTCGCGCAGTTCTGCCAGCGATAAACAGAGGTCAAACTTTGTCCCTGATCTTCTATAAAATAACTTTAAAAAATCAAAATTTGATGTTAAATTGATTACCACCCTGCTCATAGGGTTTGTGTATGAGACAATAAAACAGAAATTCGCAGGGAAGGGTTGAGTATCTAAATTGCGCAACCCCAGAAAATAATTGAAAGACCTATATTGAGAAACAACAAACTATGAAAAACAAATCCCTGCTTGGTTTTCAATGTTGGCAGTTGTCTTTGGTTATAATTAAACCAAGGTATTCTGGCAACTTGGAAATCAGCAACAGCAGAGACAATAGAGATAATCTTATGTGCTAACACATTTTCAAATTGTGCAGACACCTTGAATGGATTTAGGAAACATTCCCGATGAAATTTGAGATTAAGCGCGAACCGTCGCAAGAGATTGAAGTTATTAGCCTTGAAATTATAGAGATTAATAAACCTAGCATCTGGCAACATTGGAAAGCTTTAGGTACTGCGGCATTAGCAGGCAGTTTAGTGACCATCGCAGGTTTTAATTGGTTTTACCAGTATGATCTCGATAAAATCGAAGGCTCAGTGCAGATTAATCGTTCTACAACGATCATTCTGGGGAGTAAACATGAGCAAGAAGGAAACCGTTCGGGTACAAATGGAATTACCCCCACTGGCAATTGAACGTCTTAAAGTGCTGAAGGAAAAAACTGAAGCCGTATCATACGCTGAAGTAACTAAAAATGCTTATCGATTGTATGACATGTTAATTGATATGCAGCAATCGGGGTGTTCATTATTAGTAAAAGAACCCTCTGGCGAAGTTCGGGAATTGCAGATTTTTCTGTAATTTTGGCTAGTAAAACCACGAGAAAAGCTCGCTTCGGCGGGCTTTTTTATTGTTTTAAGCAATTATCAAAATGCTACCAACATGCAATAGCGGCTAACGCTGGATTAGCCGCTGTTGGATGGGGGGAAATCAAGCCGAAATACCCGTTTTGGTTGCAAAACGTTGATGCCGTCGCCGCTGATAGCTGGAAGCACGCCAGCGTAGTATCATCATCTGACACCCTTGATAGGTAGACGCTTATGTACGCAGTAGAATTTGAATCCTTTGTGAAAGGTAATACGCTGGAAATTCCCGCACATCTGCTCCAGCGTATTAGCAGCAATCGCCAAGTTAAGGTGATTATGCTCATGCCCGAAAAAACCGAAACGACTCACGCGACTTCTCAAGCCGCACTTAAAGAACGTTTACTAACCATTGCTAAACGTTGCGCTGCGTTGCCCTTGCTTGATCGTCGAACACCGGATGAAATTCTGGGGTATGACGATTACCACCATGCAATTGCTCATAACGAATCATTGCTGTTCAAAGGTAATGATTTTAGTGAAACGGATATTTCGTGCTGCATTGACTGGAAGAAAATCAAGTCATTCAATCTGACTATCTGTGTAATAGCGGCTAACGCTGGATTAGCCGCCATTGGCTGGGGAGATTACAGCACCGACAGATCGGCGACGCGCAGGAATAGGCTGCGTAAGCGATTGAGCAGGGCGAGGCGGTTGTTTTTCAACGCAACGTCGTCTGCCATGACCATGACTGCATCGAAGAAGGTGTCGACAGGTTCGCGCAATTCCGCCAACGACAACAACGCGGCTTCGTAATCACCAGTGGCAAGTGATGTTGAAAGCTGTTTGTCATGGAACTAAAAATGGTTGTATTTTACAAGCATTACCCATACTTTACGAAAGTTAACACTATTTAGGTATGGAAAGTCTAAATAGTAAAATTTTGCTCTAACATTTTAAGTAAAGGCTTTCAGATATGCTTAAGTCTGTGACTATTAAAAATTACAAATCTATCAAAGAGTTGAGTCTTAATCTTGGGCGAATTAATGTCTTTATTGGTGAAAATGGCTGTGGTAAAAGTAATCTACTGGAAGCATTAGTCATGGCAGCCGCAGCCGAAGCAAGGAAGCTGGATCATGAATTTCTCACGAGTCGTGGTGTTCGAGTGACAGAAGCGTCCTTAATGCGCTCTTGCTTTGACGAGGAAACTCAAAATGACCCCATTAGAATTGATATTAATTTTTTGGATAACTATTCTGTCACTTATGACTTAAAGCATGATGGTCATCCTTATTCAAAATGGATCGTTGAGTCAAATGATTCTTTAATAAGTGAAATTGCTAAAGCTACTAATACTAACCCTACGATTTCGGAAAAATTCGATGAATTTATTCATTCCAGCGAAGAACTCATTAAAATCCAAATAAAGGAACAATTAAAAGATAAAATCAAAGAAGAGATTAATACTGTTGCAAAAGCAGAATTCACAGAAGATCAGTTAAATACCTTGGCTGCTACTTATGATGAGTATATTGATAAAACAATTCACCAAAAGTTAAAAAAATCCGCATATTCAGTTATATACAAAACTTTAGCGTCAAAAATACCAGAACTATCAAGCTTTGATGAAAATATTGAGTTATTAAAAGAAAATTTCAAAAGTTTTTTGATTTTTTCACCAGAAAACTCCGCATTGCGTAACTTTTATAAGGAAGGACAAATTGAACCAATTGGCATTAATGGTGAAGGTTTATTCAAACTCTTGAAAGTCATTGAGTCCACTGATAAAAATGGTTTGGCAACAATTGAGGATATGCTTAATCTTCTGGGTTGGTATGAGGCTATTACAATCCCTCCTATTTTATCTCAAGAAAACGATAAGATTTCAATTAAGGATAAATACCTAAAGACAAAAGAGTTTGATCAGCGTAGTGCTAATGAAGGATTTCTTTTTATCCTGTTCTATGCAGCATTAATTGTATCCAGAGACACACCAAAAATCTTTGCGATTGATAATATCGATGCATCACTGAATCCACGTCTTTGCACGAAATTGATTGAAGAAATGACCAAACTTGCAAAAAAGCAGGATAAGCAAATTTTCCTTACTACTCATAATCCAGCAACCTTAGATGGTCTTGATCTGAATGATGATGAACAAAAATTATTTGTAGTGTCTCGCTCCCGTAATGGTGAGACTAGAATTAAACAAGTGCCAAAAAACAAATATAATAAAGAAGAAATAAAGCTCTCTGAGGCTATGTTGCGTGGATACTTAGGTGGTTTACCAAAGGGCTTTTGAATTATGTATTTTGCACTTGCTTGTGAAGGTGTCACTGACTTTGCTGTAGTTGAAGCTGTACTTTGTGGTTTTTTTGATGAAGACATTACAGATGAAATAACCTATTTACAGCCGCATCTGGACGAAACCAGTAAATCCCAAAAGGGTTTTGGTGGATGGGAACAATTGCTTGATTATTTGCAATCTACCAGATTTTATGAAGATGTTAAATTTAACGATTATGTTATAATTCAAATCGATAGTGATGTATTAGGACATCCTAATTTCGGGGTTTCCCATTACGATGAAAATAATAAAGAACTGGCAGTTTTAGTCCTCATTGAAAAAATCATTGCAAGGCTAGTTGAGTTTATAAATAAAAACCACCTAAGCTTCTATGAAAGTCACAAAGAGAAAATTATATTTTGTATCTGTGTTCAGATCGGAAGAGCGTCGT
>CAZTUZ010000005.1:0-54415 GCA_964617055.1 uncultured Thiothrix sp.
GAAAAACTGTTCTTCTTGCGCTTGGATGTTGTACCAGAGTTGACCAAGCTCTAAGGTTACATCGTATTTCACCATTGTTTATAGCAGATATACTCTGCGTTTTTTAACTGCTTTGATAGACTTGATTCAATACATTCAAGTTGGTCAATCTTTTCTTTGAATTGAAGAATTTCACATTTTATTTCATCAAGATAGGCTTGCTTTTCCTTTAGTTGCTCTTCTGTTTCAATGATGGATTCAATGTCCATGCGGTGATGTTCGCCACAGTAGTCACATTTCCAGACCATGCCGTATTGGGTTTTAATGCCTGTACTGGATAGGTGTTTGCAGTAGCCACACTCTACGCAGTGGACAACCGCACCAATACCATCATGATCTTCGTAACGGGCTTCGCATTCTGGGCAAGTAATGATTGGCGTTTGTTGTTGTAGCCAGTTCCAAACGGTTCGGCAGGCTTGCGCATCTGCTAAGGCGCGGTGTGGGTTTCCTTCCCAGTTATGCCCTGCTACTTTGGCGGCATCAGCAAGCTTGTGCCAGCGGTAGCTATTATGGCGCGAATCCCAAAAACCAATGTGTTCAGCGTAGTTAATCATGGCACATTCGGTTTTTTCACCAATATCGAGAAACTGTTCTAGTTCATTTTCTAGCATTGGTATGTCAAAGCCAGCGTTATAGATAATTACCTGCTCGGCTTCTTGTAGGAGTTTTAGTATTTGGGGTTTTAGGTCGGTAATGGTTGGGGCATTAGCAACCATTTCGGGTGTAATGCCGTGGATGCGTTGTGCTTTTTCCCATGCTTGGTTCATTGTTGGCTTGACCAAGGTATCCAGCAAGGTTTCACCGTCTTGGTTAATGATGGCGATTTCTAGGATTTCGTCGAGTTCGGGGATTAAGCCTGTGGTTTCGGTATCAAGGAAGATAATCATGCTGTGTCTCCAACATTGGTAATGCGTTAATTTTCGCACAGTTGGACAGCTTCACGGTGTCGTTAGTTGCTTGGATTGGCAATTAGGCGTTAAGCGGATTTTAGGGCGTTTTTCTTTCGTTTTGTTAGTTGAGTAGCTCGGTTAGCTCTTGGTAGTAGTTTTTCCTAATAGTATTGGTTGATGGTGTGTAGTTTAGCGTTGCTTGGAGTTTGGCTGGTAGTTGTGGTTGCCAAGGTGCAATGTGTTCAGCTTCGCGCATCCAGTTGTGATCCGGCATGAATGTGTGGCAGTCAAGACAGAGTAACGCTAGGTTATTTAGGTCATGATTTCCACCGTGTACCCGTCGGGTAATGTGATGAACGTGTGGCTTTTGGTGCCAACTCAGTGTTACGCCACATCGCTGACATTGCCCGCCTTCCCTTCCAAAGACGAGTTCGCGGCGGGTTTGCCAGTCGGGTGGATTGTTTGGCAGCTTGTTACGGTTGGTATGTTCACCTTTCCAAAATTGGTGATGTTGCGGTTGTGGTTTTGGTAGCGGCTTGTTTGGGCGTAGTGGGATGGTGTGCCATTGCGCTATGACATAGTTGTAGTAAATGGCGTTGGTTGATTTATTGTTACAGTTTTCAATGTCACGTATCAGCGCACTGTAAAAGATGCGGGTTAGTTGTTGGTAATTTGGCAGTAGGTTGACGTGTGGGTATTGGTGCCAACTCAGTGTTACGCCACATCGCTGACATTGCCCGCCTTCCCTTCCAAAGACGAGTTCGCGGCGGGTTTGCCAGTCGGGTGGATTGTTTGGCAGCTTGTTACGGTTGGTATGTTCACCTTTCCAAAATTGGTGATGTTGCGGTTGTGGTTTTGGTAGCGGCTTGTTTGGGCGTAGTGGGATGGTGTGCCATTGCGCTATGACATAGTTGTAGTAAATGGCGTTGGTTGATTTATTGTTACAGTTTTCAATGTCACGTATCAGCGCACTGTAAAAGATGCGGGTTAGTTGTTGGTAATTTGGCAGTAGGTTGACGTGTGGGTATTGGTTGTGAAGCTCTTGGAGTGCGAAGTTATTGCATAACCAATAGGCTGCATTGGCAGCTTCGGTGCTGGCAAGTTTTTGGGTGTTTGCAGTGATGTGTTCTTTGATTAGGTTAGTTAAGTGTTCTGTCTTTCTTCTCAGTTCGCCTAATTCTTTGTTTAGCTGGGTTATTTTGTCATTTTTTACGATTATGGCAATGATGGCTGCAACTAAACCAGCCGCCAGAAAGGTTACAGATGCATCACTGATATACATATTTTGTAGGGTCGTTAATTAAAATTGATTGGCTATAACCGGAAAATGGTGGTTATACTATAGGGGTAAAGCGGGTTTGTAATCCCATCCAAAGACGGCTTCCGTCACTGTACAGGGCAGTATACCTTTCCCTGTATACTGTGGCAATGGTTTGTCGAGTGTGCGGGGAATAAAACAGACTACGGTTGAATAACCGCATCGTTACCTTTGGAGCGATTACAGCACTCGGCTTACAAACCAGTTATGTAAAAAATTGCCAAAGGTATATGACATGAGTCTTCCTGCACAAATGGGCTTGTTCAATGCGCCCGTGCTTGTCGATGCTAGTCGCACAAGCGTTTCAGTATCCCCTACCCCTTGTAATTCACAATTTGCCTTGGTGTTTGTCGATACACCAAACGGTTTCCTCGTTTATTCCAATCACCAACCTGTCGCATGGGCCGTCAAGGGTTTTACCCGTGGATTGGAAGCCAACTCAGCCAAGGAACGCTCTATTTACTTTGTTGATGTAGCGTTCATCAGTCGCACCAAACGCACCAGCTTTGTTGATACTGCGGTGATTGAACTGTTACCTAATGCCACCCATGATTATCACCGAGTTTATGATTTGTTGCTGGATCAAGCCAAAGCATTTGTTACCAACACCGTAAAGGTTGGGGGTGCAGCATGAAAGCTTTAGTTGTTGCGTTATTGAGTTCTGGCTTTTTGGGTTGCACTGCTGATGTTAGCGCGCAAGCGGTTTGCACTACACCTTTCGTATTCTTGATTAATGGACAGCCTGCGATGCAAAACGTTATCACCACTGTTTCGCGCCGTGGTGAAGTGGTTCATCGCGATTCACGCCATAGTTTTACATTGCAACTGCCATGCGGGGCGGGTTATGAAATATCCGGTGATGGTTTCCGCACGCGCTATTTTGATGCCGGGGCTGAGGTAGTTGTTACTTTAGGGGGTGCGCTATGAGTTTGGCACGCATGTTAATTGACGCGGCTCTATCGGCTGACCTGAGCCAAAACGAGTTACGCGCTTTCCTCGCTTTGTTTAAACAAACAGTTTGTTATGGTAAATCAAACGATGCTTGCACTACTCGCCGCTTGGCTGGTATTGCGCATGTGCGTGAAGATCGCTTACCGAAAGCTCTTGCAGCTTTGGTGGATAAAGGGATTTTCGCACGCGAGGATGACAAGAAGTTCAACTCGCTTTGGTCGATTCCGGCTGAGCTTTTAGCTACTTCTGCCGAGTCCGGTATTTTTGCGCCTACGCTCCTGAAAAACGGAGACGCTACCCAAAAAGCGGGGGAAGTTACCCCAGAAAATGGGGAAGCTAACCCGAAAAGTGGTTTACACATTACTAACCATACAATTACTAACCCTACTATTAAAACCTCTACAACTACTGATCCAACGCCTGAAGTTTTTCAGGCTTGGGTGCAAGAACAGTTTGGCCGCATGGCACGGGATAATGAACTGTGTGAGTTTAAGGCGCTATCCGTCGCCGAACGTCGTAAATTTATGAGCGTGTATGAAGAAGAGTCAATGCCGTTTCCAAATGGCGTTGACAAACAAAGAGCTGTGCAAATTCTAGATGGTTTGCATCCATCCTTTGCACGCTGCTGCTTAAAGTTGTTAGCACTTGCTATGCGTAACAACAACGTGCAATCCCCAATGGGCTGGTTATACCAAACTGCAAAGAAAGCGCGGACTGGTCAACTAGATACTTATCGTTTGAGTGCATTCCCACACTTATGCGAATGGCACCAAATCAATGTTATCGCTAATCACGTTTTTAAACCGATTGTGGTTGATCAAAACGATATGCCGTTTGGCATGGATGCGAATGCTGCACCCTTGCCTGTTTGTAACTTCGTGTCGGCAGATGTTGCGACGATGCGTCGACTGTCGCAAGAAATCGCGGCGCTAAACGATATGGAGAAACTGGCAGGATCACTGCCCGACGTGATGTTGGAAAAACGCCAAGGTATGTTAGAACAAGTTGCACAATTAAAAGCTAAAGGGGCTGCATTATGAATCGTTACAGTAATTACAACATGATGGCCTTTATTGGTTCATTGTTCGGGATCGTGTTTAGTGCTTTGGTTGGCATAATGGCGTGGAGTGCCATGAAAGGCGGCATCATGGGTGTGTTCCTTGGTGTGTTCTTGTTTGCCCTATTTGCCGTTTCTAATATTTCAGCATTCACGGCATTTCGCCGGAATGATTTACCTGTTGCTGTAAAAATTTATGCCGCAATTGTCGTGTGCATGTGTTTAAGCGTTGAAGTGTTGGCGACATGGCACGAATTGGGTGGTGGCATTCAGGCAAAATTAGCTAATGCTGCGCACGTTGAGCAATCCATGCAAAACAGCACTGCCCTAGCCCAAGCGAATGCACAGACGGCTGCTGCGATTGCTGATTGCAATAAGCGTTTCCCCCGCGCTAAACGTGATAAAGCTGCGCGTGATGCGTGCCTGAAACCGTTGAACAACTTGGCTAGTGTTGATCAAAACGACGATAAGCAGTTTATTGCGTCACATCAGGCTGAGTTCAATATGTGGCAGTCAATTGCTGATTGGTACAACGCTGAAAAAATTCCCGAAGATAAGTTGACTGTTGATCAAATCATTACTGCGATGATGATGTACATTGGTATTTCAGCATTCTTGTGTGTCGGCTTTTTAACACTGTTGCATGTTCCTGCTGGTGATGATGGTTATGAGGTGGTTGCTAACCCTGCCCCACGTCGTCGTGAAACTGGTCATGTGCCCGCACATTATGGTTCACCCTCCTCTGCTTTATCCCCTACCAATGTTGGTCACTCTGGCACATTGGTTGGTAGCAGCTTTGTGCAACGTGGCATGGAAGCAGTAGCCGAGGAAATGATTAAAGCACAAAGTGCCCGTGATGACTTTCACACCAAAGTTAGCAAGGCTTTACCCCCTACTTCCACACCCGTTGAAAAAGTGCTTGAGTCCCCTGCTCTGCCTGAAATTACACCAGAACCTGCCCTGATTGACCTGCCCGGGCAGGTGGAACAGGGCAGCTTAGTTGGGGCAGGTAGTGAAGCAGGGCAGGTCAGTGCGGCATATGATCAAGAATTGACCGAATTGAAAGCGCAGCTAGCAGCGGCACAGGCGGCGCAAGTGGAAGCGTTGAAACAGCGTGAACGCGCTTTGAACCTAATGAAGCAACGTGACCAACAAGCCCGCGCTGAAAAGCAAAAGGCTGAGGCTGCCGCGCAAGCAGCACGGGAAGCAAAAGCACGGGCTGACAAGGAGGAGGCAGCACGTTTAGCGATGGAAGATAAGCAACGTCAGGTGGAAGCCGCAGCACAGGCAGAGAAGGCCGCAAAGCAGGAAGCCGAACGCCAAGCGCGTTTAGCCAAAGAAATGGCGGATCGTAAAGAGCAGGAGCGTTTGGCAGCATTGAAGCAAGCTGAAGAAGAACGCGCAGAGCGGGAGCGTCTGGAACGTGAACAGGAAGCGCGTGAAGCTGCTGCAAAGGCTGCTGAGGCAGAACGGGTTGCGAAGGAACAAGCAGAAGCCGAACGCCAAGCGCGTTTAAGTGGATTGGCTGATGAACAGGTTGATTTGGCTGCTGACATTATTCGCCAAGCGGTTGGGGCAGGGAACTTGAGCAGTCTGGGGCGTGATGCGGTTAAACCTTTATTCGATGCAGCAAAAGAGCAGTTACCGGGTAATAAGGATTTGCGTGACCGTCTGCGTGATTTGGCTTGTGAGAAACTTGCAGGTGAGGGCGGATTGGTTGCCTTTAACCCGAAGTTTGCGGCTGGTAAACCTAAATACATCGTTGTTGCTTAGTTAATTGTTGGTTGGGGCAGGGTAGAGAACCTGCCCCAATGGGAGAAATATCATGGGTTATTTTATTACATCTATCGTTTCTATTTTCGTCGGAATGTATTTGCACGCGGAATACATGTTAAATGCAACAACGTCTAAAGCCGTACGTAAGGCTATGATGAATGTGCCACTGTTTAAGGTTGACATGGATAACGGCCTAATCTGGGCTGTGGGTATAGGGGCAATTGCATTACTGTATCAAATCAATAAATCGAAATCTGTTCGTCGTCGCCGCCGTTAGGTTTTGATTGTTGTTACTGTAATCATCCAATTGTTAATAAAGCCGCTTAATAGCGGCTTTGTTGTTATAATGACTATTCATAAAAACAATGGGGTGTCTCATGAATGTGAATCTGGCAGTTGATTGGGAAGGGGTTGTAAAAGTGGCGCGGGAAAACGGGATACGGAAATCTGCGCGTGAAATCGGGGTGGTTCATTCCCGGTTACTGGATGTTGAAAACGGACGAAACCCCAATTTCGAGAACGGTTTAAAGATATTAATATGGTGGTCACGAAAAACGGGAAAATCGTTAGAACAAGTACCAACCCTGAATAAGAAGCCTGCAACGTTGCAGGCTTTTTCATTTTTGGCACTACAAAATAACTAAATATAAAATGGCCTGATTTTGAACCATTCAGTGTGCTTATATTGCGTTGGGTTATCCCTATTTTTTTGTTAATAAAGAGAGTTTACGGAAATGACAGAAGCTGAAATGTTGCAGCAAACCCAAACTGCGCTGAATACGTCACTGGTAATTGCCAAGCATTATATTGATCAGTCGTCTACAGCAAATCGCCAATACACTGACCAGAAGTTAGAGCAGGTATTACAAACAACGGACTTGGCTGCAAAGCTGGCTCTGTTGGAAGAAATCAATAATATTCTGGATGGCGACAACGCTACCGCTGGTTTCCAAGCATGGCAAGCCGAAGTTGCTAAGTTGGCGCAATTGCGCGCTGAGTTAGATGTAGCCAAAGGTGATATTGCTACTCATACGCAGCAAATTGCGCTGATTAATGCCAGTCTGACGAACTTATCTAATACGCTGGGTCAGCGCATTACTGATGAAGTTGCGGCGCTGAATGCAACGATTATTGCCAAAGATGCTGCGACTAATACGCGAATTGATAATGTTCAGGCGCAGGTTGAAGCTGACAAAACCGCGCAAATTGCTAAAGACGTTGCACAGTCTGCGAAAATTGCTGCCAATGAAGCTGCAATCGGGTCAGTTACAACGGCGCTGCAAGAAGAAGCCTGCAACGTTGCAGGCTTTTTCATTTTTGGCACTACAAAATAACTAAATATAAAATGGCCTGATTTTGAACCATTCAGTGTGCTTATATTGCGTTGGGTTATCCCTATTTTTTTGTTAATAAAGAGAGTTTACGGAAATGACAGAAGCTGAAATGTTGCAGCAAACCCAAACTGCGCTGAATACGTCACTGGTAATTGCCAAGCATTATATTGATCAGTCGTCTACAGCAAATCGCCAATACACTGACCAGAAGTTAGAGCAGGTATTACAAACAACGGACTTGGCTGCAAAGCTGGCTCTGTTGGAAGAAATCAATAATATTCTGGATGGCGACAACGCTACCGCTGGTTTCCAAGCATGGCAAGCCGAAGTTGCTAAGTTGGCGCAATTGCGCGCTGAGTTAGATGTAGCCAAAGGTGATATTGCTACTCATACGCAGCAAATTGCGCTGATTAATGCCAGTCTGACGAACTTATCTAATACGCTGGGTCAGCGCATTACTGATGAAGTTGCGGCGCTGAATGCAACGATTATTGCCAAAGATGCTGCGACTAATACGCGAATTGATAATGTTCAGGCGCAGGTTGAAGCTGACAAAACCGCGCAAATTGCTAAAGACGTTGCACAGTCTGCGAAAATTGCTGCCAATGAAGCTGCAATCGGGTCAGTTACAACGGCGCTGCAAGAAGAAGCGGCAGCCCGCATTGCTGCTGATCAGTTGTTTAACACTCGCGTTACTACTAACGAAGCCGATATTGCACAGTTGAAAGCGGGCACTGGCGATTTCGTTACTAAGACGCAGGTGGTTGCTGCTATGTCACAGATGGTAATTGCTGCCATGAATGTGTTTGGTCTGGATGCTAACGGCAATCCAGTGGTTAACGCTGGCAATGGTGCGGTGATCTAATGCCTGCGGTGGCATTGTTTAAATATGATGTCACGATTCGGTCAGATTCAGATTTGAGCCTGACCGATGCTGTTGCTTGGACACAGCGATACATTGATGATTTGCAGATTAATGCTAGTCAACATTTGTTTGCTGATTTATTTGATGCGCGAACCAGCGCAATGTACCGGATTTTTTCAACAATCGCCAAAGCTGCTTACGGTATTGGTGAGGATTATTTCGTATTGACGGCTACCCGCGACGCATTGGCTGACCTGTTATCCCGTGTGGAAAAACTGGAGGGGGCAGGTGATGGGGCAGGTAGTAATACTGGTGGGGCAGGTGAGCAATCATCTGATATTCCTAGTTTTTCCGGTGGTTTGGCAATCTCTTTGGAGGGATTATGAAAACCAGCGCTCAGGGCGTGGATTTTGTTATTGAGCGCGAAGGAATGCGCCAGACGATGTACAGGGATTCTGTTGGTTTGCCTACTATCGGTGTCGGGCATTTACTCACAAAACCAGAATTGGCATCTGGCGTTATCCAGATTGCTGGTGCGGCAGTTAAGTGGAAAAACGGATTAACTGCTGCTCAGGTTAAAAAACTCTTAGTGAGTGATTTAACGTGGGTTGAAACTGCGATTAATGGTTTAGTTAGCGTTGAATTAACACAATATCAATTTGATTCATTGTCATCGTTTGTATTTAACATCGGTGAGCCTAATTTTAAAAAATCCACATTGTTGCGTAAGTTAAATGATGGTGATTATGAGGCTGTGCCAAGCGAGCTAAAACGCTGGAATAAAGCAGGCGGTCGTGTATCTAACGGTTTGGTGAATCGCCGCGAGTTAGAAACAAAATTATGGTTGGGCGAGCTTCACAATAACACTGCTTTACAAACGACAATTGATGAATATGACCTGCCTCACATTGATGATGCGTTGTGTGAGGTCGAACCCAATAGCGTGGGGCAGGTATCAAAATCAGTAGGGCAGGCTAGGGAGTTATTGGGGCAGGCACTACGCTCTAAAATTAACTGGGTTGCATTGTCTGCTTTGGGTTTGATTAATGTAACCGTATTCAAAGGCAATTTGACCCCTGAGCAAATCCAACAAATCGTACCGTATTTGGCGGATGGCGTGTTGTTGCTAATTATGTTGTTACGTTCGTTTTTTCCATCTAATCGCGGGGTGCAGTAATGTTAAATCAGGCATTGGCAACGGCTCATGACGAGCTGTTGAAGTTCTTAGAAACACAATATGAAGATGAGAAGGCTGCTTTATTGAAAAAGCAAGGTTTGGAATTGGCTGCATTAAAGCAAGCCCATGTTGATCGTGTTGCAGAAGTTGGCGTGTTATTCGGTTTGGATTATGTAGTAAATACTGCACCCGCTGATTGATGGTAATGGTATGGATAATAAAGAGGTAACAACAATGCCAGACCCTAAAATATATGAAGGCCTTGTGTTTGGCATTGTCTTAATTCTGGGAACGATGACAGGGCTATTGCTGGAGGTTGGGGGTAATGAACCGGATAAGCCGTGGCGAGTCGTGCTGTCATCTGCTGTATTGAACGGTATGTTTACTGTGGGTGTATTGGGTATTTTACGCTATTGGCTGCCTAATATGCCGATTGAGGCTGCTGCGGCAATTGCAGCGGGATCATCAACCATAGGGCGCAGTGTTATCCTGCGGCTTATTCACTTGTGGTTGAAGCGATGAGCCAGACTACGATTCCCGGCATTGAACCTGCCCCAGAACCTGAAAAGGTGACTGGGGTTAATGCGTTATTGGAGGAACGCTTAAAGCGTTTTGCGCGTTATTTGGTACTGGGTCATACAGAAGATGGGAGTGAGATTACTAGCGATACTCATGCTGCTGAGTTGGCAGGTATCGGTAGTAATCACAATTCCAGTCGGAATTTATCAGCACGTTACAAGAAACATCCCGTTGTTAAAGCTGAAATGCACAGGGTTCGCACGTATTTCGCGGGGCAGGTTGAAGCCAGTGCGCAAGAAGTTTGGGGCGGCTGGCGTGACTTGCTTCAGCAGACCACAGGGCAGGTGAAAGTTAAAGTGCCTGTTTACAATAGTAAAGGTGAGTTTGTTGGCAACAAGCCGCAACGGGTGTTTAAACCCGATGTAGCAGAGCGCGTGCTGGAAAAGATGGCTAAAGCGGTCGGTGTGCTGGACGAAAAGAGCACGGGGCAGGATGGGGCAGGTGCAATGCCTGCGGTTATTATTGCTGCGACTGCTGAGGTTGATGCGGATGAATGGGCGAAAAAGTATGGCAGTCCCATTAAATCCTAGTTACACCAAACCGCTTATCTTGTGGAAACCGAATGCAGGGCCACAAGAAGCGTTAATCAATTGCCCCATTGAGGACGCATTGTTTGGCGGTGCGCGGGGCGGTGGCAAAACTGATGCCATGCTCGGTGATTGGATTTTACATGCGTTTCGTTGTGGTAGTGCGGCGAAAGGTGTATTTTTTCGTCGCACCTTGCCGCAACTAGAAGAGGTTATTGAACGCGCTAAACGTTTGTTTGCGGGCTTTGGTAAATACAAAGACATGCGCAAAACGTTTGAGTTCAGCAATGGTGCGTTGCTGAAATTTCGCTACTTGGATAATGCGCGTGATGCAGATAACTACCAAGGCCACGAATACACACGCATCTATTTTGAAGAGTGTACGAACTGGGCTGATCCTAAGCCGATTGATTTACTAAAAGCCACGTTGCGTAGCCCTAGTGGTATTGCGTGCCGAATGCGTTTGACGGGGAATCCCGGCGGGGTTGGGCATCAGTGGGTAAAAGCGCGTTACATTGACGTTGCGCCACCGATGACGGTGATAACTGACCCTGAATCACAGATGCGGCGGGTATTTATACCGTCAAAATTACTAGATAACCCCTATTTAGGGGATGACTACGTTGCCAAGTTGAAAAGTATTGGCACGGCTGAAATTGTACGGGCGTGGCTAGATGGCGACTGGTCAATTATTGCGGGCGCTTTTTTAGGTTCATTGTGGCGTTCCAGCGTGCATGAGGTTGCGCCTTTTAATATACCGAGACATTGGCAGCGTTGGCGTTCAATGGATTGGGGGTATGCTAAACCGTTTTCGGTACAGTGGTTTGCCAAGGCAGATAATGGTGATGTATTCGTTTACCGTGAATTGTACGGTATTGAGCGTGATCGTAACGGTATGATTAAGCCTAACCACGGTAGCCGCCAGACGGCGGAAATAGTGGCGGGGTTAGTAAAGGCTGCGGAAAAGGCGGAATTAGAGGCAGGAATTGAGATTCGCGGGAATCCCGCAGACCCTGCGATCTGGTCAAATACCGGAACAGAATTATCCATTGAGGAGCATTTCCGTAAATCCGGCGTGATGTGGCAAAAGGCTGATAATGCAGCGGGTTCACGGAAACAGGGCGCACAGGAGGTTATTCGCCGCTTGCAATTGTCGGCGGAAGGTAAGGACGGTGGGCTGTATTTCTTTCGTCATTGTACGCATTCGATTCGTACTATTTCGGCTATTCCAACTAGTCAGCATGATCCAGAGGATGTGGATTCTAATGCTGAAGACCATGCGTGGGATTGTCTCCGCTATGGTTTAAGAAGACGCAAGCCGGAAACGAAAAAAGCAGAAGCGGTTAATGTTGATCAATTTGAGTGGATGCGGAGAATGGGCTAATGTTAGCTGAAGAAGCGCGTGAAGATAAAACTGGGTGCGACAATGGTCGTTTAGCGACACGTTGGTTATCAATCATTAAAACGGCTAGAAACAATTGGAAGGGCGAACATAATGAAATCCGTCGTTTAAGATTGTTATCTGGTGGATTAGATGATAATGACGATGCCGCCTTTAACGATAGCAAGAAAAAAAAGAAGCGCGTTAATTTGATATTATCGACGATTAATGGCTTAGTACCGCATGTCTACGCAAAAATGCCCGAAGTGGCGATTGAACCCAAAGATGCGATTGATCCGCACGAATACCCGTGGTTGCGTAATTTCGCCAGAACATTAGAAATTGTGCTGAATGAACAGCTTGAAAAAGCACAGTTAAAGCGCAAATCAAAAGCCGCCGTTCGTAGCTGTCTGTCTGCCCGTGCTGCGTGGGCTAAAGTGATGTGGCAGCAGGATATACAGACTGATCCGGTGATTGCACAGCGCATTAATGATACGCAGGATAATCTTGCTGAATTGGGTTTAATGATTAAAGAAATCGCTGATCCTGTTGCATTGGCAGATATTGAAGTTAAGCGCGAAGAGTTGCGTTATCTAGTTGATTCGCTGGAAGACCAGAAAGAGGTGATTGTGTCATCTGGGCTGGTGGTTGATGTGATTAAGCCGGAACATATTATTATCGAGTCGCACATTGATGCGTGGGAAGATTGGGATAAAACCCAATGGATAGCACAGATTATTCCCATGCCGCTGGAAAAGGCAAAAGCGTTATTCCCCGATATTGACTGGAATCGCAGCGGGGTGAGTTATGCCAATAGTGGTGATATTAAACCTATTGTGACGCTGAATGGTTTTAATAACCGCGATGATCTTGATAGTAGTGTCGAGGTTATTGAAGTCTGGGACAAGAAAACCATGACGGTTTATACCATCTGTGATGGTGTCACAGGTTTTTTGCGCGAACCTTATCAACCTGAGTTGGTTAGTGAATCATGGTTTCCGTTCAAGCCCCTAGGTTTGATTAATGGTGATGCACGGTTTTACCCCTACTCGGTTTCCGAATTGATTGAGGAGTTGCAGGATGAATATTTGGAAACGCGGGATAAATACGCAGAACATCGCGCTAAGGCAATACCAAAGATGTTATTTGATGCTGAGTCGGTTGATGACAAAACCATGACGCGCTTAGTCAATGGCGACATTGGCGAGAATATTCCAGTTAGTGCTAACGGTAAATCGTTGGCTGCATTGTTTGATTTTACAAAATATCCGCCCATTGATGGTGGATTGTATGACACCAACGCAGTGCGGTTCGATATTGAAGCTATGTCTGGTTTGCAGGATGCAGCACGGGGCAGCGTAGTGCGGGCAAAAACGGCTACTGAGGCAGACATTATGCAGTCGGCTTTATCTTCTCGCGTATCAGAAATGCAAGATGCAATTGAGGAATGGATTGAAAGCATTGCTTTGGATGGTGCGCAATTGGCATTACAGGCGATGCACAAAGAGGATGTAGAGGCGATTACGGGCGCAGGTGCGATATGGCCTGCTTGGGATATGGAAAGTATTTTTCGACGGGTTCGGGTGAAGATCCGTGCCGGATCGTCGGGCAAGCCGGACAAAATGGCCCAACAAAAAAGTTGGGCGCAAATCATGCCATTGGCAATGGAGATGATGCAGAAGGTTGCGGCGGCGCAGGCAGCGGGGCAGGTTGAATTAGCGGATGCAATGCGCGGACTATTGGCTGAGTTATTGCGTCGATTGGATGAACGGTTTGATATTGATCAATTGTTACCGCGCCGCGCTGCACCAATGGCAATGGGGCAGGATGGGGCAGGTCAACAGCAATTAATGGGAGTGGTACAAAATGGCTGAGAAAACGTTTAGTGATGCGGTGTTAGCAGGTCTGAATACTGATGATGCCAATACACCGGCTGATGAAGTTATTGATGATAGTGGGGTGAATGATGAAGATGCGCAAACGGAAGAAGCTGATGATGATGCGAGCGATGAAACGCATCAGGGCAGCAGTGAAGAAGGTGAACACGATGACGGGGCAGGTGGTGAAGTCAGCGGGGCAGGTGAGCCGCCTTCAGCAACTGGCGAAAAAGATCAAGGGGCAGGTGATGCGGGCGATGATATGGCTGGCTGGTCGGAACGCACCCGCAAACGCTTCGCCGACCTAACGGCACAGAATCGCCAACAGATGGCAGAGATTCAGCAGCATCAGCAAATACGGCAGATGCTGAACGAATCAATCGGTGATCCGATTGATTTTGTAGTGATGCTGGATTATGCCAAGGCAGTTAAAACGGGTGATTATACAAAAGCGTTAGCTATGTTAGATCAAGCCCGTGCGGGGTTGGTGATTCGTTCTGGCATTGATAAGCCGTTACCTGATCCGTTGAGTGATTTCCCTGATTTGCTGGGGAAAGTGAATGATTACAGTTTAGAACGTGCTGCTGCTATTGAAATAGCACGGGCGAGAAAACAGCAAGAACAACAGCGTTATATGGAAGATAATGCTAGACGTGAACAGTCTGCACAAATGCATTATCAGCAAGAGGTGCAAACCGCATCAGCACAAATTACGGCATTGGAACAACAATGGGCGGTAAGTGACCCTGATTACAAGCAGAAAATGCAGGTGATTGCAGGGCGTGTTAATCAAATTGCACAGCAATATCACCCAAATCAATGGGCGGGGGTGGTGCAAATGCTGTATGAAAATACAATTGTTAGCGTGCCGCGCAAGGTTATTAAAACGCCGCAGCCGTTGCGCACAGGGGCAGGTGCGAGTGGTGCGGTGAAGGTAAAACCCAAAACAATGGAAGACGCGATTTTAGCCGCAATAACTTAAATGGTCTGATTTTGAACCATTCAGTGTGCTTATATTAAAGGGCTTATTATTACTTGGTTTGTTTCTCCTCCTCCTAACTTGTCGCTGTAAGTGGTGTCGCGTCACTAAAGTAATAACAAGCCCCACTGTCTCGCTGTTAGCCGTGGTCGCGCACGGTAGGGTTTATCGGGGTTGCCTCCCCCAACGGTGGTGAATGACATTTATTCATCATTTTTTTGAGGTATCTATGCCTTTTACTGCTGCTCAAATTGCTAATGCCGGACGCTCGTCATTAGATTATTACGCAAATAACACGCCGATTGATCAAATCGCACAAGAACGCCCCTTTCTGAAAACACTGGTTGCCAAGAAAAAAACATTTCCCGGTGGTAAGCAGTTTGTGATTGAGCCTTTGCGTACCAATTATGGCTCCAATTTTCAATGGTATCGCGGCAATCAGACTGTTACTTACAACCAACGCCAAACGCTTAGCCAGGCTTCATTCCCTTGGGGCGGGTTTCATGACGGGTTTGAAATCGACGAAGACACATTATTCCAGAATGGCATTGAGGTTGTTGATGACGGAAAGCCAACCCAAGCAACTGATAATGAAAAATTGCAATTGGTTGATTTGTTTAAAGAGCAAACAGAGTCATTAAGTGCAGGCTTAGAACAATCGCTGGATTTGGATTTGCATCGCGCTGGCGTACACGCTACGGAAGCTGTTACGGGCTTGGATGCGCTGGTATCACTCACGCCTAATGTGGGGGTTGTCGGCGGCATTGATCGTGCTGCATCACCGTGGTGGCGCAATCATGTGGCCACAGGGGTGAACGCTGGAAACATTATTGATCGGATGGAAAAAGCATGGCGGGCCTGCACCCGCAATGGCGGACAACCTGACTTTATTATGATGGGTTCGGACATGATTGATTTGTATGCGGCGGCTGTGGGCGAGAAGCTGCAAATCAATGTGAATGCAGGGGAATCTTACAGCGTGGAAGGCGGCAACACTGGGCATACGTTTAAACGCGTGCCGATTATTTGGAATCCGTCTTTTGAAGATTTGGACACGCTGGATGCACCGGCAACCAAATGGACGAAACGCTGCTATTTCATCAACAGTAAGTTTTTGAAGTTGCGCACAGGCGGCAAGCATTGGATGCAGCCACGACAGCCAAAACGCGGGGATAGTCAGTACGTCCATAAATTCGCCATTACTGGCAAGCTGGCGTTGACGATTAATCGTGCCAATGCACATGCCGTTTTAGCAGCAGCGTAAGGGGTGGCAATGAAAATTATTTATAAAACACTCATTGTGTCAATGGATGCGATGACGAAGGTTACGCAGTGCGTGGCTAGTCATGAAATCCCAGTATTACAGGGGATTTATGGTGAAGAAGCCGTTAGCGTGACGGATGAAAAACCAGAAGTGGTGGATGTTGATACAGAACCTGCGATTGAGTATGGGCGGTTGATCGGTAAATACGGCAAGCCAGCAATTGATGCGGTTTACCGTAATCGTGATGAAGTGGCAAAAGCCATGAAAGGCGATTTGAAAACTGTTACAGGAATCAAAGATGAGCAATCCACAGTCGTATAAACGCGGGTCGGCGTTTGGGGCAAGTGTGTCCGGCTCATTGCTAAATGATGAACTGGATGCAGTTGCCAAGGCTAGTGCATCGACTAATGAGGCATTGGCTGATGTGCGCCGCAGCGATGGCGAATTAAAAGATCGCATTGTTAAAAAGCACACGTTGCACGCTGAGGTTGACGCGCACATTAAAGAGGTCGCGTCTGATACAGCATCGGCTGTTGCCCGCAACGTGGCTGATGCACGGGCGGAAACAGCCGGTGCGCAAGCTGGGCGTGATGTTGCGCAGCGTTTAGTACCCGATATTGCGGCGGATACTGCGCGTGGCGTGGCGCGTAGCACTGCCGAATCTACAGCAACCACGGTGGCTGAAGAGGTCGGTGCTAAAGCTGCTATCCCTGTTGCACGCAATACAGCAGCAACCGTGGCAAAAAGTGAAGGTGAGGCGGCTGGTAAAGCGGCGGCTGATACGTATTTGAAAGCCAAGGCTGCGCCGCTGATTCGCGCTGAAGTTGAAGATGCGGTTGATAAGGCTGTAACGGGTGTTGCTACTGATACAGCAAAACGCATTGCTACTAAGGTTGCGGTTGATACGGTTAAAGAGATTGCAGCTAATGAACTGGATCAATTGGCAGATGACTCGGCGCATCGGGTTTACGATGCAGAGTTAAAACCCGATTTAGATGGGGAACATGCTGAAGGCAAAGCCTTTAAACATGAAATTTTCCAGACATTAGAGCACGCGTATTTAGCACTGCATTCCGGCTGGCTGAATGATGGGTTGTTTAAAGAGGAGTTGATGGGCACGGGTGTGGTGGGTGTTCGTCAGCATGGTTTGAAGGGCGATTCTTACAATACGCTGTTTAATACGACGCATGTTTCGTTTGCTGCCGCTGGCATTCATGATCATGCAGATATTGGCTATCGTCCCGGTGGAAGTCGTGCGTTCACACTGGGTTTGCCGGAATTGAGTTTTGTGTCTGGCGGGCGTTATAAACGCACTAGACACGTTGACCCAAGCACGTTGCAAACGGTGAAAATGGGTGCGGATTTCCTGCAAACGGAAATCATTGAAGCGGGGGACATTCCGGCCGCAGTGATTGCTGCGGGCGATGGGGATGCTCAAATTGACGAGGCGCGGGAATGGATTCGCGCTGCGGCGTTGAATGATGACAGCATTCGCCCATTTCGCGCTTTTACCAAAATGGTGTTGATGTGTGTCGAGTCGTGGCAAGAAGTGGGGAAGCCCGGTGATGGTACACCGTCCTTTCGCCACGGTAATGATGAGTCAGCATTGTATGACGTATTTAACCGCAAAGCCATTTATGGTCTGAGCGGTGCGAAACCTGTTAAAGAGAATAAGCACGGTGTATCCAGTTGCATTGTTGTGAATGATCAAACGGGAAAGCCGACTATTGCGACCGATAATTATAGATGGATTGCTGTCGAATTGGGCACGGAAGAAGACGTACAGCCATCGCGTTGTTTGCATTATTTAGATGATCCCCAAGTTCGCTGGAAATACAACATGAGTCCGGCGGAATTGGAACAGTCAAAATACGCGCATTTTGCTATTAATGTGCGTGAGTCTGATCCGGGTGATCATCCGTTTGAAGCAAGCAATGCTGAGGCATTGGTTAATAAATGGATGCGTAAGTTGCCGGGGTTAGATAACGGTATTGCACACCGTTTTAATCTAAAGGAAAAAACCGAAACATACTTTTGGACACGACCTGAAGATAGAACGCTACCGTTAAATTTGGGTTACTACACGAACTGGTATGCATTACCTGATGATGCTGTGGGGCGTAATTTAGCGCGTACCGGTTGGCGTGATCCATCACGCTGGGTAGCGTTAAATAGCCGTGCGGAAGTGTTGGGGTTCACTGATCAAAATATTCATTACGGTTTGAGTTATGCATTCCCGTTTGAATTAGTGCGGGTTGCATGGTGGCAAAACCCAACGTGGAATCCACGGCGCATTAAATGGTTGCCAAAAAATCAAATTACGGGTGACGGCAAAACGCCAGCAACAGCTTATTCCGGTTGGAATGAAGATCATGTTTTCTATTTATTACCCGTGGAGTTGTTTGATGGTGCAGGTGTGAAGCTTGATCCAGCAGATACTGGTGCGGGTTTTAAGTGGATGCGCGGTGGTGATGGCAAGGCATACCGTTGTATTGGTACAGGAATGCGTATTTTTGCATTACCGGTTGGTGGTGCTGTTATGCGTCATCGTTTCCCTGTTTTTCCGATTGCATGGCATAACAATCCATTACACATGGAAATGCAGGCTATGTGGGGCGCAATTGCATCATTACAGGCACAGTTTATTAAAAAGGTTGGTTTATGAGTGAGTTTTCAAAATTGAGCGGTGATTTAAACGCTGCGGTGCAGAAAGTTGAAGAAGCAAATAACAGTTTGCAACTGAATTTGCAATCCATGAAGGGTTTTTTTGATGTAGGGATGCTGGCTAATTTAATTGATTTTCAAGCTGATGGTGTTAAGTCATTTACTCATGAGAATGATTTTTCGGGAGATACTAAAGGGGTGATAAATCATAGTGCGACTGAAACTGACTGGGTAAAAGTTGGCATAAAAGGTGGCGCTGCTGATGGTTACTTTGTTGTAAGTCAATCAAGTTCCTTGCGTTATGTTAGTGGTAGTGGTGACGTTGGTTTGCGTTTAGATTTGGCTTTTGGTTCTGTTTATAAGCTGGATGCAAATAGTAACCCTGTCGCTTTAACGCAAGATGACATTGATGCGCAATTTGCTAAAAATGGTTTGAGTATCAATCTGGGGCTTGGGAACTTGAGAAATATTAATCGTCGCCAAAAAGTCATGAAGCATCCTTATCCGTCAACTGCGACGGGGACGGCTGTTTATGCCCGACTAAAAATGATTCCTGTCAATTGTGTTACGGAAGATTTATTTAGCTCAGTCGTTACTGGCAGTAAAGTTTTCTTTAAAAGCATTTTCTTTTTTGAAGGGTTGGTTTGATTTATGAATGATATTGAAGATGATTACGTTATCAGTTCAACGCTAGAAACTGAAATCCAGTTTGCGTGCCAGTTGATTAATGAAGTGCGTGATCAAAAGATTGCTGCGGGTGTATTGTTTGACGGGAATATGTATGACTCTGATGCAACGTCTGTGCACCGCGTTACCGGAGCAGTTATTTTGGCGGGCAATGCATTAGCGGCTGGTTCATCATTTGAAATACAGTGGATTACAAAAGATAACTCCGTCGTTAATTTAGATGCGCCTAAAGTTTTGGCTCTAGGAAAAGCGTTCGCGGATCAAGAAACGACATTGGTTTTTAAAGCCAACAGTCTGAAAGGACGTATTCGTCAATGCACAACCATCCCTGACGTTTGGCGGGTGCAATGGGAATGACATTAGCTAAGTTGCGTTATCGTTTAGCTTTGCGCCTTGGTTTTGCGACTGAGGGGCAGGCGGCACAACGTCAAGCTGATTTATTAAATGAGTTCTTGCGCGATGCGCAAGAGCTTATTTATTGGGGTTGTGAAGAGGATCGCTTTATTAAGCGGGCAATGATTGATCTTGGCATTGGTCAATATTTTATGGACTTGCCCGCTGACTTTGAGCATCGCAAGCCGTTCAAGGTCTATTTGAAAGATGATCAACGGTGGATTGAATTAGTGCGTGATGCAGCATTTGGCAAGCAGATTACCGATGCTAATTTAACACCGTTCGCACGCGCAAAAGCTGCTACAAAACCGTTTGCATACCGAATTATTGGCAATCAGTTTGAGCTATTCCCCCCGACTGATGAACGCACGTTAGTGCGTGTGGATTATTGGCAAACGTTACCACGGTTTGTTGATGATGATGATGAGTTGCTTATGCCTGATGAATTGGTATTTCGCATGGCGTTAATCACTGCTAAAGCGCACTACCAACAGGATGACCTGCAAGTATTGGCAAAGCAATTAGACGGCATTCAGGGGAAAATGAGGGCAGGGCAACATATCGAACGGCGTTATGTGCCACGCTATTACCGTGATTGATTTTTTGTAACAGGATTTGAAGTGAAAGCAATTACGTTTGATCGATTTGATGTTGGTATCGATTTGCGGAAAGGGGATTCCGTGACTGACGCGAATCGGATGCGGGACTTGCTGAATTGTGATGTAACCACGGGTTTCGCTATTCGCAAACGTGCTGGATTGCGAAAGGTCGTGGATTTGCCAGATGAATCCATCGGTTTGTTTGCGCTTGGTGCTAATTTGAATGTTGTTACAAAAGATTCAATCGGTGCGGATTCTCAGCCGACAGAGGTTTTTAGCCAGACCGTTATAGCCGGTTATTTGTATATGTCCATCAAACTAGAGGGGGTTGCACGGCATTATTATTTTGATGCTGCTGCACAAATACCGGATATACCCGCTGATTTGTTAAAAGCATTTAATACTGCACGGTCAAATTTAGCTAGTGTTTTTCCAACCGATAGCCTGTACCCAAGCTTAGATTATTTAGCAGCTAAGAAAGCCATTGATGCGGGTGAGTTGGCAGCAGCTATTGATCAGGTAAAAATTGTTGCAGTCGACGTGCAGCAGTATGCAAAGTTGCTCGATGTGGATGACGCTGATGATGTTTTTGCACAAAACTGCTCCATTTTGATTGATAAGATTAATATTGTTATTGATCAACGCAAACTGGATGCAGTGATATTGTTTGATACCCCGGTTGATTTGCTGGAGTCTGATTTGTCCATTGTGAATGGGGATTATGCAACATACATTGATGGTTATGATCTGTATTTTAAAACTATTTTAAATGGCAGTTTAAGTGAACTAGCTAATACTGTGGTGCAGCGTTTTGTTCACAACGTGCCAAACTACTATTCGGAGTGGGTGAAAGCCATTGGGGATGTTATTGATGTGGTCGGTAACTTTTACACGTTACAAGCGACGCAGATCATGGATGTTAATTGCCCTAATTCTAGACAGATTGTTTCTATCGCGGGGAAGGTTTTTGCACCGTCTAAGGACGGGGCAAGCGTGCGATTTTCAGCGACGAATAAACCGCGTGATTGGACTACAGCGGATGATGCAGGGTTTTTGCCGATTTCTCACCACGGTGGCGGATTAGTAACAGCATTGGCGGTTTATCGCGGAATGCTTGCCGTTTTTACCGATTCTGCTATTCAGATTTGGAAGGTCGACCCTGATCCAGCACAACATGCGTTAGTCGATATTACTCATGGGGTTGGCACGCAGTACCCGTATTCAATTACGTCGATTTCCGGTGATGTGCTGTTTTTGGCGTATTCTGGTATTCGTTCACTATCACAACAATCCAGTTCAGGAAATCTTTCTGATTTGGATATTGGATCACCTGTGGATGCGTTAATGAGTGATTTGATTAAGCGTAACGCTAATCAAACTATTCGCGGGCATTACTCACAGTCGTTGGGTAAGTTCTTACTATTCGTCGGTAAAGAGGTGCTTGTTTACTCGTTTTCCAAAACGTCAAAGTTGGCTGCGTGGTCACGCTGGGAATTACCAGACGTGGTAACGGGAGCAGCAGAGTTAATGGGTAAAACGTATCTGCGGCTGGGTAATCAACTGGTAGTGCTAGATGCTGATTGTTACACAGACATGGGTATTAATTTCCCCGTGAAAATTGTCATGGGCGCTATGATATTTAAAGCACCGGGGTCATTAAAACGATTGGCTGCAATGGATGCGGTAGTGCAGGGTAGTGCTGATTTACGTTTGGGGATTTTTGAAAATAACGCTGAAGAAGAAGTTGAGTTGTTTGAATTAACGGGTGATAGCAGGCCGTGGGGAACATTACCCGTTGGTTTGCATGGCACGGCATTTTCACCGCGCATTTACGCAGAGCATGACAACGAAATGCAATTAGATTTATTAACGTTTTATTGGGATTCAATGGGGGTGCGTTAATGTTGGTACGTTATCCGTCAATTAATGTTTTAGCAGATTTGTTGAGTTTGGCAGAGCAGATGCACGCTGATTCCCAGTATGCACATATACCGTTTGATGCCGTCGCTATGACTGATGTTTTAAGCCATAGCTTTTGTTACACGCAAACGCATTATGTGGCTGCGTTGATTAAAGATGGAAACACTGTTGCTGGCATGATTGGGGTAGTCGAACCGTATTTGTTTAATCGCCAGTATTATGTGGCGCGGGATATTGGTTTATTTGTAACACCGAATCAACGTAATGCTGTGTTTGCTAAGTTATTGATTAATGATTTTGAAGACTGGGCAAAGCACCGGGGTGCTAGTGATGTGGTGCTAGGTGCTACTGCTACTGTCGATTTTGAGCGCACTGCTGATTTTTATCAGCGTTTGGGCTATAGCAAATTCGGCTGTTTAAGCCGCAAGGGGTTGTAAATGTGTGGCGGCGGAGGTAGTGATAGCAGTTATGATAAAATGCGTGCTGACGAAGAAGCCCGTAAAGCTGAAGTGGCTAAGCAAATCGGGGTGATTAACGGGATTATGGATTCAAACCGCAGTTCGGGGATTTATGATCAGGCGCGTCAAGCCGTATTTGATTTGGATAAATTCTCGCTTGACGAACAACGCACAAAAACAGAACGCGCTAGTCGCTTTGCGTTGGCGCGTCAAGGTTTAAGCGGTGGGTCACAAGAAGTTGACCGCAACAAAGCGTTGCAGGATGTTTATAATCAAGGGCTGTTACAAGCGGATCAACGCGCAAATAAGCTAAAGGCTGATTGGATGTCATCCGATGAAGACTTGCGAAATAGTTTAATTAAACAGGTAACAGCAGACCCTCAGGCCTTAAATGCCGAAGCAACGCAGGCGCAATTAAGTGCGGCGGCTGAATCGCGGAAAAATTCCGGCATTGATAGTTCTTTAGCGGACTTATTTAGTAAGTTTGAAAACGCCTATGCCTTGAGTCGCTATTCAAGTGGTGTGAATAGTTCTGGTTATAGTAGTGCTGGCGGTGGTGTTCCGACTGTTAGTTCGTCACGCTCAAGTTATCAAGGGAGATAATAATTATGTTGCAATTTCTTGCCCCCGCTTTGATAGCTGCGGCTGGTGCTGGCATTAATATGTATGCACAGAATCAAGCGAATCAGCGTCAGCAAGCGGCTATACGACAGAAGTTTTTGAATGAACAAACTGCTAATAAGGAAAAAAATGCAGCGATTTTAGAAGGTGTTAATCAGTATCAGGGTGATAACCGTATGCAACATTATCAGCAGGCTCAAACTGATAATGTTGATCGGTTAATGTCGGTATTAAATAACACATCTTCTGAATTGCAAACCGTGCCGGAATCCACTCAGGGTAATACAGGGCAGGATTATGATTTGGCGCGGGCGCAAGCTACATCTACTAGCAAAAACCGTGCGTACCAATTAGCAAAGTTACTAGGGCGGACAGATGGGGCAGGGGAGTTAATGCGCCGCGAAGCGGATGTAATGGCTAAGGCTGAAAACAAGGCGCAATTGATTGGCAATTACGCTAATGGTCAGAGCCTGCTAGATAATATTAAGGTGAATAATGCTGGGCAGGTAAATCCGTGGTTGCAGTTTGCAGGTAATGCAATGAGCAGTTATGGCACTGGGCAAATGGGCAAAATGGATAAATGGTGGTGATATGTTTAATCAAAGTTTAGGCGCATTAGGTTCATTGGCAGGGCAGTTCCTTTCTGCTGGCGGGGTCAATCCGCAATACATGAAAGGGCAAATTGATGGAGCAACAGCACGGCGGATTATTGCGGAATCTGCACTGAAAGAAAAAGAAAGTCAGTATCGTGACGAAGCGATTCAGCGGGGTTTGAATCAGGATTATAGAGGGGCAAATGCGTATAGCTTGTATGGCTATGGTGGCAAAACTTCGTATTCACCAACTAGCAATGGTGCTGTTTTCAATGCATTGGATGGCACTTTGGATACTGCAACACCGCTGGCAAAAGCTTTTTTAGACAAAAGTGCGGCAGATATTGCGACAAGGACTGCTCAGGCGAATCAATATAATACAGCGGCAGACTTAAATACGGCTAAAGCGAATACTATGCAGCCGTTGGCGGAAGCGACGATTGCACAGCGCATGGCAGCGGCTGCGGCAAGCAATGCTACGGCGCAACAGCGTGAGGCATTGATTCCTTATGAGCAAACGCTACGCACTGCACAAGCGCAAAATCAGTTTGCCAGTGCGAACGAAGGTTATGCGAAAGCAGACCAAACACAGGCATTAACACCGTATGAGCAGGCATTGCGCACAGCCAGAACACAGGATGCATTTGCTAGTGCTGAACAGCATCGACAAACATCAGGGCAGGTGCAGCCGTTGGCGGAAGCGACGATTGCACAGCGTATGGCTGCGGCGGCCGCAAGCAATGCTACGGCGCAACAGCGTGCTAGTGAAATGGATTTGAATACAGAACCAATGAATGTTGCTGGCAATGATGGAGGGATTGATTTGCAGTCGCTATTAGGAGTCGCGCCGCTGGTTGGTCCTATCTTTGCAGCATCTGGTGAAGCCCGTCAGCATTTACTTCCAACCAATCAGACTAATCAAAAAATTGCTATTGGCACGGTCATGGATGGTTATGTATTCAAGGGCGGTGATCCTGCTAATGAACAAAATTGGGTGTTGCAAAAATGAAGCCGTGGGAAAAATTTCAGAATCAGAATGCAACTGTTGAGCCTGCTAAACCGTGGGAAAAATTTCAGAAAGACAAGCCCGCTGATGCGGGCTTAGTTGATTCTGAACAGGGGGATTTTAGTCGGGGGTTAGATAATTACATCCCGCAAACCAAGCAGACGTTGGGATATGCAGGTGCTTTGGCAGGGGAAACTTTACGCCGCGCTGGTGCTGAGGATTGGGGTTCCTCACTACGGGACTATGGTTTGGACGTTGCGAAAGACCAAGAGGCGATTTTGCAGCAGCAAAGCAAGCCAGCCGACAGTTTTAGCGGCATTTCGTCTCTGGGAGATGCTGCGGATTGGTTGCAGTATAACGCGGGTCAAGCGGTTGGGAATTTAGGGGAAACATTGGCAACAGCAGCGGCGGGTGCGGTTGCAGGGTCTGCCATACCTGGGGCAGGTACGTTAGCCGGTGCGGCGGCGGGTGCAGTTGGTAAGACAGGTGTGAAAACGGCATTGAAAACGGCAGGGAAAGAGCTTGCTGAATCAATGACTAAAGATGTTGTGTTAGAACGCGCTAAAAAGGGCGCGACTGCGGCAATGGTTGGTAGTGCGGTTACGCATGGTTTGGGTGAAACCACGGGTTATGCTGTGCAGGATAATAAGGATTTGAGCCAGCTAACACCAGAGCAGATGGCGAAGTTATACGCTGGTGGTGTGGCCGCTGGCGGATTGGAGTTTTTAGGGGATAAGGTTGGGTTAGATGCAGTGCTGCACGGCACTGGCGGGGCTGGCGGCATTGTGCGTCAGACATTGAAAAGCGTGGGTAGCGTTGGGGCAAAAGAGGCAGGTACAGAGGTTGCACAAACGGCTGTGCAACGAGCCGGTGCAGAACGTAGCTTGACGAATGCTGAAGCACTAAAGGATTACCTTGATAGCGGTACGTCTGGCTTTGTGCAAGGTGGGGCAGTTGGTGGGGCAGGTTCGGCAGCTCATGCACTTTTGAATCCTGTTACAGAAAACAAAATACAAAAAAACAGCTCTACCACTACTAATAATCTGGGCAATTTGATTGCTAGTGGGGAAGGCGATTATGGTTCGTTTAACCGTGGAAATGCGGGGGATTCGGCGGGTGAGAAAATCGACTTCTCCCAAGTGACGGTTGGTGAGGTGATGCGCCGCCAAGCGTTGCCAAAGGGACATCCAGAGCGGATTTTTACCGTTGGAAAATATCAGGCTATACCGTCAACACTGGCTGAAGCCGTTAATACGCTGGGAATTGATCCAAATGAACGCCTTACGCCGGATTTGCAAGAGCGGATTTTTAGTGATTATTTGCTAAGGGATAAACGACCGGCAATCAGAGATTACATTGAAGGTAAGCACGATAACCTAACATCTGCACAGGTTGCAGGGGCGCAAGAGTGGGCGAGCATTGCTGACCCTCACACGGGCAAGAGTTACTATGGAGGCGTGGGGAATAATGCCGCATCCATCACCGCTGAACAATTCGGCGGGGCATTACAACAAGCGCGAACTGCATACCAAAACGCCATTAATGCGGGAGTTGATAAAACCACTGCATGGCGCAATGCAGTAGGGGCGATTGCATCAGGGCAGGTCGAGGCAGGTGTAGGACAGGTTGATAATCGCCAACCAATTATTACAGGTGATGCGGAATTAGATGCGGCTTTGGCTGATGTACAGCCTGAACCTGTAGCAGATTTTAGCTTAGACCCCGCTGCATTAGAGGCTGAATTGCAAAGTCAGTTGACGACACCTGAAGATGTCGGAAGTCAAAATTTAGATATTGGAAGTCAAGTTGGTGCGGGGAATGCGTTAATTAATCAACCTGATGCTACGCAGATTGATGATTATGCAGCGTTGGAACGTGCTGCTATCCAGAATGAAGAGCCGCTTACTGACTTAAACCTTAACCCTAATCCTGAACCTGATTTGCCTTTTAACGATGGGCCGCAACATCCTGCGGAATTTGACCCTAGCGCGTATGATCAACCCGTGCCCTTTAGCCGTGATTTGGGATTGAATGGGACAGAAACGCAGGCGTTTGAACAGGCGTGGCAGGTTATGCCAGACCAGCGTGATGCGGACATTTTAAGCCGTGCAGTTAGCGGTTTACCCGCTGGTATTAAAGCGCGGTTTGAAGCAGTGCAAATGCCGCAAGAAATGCAGCCAGCGGCGGAAACGATTAGCCGCGTATTTGGCAAGAAAGTTGTGTTTGTGCGCGGTGATGCACAGTCACGCCAGTTGTTTCAAGGTGCTATCGTGCCGAGTGCAGCGCGAAACCGTATTTTTGTGAACGTGGATTCGCGTGCTGGTTACATGAATGTTATTGGTCATGAATTGTATGAGCATTTACATATAGACCGACCGGATTTGCACCAATGGTTTGCATCAGCGGCACAGTTGCATATTAAAAATTTCCCTGCGTATCGGCAGCGTTTGGCGGCAGTGGCGCAACGTGCTGATGCTGAAGGTGTAGATGGTCATGCTAATAAGGAGTTATTGGCGGATTTTGTAGGTGATGCGTTGGCAGACCCTGCGTTTTTGCGGTCATTAGCACAAGAGAACCCTAACAAATTTCAGCAGTTTGCGGCGAATGTGATGC
Organism: uncultured Thiothrix sp.; assembly: GCA_964617055.1. Lineage (GTDB taxonomy): Bacteria > Pseudomonadota > Gammaproteobacteria > Thiotrichales > Thiotrichaceae > Thiothrix. Next base: position 27,569 of record CAZTUZ010000005.1, read on the forward strand.
GCTGGTTGAATAGCTTGTTAGCACAGTTACAGGGTAAGCGTGATGCTGGTAGTTTGGCTTTTTTCACCAAGGTCGATAAGTTGCGTGGCACATTACGCGGGGTATTAAGTGAGTATGCCGATGGGTTGAATAATGTTACAAGCAATCAAAAGGCGAATATTGCCGCCAATGATGTGGCAAAACCGGAGGTGCATTTTATGGCGATGCCAAGCACACCGAAACAGGCTGAACAGTCGTATCAAGATATTGCTAAAACATTAGCTACCGCGTGGCAGGGAATGGCAGCGCGGGCGGAAGATTTGTATCAAGGTGGGTTTAAAGCTGCGCTGCACTTGATGACATTCAACAACCTGATTGATCGCTATGGCGCATTGTTTGGGAAGGTTGATGGTGATCCATTGCGTTCACTTGAGGGTTACAAGCGGCTGATGCGGGCGGTTACGCAAAATTGGGCTAATCGGTTTCAGAAGGCGCATGATTTATTTACGGCATTGAGCGCGGAACAGCAACAAGGGATTTCTATGTTGATGTATGACGCGACGATGCACAATTTACACCCTGATCAGGCGGAATATACTGCGTCGATCAGCGTGCAATGGGCCGCAAAGCGGATTAAGCAGTTTAATGATGATTTGGCGGCTATTGCTGCTGATCAGCGCAAAAATCCGAAAAATAGAATTTATGACGAAAAACAGGCGTTAGCTGAGACGAATAAAGCAAAGCGCGGTATTGATATTTTAAACAACCGGATTGCGTTTGAGCAGCGTCGGTCTGATGCTTTCCCACGCTTACGGGAACAGTGGGAGCAATTAACGCCAGCACAGCAACATGTTTACCAATCGTGGCGGCGTGAGCTGGAAGCGTTATGGGAAAAGCAGACGGATGCGCTAGAGAAGAAATTGTCGGAAATGCGGGGCATGAATCCCGCAGATGCAAAGGTTGCTAAAGGTTTGGTGACGGAGCTACGGGCAGAATATCGCAAGCGTTTGAAGCAAGGGGCTTATTTCCCTTTACGACGCTATGGGAAACATATCGTATTGGTGCGCCAAGGTGAGCTGTACGAACGGGCGCATTTTGAGACTTATAGTGAGTCACAGGAATTTTTACGCACAATTAAGGCGGAACGGCCTAATGCTAGTGTGCTGTATTTGAAGGATTATAAAGAAGGGTTGGAGAAGGCGGCAAAGGATGTGCCGGGGATTGCAGGGCAATTACTTGGGGTTCTTAATAAGCAAGGTGCTGAATTTGATCCGGTGGTGCGTGAGGCAATTAATAAGTTTATTGTGGAAAGTTTGCCGGAGGTATCCGCCCGCAAACCAGAACTGCGGCGGCATTACATCGCGGGTGCTAGTCAGGACATGGAACGTGGGTTTGCTCATACGATGTTGCATGGCGGACATGATTTAAGCCGGATTATGTTTGGGCATAAGGTGCAGGATGCATTGCAGGCAATGACGGATGTTATTAGGGCACATGAGGATTTACACCGTGGTATTTATAAAAATGAGCCACTGAAGCTGAAAGCTGCTGCGGATTTGGCAACAGCTATTAGTGCCGATAAGCTGCCATTGGCTGCGGATGTGTTGAACGTGGTGCGCAAGCAGGTTGATGGGATGATGAACCCTGATACTAGCCCGATTGCGGCTTTTATGGGGAATGCTGCGTTTTTTTGGTATTTGGCGGGTTCGCCCACGGCTGGTTTGTTAAATTTGATGCAAACGGCTCAGGTGACGTATCCGGTATTAGCATCTAAGTTCGGCGGTGTAAAGGCGGCTCAGGCGTTAGGTGTGGCATTGGCAGATGTGGTAAAGGCGGCACGCAAGCCGCAAGATGTGCGCGAAGGTTTATTTGCTACCAGTGATGCGGCGTTTTTACCGGAAGATGAACGAGTAATGCTGAAAGCCTTGGAGTTGGACGGTACAACGCAGACAACCCAAGCCAATGCGATGGCGCGGGTGGCAAATGGTGATGGGCGTGCAACTGTTGGTAATTTTGCATTGAGCATGGATAAGCCGATGGCTTATTTGGGGTGGTTCTTCCACAACGCCGAAATTTTGAATCGCCAAGCGGCGCAATTGGCAGCGTTTCGCTTGTATAAAGGGGCTGATGCGCCAATGCAGGCGCAATTGGATGCGGATCATGGTATGCAAGGCGTGGGTTATGCACGCTTTGTAACAGAGCGCACGCATTTTGATTATAGTCATGCTAATCGTTCGCTGGCATTGAAAGGGAATTTCGCTAAATCGGTTTTGCCGTTGAAAAACTATTCTGTGATGATGATGGAGTTTTTATTAACACGTTTTAAAGATTCGATTAAACACGAAAGTGCGCAAACGCAAACATTGGCTAGAAAGGAATTGGCTTATGTGTTGGGCATGACGGCGTTATTTGCGGGTATGTCTGGATTGCCTGCGATGTGGTTGTTATATGGCGTGGCTAATTTATTTGGTGATGAAACGTTTGATGCTGAAACGGCATGGCAACGTTGGCTAAATGAACAGTTTGGTAATGGTGGGCGTGAATTAGTGATGCGTGGGGCGTTAAATGCTGCTACGGGCTTGGATTTTTCTAGCCGAATTGGGATGGGGAATTTGTTATTTAATGACGCTGGTGCGTTCAATGAAGGTGGGGATACGGTTAAAGATTATTTGATACAAGCACTGGGGGTTAATGCTGCTACTGCTATTAATGTTGGTGAGGGTATGGAATTAATGGCACGGGGGGATGTGTTTAAGGGTATTGAAAAGTTCTTGCCGACTTTTGCGCGTAATCCCGTCAAAGCGGCACGCATGGCAACTGAAGGGGTAACAGACCGCAAACACAGCGAGATCGTCGCACCGGGTGACTTAAATGCGGCTGAGATTGCCGCGCAAGCCGTTGGTTTTGCGCCTGCTAAGGTTGCTGATGCTTATGACCAGCGCAATATGATACAGACAACAAAAGAACTGCGCGAATCAGCACGCGAACGGATTATGAATAAGGCGCGGGGTTATTATTTGGATGGAAGAGGGGATATTAAAGCGATTGAACGCGAGATTGCAGCCTTTAACCGCAGCCAACCACATTTAAAGATTACCCGCCAAGACGTTGCAAAATCCGTTAAAGCAGCACGCACTAACCGCAAGAAGCAGGGGAACACAGGCACGGTATCCATGTCTGATAAGATGCGCAAACAGCTAAAAGCTGATGGTTATTTACAGTAAGAGGATTTTTATAATGCCGATGTGTGAGATTGAGGTTATTGGCGTTAAGAAAGATGGTGGTGAAGAAACAATTCCGCTTGAATCACTGCCTGCCGAAGTACAGAAAATGATAAAGGCGAAATTTAAGGTTAAAGAGCTTGTTAATGGTTATTTGGGTCATTGGTTTTATGAGCGTTATGATGAGGATGATATTGAATTTGAACGCAACTTATCCGAAATGACGGATGAAGTTATTGCCTTGTTTTTGAATGATAGTGTTAATTAATAATTTGGAAGGTGGATTATGTTAGATGATAATAAGATTGAGAATGAAGTTACTGCTAAAGGATTAACTGCACCACGAGTCACGGTATCAACAATAGACGAACTGGTTAGTCAATTGACGTTCCACGGTTGGCACATCCCTAATACCACCACAACTATTGTGGCTGCTGAATTGGATGGTTTTATTGTCGCTACTGGCAAGAGCGCATGTGTTAGTAAGGATAATTTTAATATGGAGCTTGGTTTCAATATTGCCCGTGATGATGCTGAACGCAAAGCACGGGACAAGTTGTGGGAGCTTAAGGGCTGGGAGTTGAAACAGCAGTTGAAGCAGGGGATGGCATCATAGAAGTAAACTTGCTGCTGCATTGGATTGTTCCGCTGAGCTAATGGGTTCAGCGGGTTTTTTGAAGAAATCAAGGCGGCATCCGCCTTTTGCTATATTCTGCACATAACGCCTGTCCTTTTTGTGTTGCTTAACTAGCTTGGTTAGCAACACTTTCGATACAAACACATCGTGTTCCCGCGCTAATTTATAAACCTCATGTTCAAAACTGCCGTCCTTGGTGATCGGTAGGTAATCTCGCCACACTCTGCATTTGTTTTTTAATAGTGTGTCTAGTTCTTTTGCTTTTTCGACGGATGGGGCTGGCTTGATAACTTTTGGTTTGCTTGTTGCTTTGCGTGCCGATTTCTTTGGTTTGTTTTCTTGCACCAATGGGCTATGACGCGGCTCAACCTTAGGCGGGATGATGATGATTTTCTTTTTTTTCAGGGTCAAGGTTGGGCGTGTATCGGTCATGAATGTACATTCCTTGTGAACGTTGTTTTCAGGCAATGTTAGCACACTGGCGTTTTAACCCGCATGGGTATTGAGCTTGTGAACGTATGCACGTTGATGAACGTTGTTCCGGTCGTACTTTAAAAGGGGCGGCGCAAACAGTAGAAAAATAACCCTAAGATGTTATTCCTGCATAGAACATTAGTAGAACGAAAAAAAGGGCTGCATCTTGATGATTGCAACCCTTTCATTTATATGGTGGGACATGTGCGACTCGAACGCACGACCACCTGATTAAAAGTCAGATGCTCTACCGACTGAGCTAATGTCCCGTGGTTGAGACGCGCTATTATAGAGATTTCGTTTCCGACTGCAAGTGTTTTTTCACATTTCCGCAAACTTTTTTAAGGAATATGCAGCGTGGTGCTGTTTTGAGGGCATTCGATCACTTTCGCACAATGCACATTATTCGGTAGGGTTTGGGTTGCCAGCCAAATTTGGCTCAGGGAGCTTTGCGTGCTTTCCTGTAAGCTGTGTAGGGCTGTATCCGTGCGTTCGGGGTCAAAGAAAGCAAATGGTTCGTCCAAAAACAAAAGCTGATGTTCAGCTTTGGTAGCATCGGCTAATGCAGTGGCGAGGGCTATTTGCAGGGCAAGAGCCAGTTGGCGTTGTGTTCCGGCAGACATTTCGTTGAAATCGAGGTAGTCACCTTTTTCTTCCGCGAAGACTTGAATGCTGAAATCGGGGTGAACTTCCAATGTTTTATAGTGTGATTGCGTAAAGCGTTGCATTAATTCAGGGCAGTGTTGTTTCACCAGCTTATTAAAGCGTGTCACGTTGTGGCTGGAGTCGCGTTGTAAGAGATCAATCGCGGTGTGTAATACAACCTGTTGACGGCGTTCTTGCTGTTCGGCTTCTTCGAGTTCCCATAACGCGCTTTGCAACTGTTCGCGTTGGGTAATGTGGTGTTGCTCAGTATCAATATCCGTTTGCAATAGCGCAAGGTATTGCCCTAAAACATCATGATGATGAGCCAGCCCTTGATTAAGGGTATCAGAGGCGCGTAAAACATACAGGGGTTTGGTGGCGTAATCCGTTAAGGTGGTGAGCCATTCAGGAATCGCGGCGAGTTCGGTTGCATCATGTTCTGGTTTTTGTAGTGCTAGGGGTTTGTCTTGGAAATATTGCGCTGTGGCCGTTTCGACCAAGCCCAAGACGGGTTGAACACAAGCATTGTGACCACTTTGTAAGGTATTGCGCATTTGTTCTGCACGATTTTGCAGCGGTTTGAGATGGCGTGCGTCAATAAACCAACCGTAAACCAAAAAGCCCGCGCTAATAATCGCAAATAAAGAAGCAAGCCGTACCAAAACACGCCCTGTTATATCCCGCATCACAGGTGTCGGTGTGGTCAAATCCAGCATTTGCCACAAGGGGGTTGCCAGAAAAATCACACCAATGGTGAAGGTGAGCAGGAAAGCTATTAAACTGATTTTCGTCCAGCGATTAACATGCTGACTGCGATGCCTTACCTCCTGATAGCGTTCTAAATGTGTTGGGTAGCTTTCAGCGGCCTTATCAATATTTTTACTGAGTTGCAGTAGGTGTTGTTGTTGTCCTGTTAAATCGTGGCTGAAGGCTTGGAGTTGCGGCAAATCATTATTGTCTTGCGGCACATTCGCAATGGCGTGTTGCAATTGCTGTTGTTGCGTGACTAATTCTGTGGTTTGCTCTTGATGAATATGCAATTCGTTTTTAAGCTGGTCCACCAAATGCGCATATTCTTGTAACCCTGCAAGGGTGAGTAGATTATTGCTATCTCGTTGTGGAGAATCATTATGCAAATACCCCCAATAAAAGGCTTTAGCAAATGCTCCGTAATGATACCCCAGCAAGGCGCGTAATTGCTGTGCGACGGCTTCGGGTGTATCGGCGAGGGTCTGTTCTTCTTCCGTGGAAAATAAAGTGGCTGCCATTTCCCCTTCACTGTTAATGGTACGCACCAAGCGATATTCGTGCCCACGGTGTTGTAAGCGCAATGTAACCGTGGCTTGTGTTGCCCCCCACTGAATCAGCTTGGCGGTTTCAGTGCTGATGAACTGGGTTGTGCGCCCAAATAAACCAAATTGAATGGCATCGCCGATGCTACTTTTTCCCGATTCATTTCCGCCAATCACAGCAATCAAGCCGCGTGTGGGTAAATTATCCAGTTGCAAGCGTTGGTATTTACGGAAATGTTCGGCATGGAGTGCGGTAATAATCATGAGCGGCCTTCCTCTCCTTGGCGGCTTGCTTCTAAGCGTGATATGACTAATTTTACTGCATCAACATAAATCTGCGGGTCAAACCCATCAGCATGTTTGTGTTGGGGAAAGTCCTGTTGGCAGAATGCCATAAACCGTCGTGCCGCAGCAGTTTTAAACTGGCTAGGTTGCCACGCTAAAAGGGGATTTGGCGTGGATTCTGGGGTTTTTTTACTGAACATTGCGTGATCCTCATGCTGCAAGTAGCAGTGCATCTTTGTCAGATAACTATATGCAAAACTTTGAATTTTTGCAGGATTAGCAACAAGAGGAAACGCAAAAAAATTTAATGGATGCCGTCAATATAACGAGTATTATCTAAAATATGCGCATCATCAAAGCCTTTGCGCCGTAAACGACAGGCATCACACTGCCCACAAGCTTGTCCTTGAGCATTCGCTGCATAACAGGTGACAGTACGCGCATAATCCACACCGAGTCGAATACCTTCGCGAATAATATCGGCTTTTGTTAATTGAATCAGTGGGGTATGTAAGGTAAACGGATCACCTTCAACACCTGCTTTCGTGGCCAAATTTGCCATTGCTTGGAAGGCGGCAATAAATTCAGGGCGACAGTCAGGATACCCCGAATAATCCACCGCATTCACACCAATAAAAATATCTCGTGCGCCCAATACTTCTGCCCAACCCAGAGCAATCGATAGAAAAACCGTATTACGCGCAGGTACATAAGTCACCGGAATACCCGTCGTAGGGCTGGTTGGAACAGCAATGCTACTGTCAGTTAAAGCCGAACCGCCAAACCGTGATAAATCCAAATCAATGGTTTCGTGGCGAACCACGTTTTGCAATTGGGCTTGTTCGATAGCTGCTTGTAATTCCGCTGTGTGACGTTGCCCATAACGAAAGCTTAAAGCGTAACAGGCATACCCTTGTGCGGTTGCCATTGCCAATACCGTGGCGGAATCCATGCCGCCCGATAATAAAACGACTGCTTTTTTACTCATCCGTTTTGCGCGAGAAACCTCGCCCTTCAGGGCGGGGAGGGATAGCGCGTCGGCGACAGCCGACCCTCTTCTCGCTCCTCTCTTTGGTTAAGCTATCTTCGGTTAGAAACTGTACCGCCTTTATTCGCGGCACGAACTACAATAGGCGAACGATGAAAATCAAACGTGCCTACCGATTCCGATTCTATCCTGATCAACAGCAAGAAAAACTGCTGGCGCGGACGTTCGGTTGTGTACGTTTTGTCTATAACCACATCCTGCGTTACCGCACCGATGCTTATGATCAGGCTCAAGAAAAAATTGGTTACACCGCTGCGAACGCCCGACTAACTGCTATTAAAAAACTGCCTGAGTTCGCTTTTTTGAATGACGTTTCCAGTGTTCCGCTGCAACAATGCTTGCGGAATCAGCAAACGGCGTTCAAAAACTTCTTTGAAGGCAGGGCAAAATACCCTGTCTTTAAATCCAAAAAGCACCGCCAGTCGGCAGAGTTCACTTACCGTGCGTTCACTTTCAACAACGGTGAGTTGAAGCTGGCAAAGTGTGATAACCCACTGAATATCCAGTGGAGTAGACAACTTCCATCCGACCCAACGACTGTTACTGTTTCCAAAGATCAGGCAGGTCGCTACTTCGTGTCCTGCCTGTGTGAATTTAAACCGACGTTGTTGCCCGTTACTGATAAAAAAGTGGGCATTGACGTAGGTTTGAAAGATTTGTTCGTCACGTCCGACGGATTCAAATCCGGCAATCCCCGCCATACCGAGAAATACGCGGCTAAATTGGCAAAGTACCAACGTCGTCTTGCCAAGAAAAAACTCGGCAGTAAGAATCGGTTGAAAGCTAAGATCAAAGTTGCCCGTATTCACGCGAAAATCACCGATTGCCGAATGGACAACTTACACCAGTTGTCCCGCAGATTAATTAACGAAAACCAAGTGATCTGCGCTGAAAACCTCGCCGTGAAGAACCTGATTAAGAACCCGACACTCGCCAAACATATTGCCGATGCAGGTTGGGGCGAATTGACCCACCAGCTTGAATACAAAGCGGCTTGGGCGGGAAGAATATATGTTGAAATCGACCGATTCTTTCCGTCCAGCAAACGCTGTGCTTGTTGTGGGTTCGTCAAAGACAAACTACCGCTAGATGTTAGGTCATGGGAATGCCCCGAATGTGGCACGCACCATGACCGCGACATCAATGCCGCAAAAAACATACTAGCCGCCGGACTGGCGGTGTTAGCCTTTGGAGAGAATGTTAGTGGCGAGTGCATTACGGTGTATTCGTCCTGTTCTCGATGAATTAGGAATCCCCTTCCTTTAGGGAGGGGAGGAAGTCAAGCCTAACTCACTGATGGACGTGGGAGAAGTGCCAGAGCTTAATGCCCTGGCTCATCATTCCACAAATACTTATGCAATTGCAGTTGGAAACGCACGGGTAAACGATCCGCCAGAATCCATTCGGCAAGTTCACGCGGGGTAATTTCCTTGTGACTGGGGGAAAGTAAGACATCACAACGCTCGTACAGGTGGTGTACATCAGCAATGTCTAAAAACCACTCGTAATCCTCACGGTTACAAATCACCACTTTGAGCTGGTCTTTGCTATCCAGCAGCGCAAGATTTTCCCAACGGTTTTTGGCTGCTTCGCCGGACGCAGGGGTTTTAATGTCCATGACTTTGACCACACGCGGGTCAACACCTGCCATGCTGATTGCACCGCTGGTTTCCAGCGAAACCTCATAACCTTGATCACACAAAGCCGCGAGTAAGGTTAAGCAGTTTTTTTGTGCTAATGGTTCGCCACCCGTGACCGTGACGTAATGCGCTTGGTATTGTGCCACTTCTGCGAGAATATCGCTCATGCTGCGCATTGTTCCGCCCGTGAAAGCATAGGCAGTGTCGCAATAGTGGCAGCGCAATGGGCAGCCCGTGAGTCGCACAAACACCGTCGGTAAACCGACGGTGCGCGTTTCCCCTTGCAGGGAGTAAAAAATTTCCGTAATACGCAAGTCTGCCAAGGCTAACATCCTGTTATGGAAGGTTTAATGACCTTCACCTTTCATCTTTTCAAGGCGATCTTTAGCTTTTTGCGCGGTTTCCGCATTGTCTGGGAAGAAGCTGATGACATCTTCCAAGGTTTTACGCGCTTTTTCCCATTCGCCTAGCTCGTAGAAGCTATAGCCCAATTTCAACGCCGCATCGGGGGCTTTGTCACTGCCTTTGTGATCTTTTAAGACGGTTAGAAATTCTTCAATCGCGCCTTTGAAATCCTTGTCAGCGTATAGGGCTTCACCAATCCAATATTGCGCACTAGGGGCTAAAGAACTACTAGGGTAGTCTTTTAAGAAGGTGCGGAACATGGGAATGGAGTCTTTCGGCTCTTTGAGTAAGGTTTGGAAAGCTTCATCATAGGCGGAACGTTCTTCACGTTCGGGTAACTTGCCTGTGGTTTTGCTGTCCGTTTTGCTTTCGCTGCTAGGGGCATCGGTTTTATCCGCTGCTTTGTCTGTGCTGCTTGATGACTTGCTGTCATCCGTTTTGGGGGTATCCAGTTTGCTGGGGTCGGGTTTTTCTTCTGATTTACCATCCGTTGTTGGATTTTTATCGTCTGTTTTACCCGTGCCATAGCTGTAAAAACCGCTGGGATCGTCTTTTTTGACGTTACTATCCGTGGTTTTGTCTTTGTCGCTGCTTAAGCTGGAACTGTCGGTTTTGCTACTGTCCGTTTTGCTTTCGCTTTCGCTGCTGGGGCTGGATGTGCTGCTATTCAACGATGAGCCATTGCTATCGCCGCTAGTGCTATTGGTTGATGTCGTGCTGTCAGCAGGCGGGGTTTTGAGTTTTTCCATGCGCTCGTCAACTTGCTCTAAAGCCGTTTTTTGGTCTTTTTGCACATTGTCGAGGTCATTGCGTAGCTTTTCATTTTCGCCACGCAAACCGCTGATTTCACGTTCAAGATCGTTCACGCGCTGCAATAATTGCATTGCAGCGTCGTCAGACATCGGCTCCGCCATCACAGGCGTAGCCAGCAGGGAAGCAACCAAGGCGACTAATGCGCCACGGTTTAGCTTGTCTTGCATTGTTTTACTCTCCGGCATATTTGATTTCAACGCGGCGGTTCTTACCCCACGCCGATTCATTATGCCCGAAGTCGGCCGGAATTTCTTCCCCATAACCAATGACATCGGCTTGTGTGGTTTTCACGCCTTTAAGTTGCATGTAATCGAGTACGGAATAACCGCGTCGTTCGGATAAGGCAACGTTGTATTCGCGCGAACCGCGTTCATCCGCATGACCTTCCAGTCGTACTTGCAGGTTAGGGTTCGCGGCTAATAAGGCGGAATGGGCATTCAGTACATTAATGTATTCAGGGCGAATGTTCGAGCTGTCAAAGTCAAAGTAAATGACTCGTTGTGACAGAATGCTATTGGGGTTGCGTAAATCCGCTGGTGTGTAAGAGCCATTGCCGCCGTTGCCATAACCGCCATTGCCGCCGTTACCATAACCGCCATTGCCGTAGCCACCGTTGCCGCCGTTACCATAACCGCCATTGCCGCCGCTACCGTAGCCACCATTACCACCTGCGCCACCTGTTCCGTTAGGGTGTGCGTTTTGTTGCGCACAACCAGACATCAATGCAACGGAGACGAGTAATGTAACCGCTAATGTTTTGATTTTCGTGACACTCATTTCGTTATTACCGTAAATCGAGGTTAATCATCCAATTCGTTAAGAAGTTCGTGCTAAGCCTAGTCTAAATACGGTGACCAAGCCGGATCACGCACATCACCCGCCTGTGAATACAGGATTTGATGTGCTTTGCCATTGTCACTGGCAACGGCTAATGAGCCGCGTCCGCCCGAATCCGTGGCGTACAAGACCATCGTACCGTTCGGGGCAATCGCAGGCGAATCGTCTTGTGACCCACGCGAAACCACACGTTCCTCTTTGGAAGCGGCATTCATGAGGGTAATGTTAGAACGTCCGCCACTTTGACGTACCATTGCCACACTATTGCCTGCAATGCTCGCGCCAGCATTATAACCACCACTGAATGACATACGACTTTCACCACCACCATTAGCTGACATTTGGTACAGTTGTGGTTGCCCACCACGGTCAGAGGTGAAAACGATGGTGCTGTTATCGGCCCATTGTGGTTCGACGTTAATGCCGCGTGCATTGGTTAATGGACGTGCGCTACCGCCATTAGCATCCATTGTGTAAATGTTGTAATTGCCTCGGTCTGCCACACTAAAGGCAATTGAACGCCCATCAGGAGACCAACTGGGGGAAATACTGGATTTGGTCGGATCAGAAAGCGCTCGTTTACCACCTGATGCCAAGTCCTGCACATAAATCATGGGGCGATTGGTTTCGTAGGAAACGTAAGCAATGCGGTTGCCATCTGGCGACCAACTGGGTGACATGACAGGTTTATTGGAAGAAACAATGGTACGAGGGTTAAAACCGTCAGAATCAGAAACAATCAACTGGTAAGTTTGTGCGCGTGCAGGGCCACTAGCCGCAACATACGCAATGCGGGTATCGAACGCACCGCGCACGCCGATGAGTTTTTCAAATACCATGTCTGCCGCTTTGTGCGCCATCCGGCGTTGGTTCGGATGAGCCGGAATGCGGAATGAACCAACGGCTTGCCCTGTATTGACATTAATCAGTTGGAAATCCAGCCCGCCGCTTTGACTGCCAACCACTGCGTATTCCGCACCGCTGGCTTTCAATGCTTCGGGGGATAAGTTGCCCCCGACACTGCTGGGGTCCACGAGGGCAAAGCGTCCACTGCGTTGTAAGTCAGCTTCCATGATTTTTGCCAATGGTCCAAACGGTGCTATTAACAAACGTGTACCATCCGCTGATGCGTCGCTATCAATGCGAATATGTAGTTCTTCCGCCGAAGCAATGCTGGTGCATAAGACGCTGGCAGAAAGCAGCAGGGTAGTTAGGTATTTCTTTTGCATAGTTTTACTCAAACGTAATGACAAGGGTATCACCATACAGTTCATCAAATTCCGGACGTGGGAATGGGTCGGAACTGTGGACAGCGGATTTTAGCGAGTCGCAGAATGCAGGGCTGCCGTTGCAATTTAAGGTGAAACGACTGATATTGCCTGGTGCTCTGACGCTAATGCGAGCCGTTGCGGACATGCCGAAACGTTCAGCAGGTTGATTCCAGTTACCTTTTACTTTGCGCTTAATGGCACTGGTCCACGCGGTGCGTGCAGCACTTAAATCACGGGAACTAGGTCCGGCAGCGGCGGCGCGGCGAGCCGCTTCTTCCTCAGCTTTTTTACGCGCTTCAGAAGCTTTCCAGCGTTCACGTTCTTCAGCAAGTTTGGCTTCTGCGGCGGCTTCTTCGGCTTTGCGTTTAGCTTCAGAGGCTTTCCAGCGTTCGCGTTCCTCGGCGAGTTGTGTTTCTTCTTCAGCCTTTTTACGCGCTAAAGCTTCGGCTTTTTCTTTGGCTTCGGCTTCAGCTTTTTCCTTGGCGGCGGCCTCTGCTTTTTCTTTGGCTTCGGCTTTTTCCTTAGCTTCTTCTTCGGCTCTGGCCTTGGCTATGGCTTCAGATTTTTCACGCGCCTGAGCTTCGGCTTTTTCCTTGGCGGCAGCCTCTGCTTTTTCTTTGGCTATGGCTTCAGATTTTTCACGCGCTTGAGCTTCGGCTTTTTCTTTAGCGGCAGCCTCTGCCTTGGCTTCGGCCTTAGCTTTGGCTATGGCTTCAGATTTTTCACGCGCTTGAGCTTCGGCTTTTTCTTTAGCGGCAGCCTCTGCCTTGGCTTCGGCCTTAGCTTTGGCTATGACTTGAGCTTTTTCTTTGGCTTCTTCTTCGGCCTTTTCTTGGGCTTTTGTTTCAGCTAGTGCCTTAGCTTTGGCTTCAGCACGCGCTTGAGCTTCGGCTTTATCTTTGGCTTCCTCACGCGCTTGGGCTTTTTGTTCGGCAGCTTTTTCCGCAGCAGCTTGGGCTTGTTCCGCTTTTTGCTGCTCGATCAGTGCTTGTTTGTGAGCCTGTGTTTCTTTGGCAGCTTTGGCGGCGGCTTTGGCTGCATCTTCTGCTAGGTCTTTAACGATCTCTGGTTTGGTAGGTGTAGGAGGTTCTTCCGTTATTTGTTGCGGTTTGGTGGTGGATTCAGTAGGCGACTGAGTGCTCTTTTCTTGCGTAGCATCGGTTTCCGGTTTGACTTGATCCGGGGTCATGACCTGAACGGCTTCATTGGTGTTGACGCTGGGGCGGTCTGTCATTTTAAAGCTTAGGATTAATAAGCCGATGATCAGAAGGTGTAGCAAGACAGCCCAAAATAAGGCTTTGGGATTTTTACGGATTTCCTTAAACATGGTCGTCTCTCAATGATCTTATTCAGCCCTGATCATCGTTTTAAGGTTTATCGGTGGCGGAAGGGTCGGCCATTAAACCGATTTTCTTCGCACCTGCTTGTTGTACAGCAACCATCGCATTCATTAAGTAACGGTATTCCACCGTGCTGTCGGCTCGAATGTAGATCGGGCGTTCCGCTTTCGGATCAAGCTGGCTGACAACGTACTGCGTGACGCTGGTAGCCGGAACTTCCGAACCATCTTCTAGAAAGAAGTGACCTTCTTTATCCACCACAATGGTCAGCGGTTCTTGTTGATTGTCTGCTCCTAAAGGTTCAGCTTGCGCATCGGGGGCATCGACTTCGACCCCAGTTTGCATCATGGGTGCTGTCACCATGAAAATGACTAACAGCACCAACATTACGTCTATATAAGGTACGACGTTCATTTGTGACATAGAACGCCGTGGTCGACGACTAGAGGTTGCTCGACTCATGTTGGCTTCCTTTGTCCTGCCGCGTGCCGTTCAAGCAAGGCGGTGAACTCTTCACGGAAGTTGTCATAGCTCACCGCTAGGCGGTCAATTTTGTCGCTGAAACGGTTGTAGGCAATAACCGCCGGAATGGCTGCAAACAAACCAATCGCAGTAGCAATCAATGCCTCAGCAATCCCAGGAGCAACTACGCCCAAAGTTGCCTGTTGCATTTGTCCCAGTGAAATAAAGGAGTTCATGATCCCCCAAACCGTGCCAAACAAGCCTACATACGGGCTAGTCGAGCCAACTGTTGCTAAAAAGGCTAGATTTTGTTCAAGGTCGTCCACTTCTTTGGAAGAGGCGACACGCATGGCCCGCTGTACAGAGTCGGTAATGGATAACCGCGCCGTTGGGTCTGTGTTCAAGGCGCGTTTGTATTCATGGAAACCATCGTAGAAAATGCGTTCCAAACCTCGCCGACTTGTTTTCTGAGACAACTCTTCGTACAAGGAGTTCAGTGAAGTTCCGCTCCAGAAGCGTTCTTCAAACGCGGTAACATTACTTTGCATAGTGCTGATTGCACTGGATTTGTGCAAAATCAGTGTCCAAGATAATAATGACGCAAGTGCCAACAGTGCCATCACGATTTTAACGATCAGGCTTGCGTCCATAATAAGTTTGAAAATGGAAAGATCGGTCGTCACTGGAATGATTCTCTTATGACAGTTGGAATGGGTGTTGAACGAAAAGTATCCAAACGTACACAGACTACTTTGACGGTGCTACTTGTCAATAGTTCGCGTTGATCCCCCATTCGGTAAATATCTTGCACGAACACCATGCTAGCGTGCCCCAGTTTTTGCAAACTGGACACCACACACAATTCGTCATTAAAACGTGCTGCTTTGCGGTAGTGAATATCAATGTGACCAATCACAAAAATAATACCCAGTTCCGTTGCGAGGTGATCTTGTTCAAATCCCAAAGTGCGTAACCATTCGGTGCGTGCACGTTCCATGAAGCGCAGGTAATTCGCGTGGTAAACCACGCCGCCTGCATCCGTGTCTTCATAATAGACACGCACCGGAAACAGAAATTCCTCGTGTGCGTTAGACTCATTCAAAGAGGTCAATGTTTTTCCCTTCTTTTATCGAATGCTCCCAATGTGTGGGAGTCGTTAGCCCAAAATGTTGCCATGCCCGTCGTGTGGCAACTCGTCCGCGCGGAGTGCGCATGAGAAAACCTTGTTGAATCAGAAAGGGTTCAAGCACGTCCTCAATAGTGCCGCGCTCTTCACCAATGGCAGCGGCAAGGCTATCCACGCCCACAGGTCCGCCTTCAAATTTTTCCATGACTGCCAACAATAAGCGGCGATCCATGTGATCAAAACCTTGTTGGTCGACATTCAGCATGTTTAAAGCTTTATCAGCTAGTTCGGCTGTAATAATGCCGCTGCCTTTTACTTGAACGTAATCCCGCACGCGCCGTAATAAGCGGTTGGCAATGCGAGGTGTACCGCGTGAACGGCAGGCAATTTCCCGCGCCCCTTCTGTTTCAATGCGTGCGCCAATAATACCTGCTGCACGCTCAACGATATAAGCTAAATCTGCAATATTATAAAATTCTAACCGTTGCACAATCCCAAAGCGATCCCTTAAGGGGGATGTTAATAAGCCTGCACGGGTTGTTGCACCCACTAAGGTAAACGGTGGCAAATCTAATTTAATGGAGCGAGCCGCAGGGCCTTCGCCAATCATGATGTCAAGCTGAAAATCTTCCATTGCCGGATACAGAATTTCTTCCACCATTGGGCTGAGGCGATGAATTTCATCAATAAACAAAACGTCATGCGGTTCTAAATTGGTGAGTAATGCAGCTAAATCGCCCGCTTTTTCCAAGACAGGTCCAGACGTTTGCCGCAAGTTTGCGCCCATTTCATGAGCAATGATGTGCGAAAGCGTGGTTTTGCCCAATCCAGGCGGACCAAAAATCAGGACATGATCCAAAGCATCGCCCCGATGTTTGGCTGCACCAATAAAAATTTCCATTTGTTCGCGTACTACAGGCTGCCCAATGTAGTCGCGTAAGCGTCGTGGGCGAATATGGTCATCGGTGCGATCTTCGTCTCGTGCTGCGTGCGGCGAAGTCACCCGCGAATGTGGTGTGGTCATGATCACAGGCATCGTGTTGTTGCAATGGGTGTAGTTTACTGATTTTGTCGGTGTGACTGTACTGTTCCACGGTTACGAGCTGATAGTATTTTGATCATGATAACGCCTACACAACAAGCGAGCATTTTCGATGCTAATTACTTGGGTAGCCTTTGAGCGATAATCTTTTAATAACTGGATTTTATGGCATGTTTTTGTGATGAGAGTCACGTCTGGATTTATTTTTTTTATTGGAAAAGTAAGTCATTGTGGTCTTGAGGCCTCATAAAGCTTTTTTAGTGACGGAATGCCCATTATTATTCGTTTATTTTATAAAATTCCATAAAAAATTTTTAAGGCAATGTTTGTAAAACAGACTATAGTCTCTTACTAAGTATAAGATTATTTGTTTTGCATTAGGAATCCAAAGCGATTCCTCATAAATTAAATTTTATTATTTTATAGGGCTTTAAATGTTTATGTCATTGAAATATTTGGTTGTTTTATCGTAGCGATAAAGTGTTAATTTGTGGCGAAAACTTAAGTATCAATATCCCAATAAAAGACTATACTAGTGTGGTTGCTTTGATAATTCATAGCTTTTATGCTGGTTTTATGGTCATTTGGTATTTTTATTCTCGACTTTTTTTGCTGGTTATAGTTCGGTGTTTTTATGACTGAGTGGGCTATGAGATTCGGGGTGAATGTAAGCTGTTCGTTGCGCAGAACGGTGGGGTTTGTTGACAAGCATCAGGTTAGGGGCTTGGATTTATCAATAATGGGTTCAGTGGACAGGAGGTTCAGATGAGTTTTGCCGGAGTTGCATTAATAGTTATTTTTATATCGACATTATCCATTTTATTACTAATTCCTGTTGCTGAACAGGTTGGATTGGTGGACGTGCCTAACAATTCCCGTAAGTTGCATCAGGGAAAACCGCCTTTAATTGGGGGGCTTTCAACCTATATCGGGTTAGTTATTGGTTTATCATTGTTTATGCAACCTAACCATACATCGCTGACCTATTTCATTTGTAGCAGCATTATCGTGGTTCTAGGGGTTATGGATGATGCGAAAGACTTATCGCCTAAGTTGCGACTCGTGGTGCAAAGCATGGTGGCAATCATCATGTGCGCGGGCAGCGGATTGTACATTGAAAACTTAGGTAATTTGCTCGGTTTTGGTGACATACACCTTGGGGTTTTCGGTTATGGTATGACGGTTATCGCGGCACTAGCTGCTATTAACGCTTTTAACATGATTGATGGCGTAGATGGCTTATTAGGAATGTCGTCCCTCATTAGCTTCTTAGGTTTAAGCATTCTCTTTTTCTTACACGGTGATCAGGAAGGCATGTATTTGGCTTTATTGATTGCCTTGGCTTTAGTGCCTTATTTATTGGTAAATTTACAGTGTCCACCATTGAAGGTTAAGAAAATATTCATGGGGGATACAGGGTCAATGTTGATTGGTTTTACCGTCGTGTGGTTGTTGATTCATGGCAGCCAAGGTGAACGTGACTCAACCAGTTTTTCCGCTGCAACGGCATTGTGGTTGATTGCTTTTCCGCTGATGGATATGGCTCGCGTGATTTTGACACGTTACCGCAATGGTAAAGGTATTTTTGACGCAGACCGTTCGCATTTGCACCATATATTATTACGGCGATCCACGCCGCGCAGTGTGTTGCTGAAAATCACTTCATTAGTGGCATTTTTTGCGGTAATCGGTATTACCCTGAATGTAACGCAACGCTCGGATTTCACAGTTTTTGTCTTGTTCCTGATTGCTTTTGTTGTCTATGTGAAGACTGTTAATAAGTTGGCTGAACGAGATAATAACGAACAAGTTGGTTGATTTATACTCTGATGCATCGCCCACTAAAACATTAGGATGGTGTTTTGTGGGTGATGCTGTGTTGGGTAATTCTGCCTAAAAGTAAGATAAAACAAAGTATTATGGTTTGGGTGATGAATAAACGTAGTTAGTGTGTCATTGGTAATGATAGATTAAAAATTAACCTAGGATGGACGCTACACTTTATCGGCTTTTTTGCCTCTATAAGTATTATATATGAGGATAAATCTCTAGTAGCGGACTATGCTCTTTCTAAACCGAGCAACAGATTATCCGCAGTTTGTTTAGCGTGGCTGATGGATAAAAACCAAAGTAACGGATGTGCATAATGATTTTTACGGAAACAAAATTAGCAGGTGCGTATATTATTGAACCGACGATTATTGGTGATGATCGTGGTTTTTTTGCCAGAGCTTGGTGTCAGAGGGAATTTGAGGCAAAGGGGCTGGTTTCATCTTTAGTACAAAGTAACCTGTCATTCAATAAATTCAAAGGCACAGTGCGAGGAATGCATCGCCAAATTGCCCCCGCAATGGAGGTGAAGCTGGTGCGTTGTACCAAAGGTGCAATTTACGACGTGATTGTCGATTTGCGTCCAGAGTCACCCACTTACAAACAGTGGATTGGCGTGGAATTAACGGCTGATAATCACCGCATGTTATATGTGCCCGAAGGTTTTGCGCACGGTTATCAAACATTAGAAGATGATTGTGAAGTCTTTTATCAAGTTTCCCAATTCTATTCCCCTCAGCATGAACGTGGTGCACGTTACAATGATCCCGCTTTCGGTATCGAATGGCCAGCAGAAGTGACCAGCGTATCCATTAAGGATCAAAACTGGCCAGACTACTTAGGCGAAGAACAATAATAGGTTTTACCTGTAGTAGGTAATGCATCTGTTTACACAGACTAAATGAGTTAGCGAGTTAGGTATTATTCATGATTATCGTTGATACAGCTTTGGAACAACGCCAAAAAGACAATAACCCAGTACGAGTTGCTATTGTTGGCGCGGGTTATATGGGGCGTGGCGTTGCGTTGCAAATTATTCAGGCAACTGTTGGTATGAAACTGGTGGCGGTGGCAAATCGTACCATTTCTGAGGCCGAACGTGCTTATAGTGATGCAGGTGTGACTGAGGTGAAGCAAGCCCACACACAGGCAGAAGTAGATGCTGCTATTGAAGCAGGTCAATATGTTGTGACCAGTGATCCAAAATTATTGTGTCAATCCCCGCACATTGATGCGATTGTCGAAGCGACGGGCGATGTGGAATACAGCGCACATGTGGCAATGGCAGCGATTGAAAACCGCAAACACATTATCCTCATGAATGCCGAATTAGACGCGACTGTAGGGCCGATGCTGAAAGTGTACGCGGACAAAGCAGGTGTGGTGATGACTAACGTCGATGGCGACCAGCCTGGCGTGATCATGAATTTATTCCGTTATGCCAAAAGCATTGGTTGTCGCCCAGTTTTAGCTGGTAATATCAAAGGTTTACAAGACCCTTATCGTACCCCTGAAACCCAACGCGCTTATGCTGAACAATACAACCAGAAACCGCGAATGGTTACGTCTTTTGCAGACGGTACTAAAATCTCAATGGAAATGGCGGTAGTCGCTAATGCAACAGGCTTTAAAGTCGGTCAGCGTGGTATGTATGGCCCGGCTTGCGACAGCGTTAATAATACCGCTGGCTTATTTCCATTAGAGCAAATGCTGGAAACGGGGTTGGTGGATTATGTATTAGGTGCGCAGGGTACGCCAGGTGTATTCGTTTTGGGTTATAACGATAATCCAATTCAACAACAGTATTTGAAATATTATAAAATGGGCGATGGACCATTATATGTATTCTATACCCCTTACCATTTATGCCATTTAGAAGTGCCATTAACCGTTGCGCGTGCAGTTTTATTCAAAGATGCAGCCGTTGCGCCTATCGGTGCGCCTATCATTGATGTTATTACCTTGGCAAAGCGTGATTTAAAAGCAGGTGAAAGCTTAGATGGTATCGGTGGCTTTACTTGTTATGGTATGGCAGAAAATATTGAAATCAGTCGGGCTGAAAACTTATTGCCAATGGGATTAAGTGACGGTTGTCGTATGAAACGTGATGTCCCAAAAGACCATCCGATCACTTACGATGATGTGTATCTGCCAGAAAATCGCTTATGCGATCAATTGCGTGCAGAACAAGAAGCTTACTTCTTTGGTTAATACAAAATCCCAAAGCGATATACTAATTAATTAACAGGACTAGTACGATGAAAGCGATTATACTTGCAGGTGGTTTGGGTACTCGTTTATCTGAAGAGACGAATCTGAAACCAAAACCAATGGTGGAAATTGGGGGGATGCCGATTTTATGGCATATCATGAAAATCTACTCCGCACATGGCATTAACGATTTTGTAATCTGCTGTGGTTACAAAGGCTATGTGATTAAAGAATACTTCGCGAACTATTTCTTGCACCAATCCGATGTCACATTTGACATGACGAATAACCAAATGGAAGTTCACTGCCAAAAGGCTGAGCCATGGCGTGTTACTTTGGTGGACACGGGTAAAGATACTTGTACAGGTGGCCGTTTAAAGCGTGTTGCTGAATACATCAAGGGTGAAGAAGCCTTCTGCTTTACCTACGGCGATGGCGTGGGAAATGTGGATATTACGGCTTCGATTGAATTTCACAAAAAACACGGGCGTTGGGCGACCATGACAGCAGTGGAACGTTCTGGTCGTTATGGCGTTCTGAAATTAGACGGTGATCGTCTGCACAGTTTTGAAGAAAAGCCCCAAGGCGAAGGTATGGTGAATGGTGGTTTCTTCGTCTTGTCGCCTAAATGCATTGATGCAGTTAGCAGCGACATGGAAATGTGGGAAGCCGAACCTATGCAGCGTTTAGTGGATCAAGAGCAAGTCATGGCTTTCCGTCACGATGGTTTCTGGCAACCGATGGATACGCTGCGTGAGAAACACATGCTGGAAGACCTGTGGGATTCTGGTCGTGCGCCGTGGAAGGTATGGGAATGATGCGAAACTTTTGGCAAGGTAAACGGGTATTCCTGACAGGGCATACCGGATTTAAGGGTGGCTGGTTAGCATTATGGTTAGCGGATATGGGGGCAGAGGTATACGGTTACGCGCTGCAACCACCGACGAATCCCAGCTTTTTTGAAGCTTGTAATGTGTTGGCACACTTGAAGGGTAATACTTTTGGTGACATTCGCGATGCTGCTACTTTGCAGCACGCGATGGAAACTGCTCAGCCTGACATTGTGTTGCACTTAGCAGCGCAACCATTGGTGCGCTATTCCTACGTCGAGCCAGTGGAAACTTACGCAGTCAATGTCATGGGTACGGTGAATTTGCTTGAAGCCGTGCGCAAGACTCCTAGTGTTAAGGCTGTGGTGAATATCACTACGGATAAATGTTACGAAAACCGCGAATGGGTTTGGCCGTACCGTGAAAGCGAAGCAATGGGCGGGCATGATCCTTACTCCAGTAGTAAAGGTTGTGCAGAACTTGTCACATCCGCTTATCGTCGTTCTTTCATGGAAGCCGCTGGTGTGCAATTAGCCAGTGCGCGAGCGGGCAATGTGATTGGCGGTGGTGATTGGGCGGGGGATCGCTTGATTCCAGACTTCTTACGCGCTCTGGATGCCGAACAGCCGATTACGATTCGTTCACCATCGGCGGTACGTCCGTGGCAGCATGTATTAGAACCCTTATCCGGTTATCTGGCACTGGCCGAAAAGCTGTACACAGAAGGCGCGGCTTTTGCGGATGGCTGGAACTTAGGTCCGGATGAAAACGATGCGCGTCCCGTGAAATGGATTGTCGAATACTTGTGTGGTCAAGTTCCTGGAGCGCAATGGCAGTGTGATGGTTCGCCTCAGCCGCACGAGGCTAACCTGTTACGCTTAGATAGTTCCAAAGCGAAGGCAAAATTGGGCTGGTATCCGCGTTGGCGTTTACAAACCGCTTTGCAACAAACACTCGCTTGGCATCAGGCATGGCGTGCGGGTCAAAACATGGCTGAAGTATCGCTGGAGCAGATCCATGCTTACGAAGCCGTTGTGAAGCCAGCTTAAATAACGATGATAAGTAAGGATGAGGATCATGCAAACCCAACAAGTTCCGACCGTCAGCATTGGTTTACCCGTTTATAATCGGGAAAAATTTATCACTCAAGCCATTGAGGCTTTGCTTGCGCAAACCTTCACCGACTTTGAGTTAATTATTTCCGATAATGCTTCAACTGACCGAACAGAGGCGATTTGCCGCGACTATGCGGCTCGTGATGCGCGGATTCGCTACATCCGCCAGCCTGTGAATTTGGGTCTGCTAGGTAATTTCAATTACGTTAAGCAAGAAGCAAAAGGTAAGTATTTTATGTGGACGGCTTCTGATGATTTGTGCGAACCGCAATTCGTTGAAGCATTGGTAAGTCAGTTGGAACATGATCCTTCCTTAGCCTTGGTTATGGCCGATCTAAAATACGTCTCCGTGCAAGGCGAATGGATTACTACGAACCATTTGGATACGATTCGTTTAGCGGATGTACAACAGGACTGGGGACAAAAACGCTTAGAGTTTTTCTGTTACCCTGGTAATAAAACATGGGATTGTTTCTACGGTTTGTACCGCACTGATGTTGCACAATCTTGTCATTTACCCAATCAAATTCGGAAAAACTTGGTATTTAGCCTGGAAGTACCTTTTCTGGCACAAGTAGCGGTGAAGGGTAAAATCGCATCCATCGCGCAACCCTTGAAAATTTATCGCTATTACTCAGAATCCAGTGCTGCAAGTGAAGCAAAAAAATTAAAAGTATGGGATCGTGCCATTCGTGGTGCTGAAATCTGGTTAGAAATGGTAGGAGCTGCACTGACTAGCTCCTTAAGCTTACCAACGAAATTATCACTGGTTACGCACGCTGTGCATTCGTCAGCAGTTTATGTGTTGCAAGTATTAAAGCACCGCCGCGTCGGGGTGGCTTTCCCTAATGCCAGTACTTAAAAAACATTAATAGATTTTTTTTATAAAAAGGCGAAGTCGTGTACATGCTTCATGTGTACACGAGTTGCTGGGTAATTAAAGGGCTAAATCACACATAGGAGAGGGTTAAATGCGTATCAAACGCATGGCCTCTGTTTCTAGGGAGTTAATCATAAATAGCGAATTTGGTTTTCACCTAATGTACTTTTCCATGATAGTTTTCTAAACAGAAATGTAGTTCGTCGTCTTTTTTGGCATTTTTCTTGGATACGGCTCGTCGCAATCAAGGGAATTGTACTAAGCTATTTATTAGAAAAACTTAATACCACTATTGGCGAAATTTTATCGTTAGGTGGTGAGTGTCAATTTTTAGGATGTCGCGCTGTATGTCGATTGCAATTAATCCTACACCTTATTACATACCCGAGAGAAGTATGTCAAACGTGAAGCGATATGCTCTATTTTTTTGCATATTGTTGATGTCAGCACTGGTATTCCTGAGTGATGACCATCGTTACGGTTTTGCTTTCCTACGCGAGTTAATGGCAGGTTTGTCCATTCTTGCATTTTTCTATCTGCTGATTTTTGAACGTGCACGTCTGGAAACAACCGATTTCTACTTGCTGATTCTCGCAATCATGACATTTTTAGTGCCATCGCTTTTTTCCTATTTTGCACTAGGTCAGCCATTGTACTTGGGGATTTCTGAGGAACGACGAACGTTAGCTTACTTTTTCTTCTTTTTGGGGTTGTTAGTCATTGGTCAGGCTAAATATTCACCACAACAAATTGAAAGAACATTATTGGTTTTATTTTGGCTAGGACTGTTGTGGTCAATCGGGTGTGCATACGGCATTGTGCCTCGTAATGACGCGTTATTTTTCTCAGTCAACCAAGAGCATTTCCAAGAAGGCTATGTGACAGATGATACACGTTTTGAAACTCGCTTTCTTAACGGTTATATCTTGATCTTCCTTTATCCACTTTACCTGTTGGCTAGACATGAAACAGCAAAAGGGATGCTATACTTTATTCCTGTTGCTTTATATATGTTCTTTATTAATCAGACTCGTTCATTGGGCGCAGTGCTGACGATTTCTGTTTTTGCACTGTTATTCTTCAGAAGCCAAAAACCCTCAACGATTATCAGTATTGCCGTAGCAGTACCAATCATTTGTTTTGTTGGTTATTTGATGTATTACGGGTATGCCTATGCGACTGATCAACCAGTACTTTTCTACGATGAGTATCGCAACTTAGAATTTAGCGTGCTCTTCCGCGATGCAGTAAAAGACTTTTTCTTGCCGCATGGTAACTTATCGTTGCACTTCGGCGACAGAGGATTTCGTGAACACTTTGGGATTGGTATCAATGTTTATACCGCTGATATTGGTTTGGTAGGTGCTCTCTAT
Organism: uncultured Thiothrix sp.; assembly: GCA_964617055.1. Lineage (GTDB taxonomy): Bacteria > Pseudomonadota > Gammaproteobacteria > Thiotrichales > Thiotrichaceae > Thiothrix. The sequence continues at coordinate 52,325 of CAZTUZ010000005.1, forward strand.
AAGTATGGTGTTTTCTATCCGTTTCTATTAGCTATGACCATGCTAATCAGTATCCTGCTTTATCGTAAATACAATAATGAATTTTCCTTGATGTTATTGGCATACATGATGGGTACATGTGTTCTTATGCCATTTGATGACCATTTAAGTAACTTTGCAAACTGCTTTGCAATTTTATTATTATTGTCTCGTGTACAAAGCGATAATAATTCAGGTAAAAAGTATCTATTGGCCGTGCGTAATATATAAAATTTATGCTTGACTGATGATTACTGATAGACGATTTTTAGAGTGGAAAATTTATTAGGTATTCCACTCTTGAGGGCTTGGTTTTTTATTTCGTAAGGCATGATTCGCTATGAGTGACACAATTAAATTCTGTGGTCTGACGTTTAACGGTTTAGATCACGATACAATATTTCAAGAAAATGGCGATATGAAATTTGTTTTGACAGTAAATGCAGAGTTTATTGTTAAAGCGTATACAGACTCATCATTTTCACAGCTCATTAGTAGTAACTGCGCTACTTTTGATGGTCAGATTCCTTATTTTTTTGCTAAGTTAATCAGCAAAGGTAGACATTTCCGTAAGATCAGTGGTTCGGATTTGATCTATGATGCCAGTCAGTATGCTCAGCAGCATGGTAAGAGTATTTTTCTTTTGGGTGGTGATCCCGAATCCAACCGTTTGGCTGTGCAGCAGTTGCAGCAGCGTTATGGGATTAAGATTGACGGCTATTCACCACCGTTCAGCCCCTATCCCTTTGCTCGAGAGTTCGATCAGCATATCTTAGATAAGGTAAACGAGTTCAAACCTGATTACTTGTTTGTTGCGTTTGGCACACCAAAACAGGAGTTTTGGCTGGGTGATCATCTTGCACCCTTGCGTGCAATGGGAGTGAAGATGTGTGTTGGTTGTGGTGGTACGTTTGATTTTGTAGCAGGACGTATCCAGCGTGCTCCGCGCATCATCCAAAAGATAGGGTTAGAGGGCATTTGGCGGTTGGTATCTGAACCTAAAATGGTTTCGTTTGAAACGTCTCTTAGTGAGTTTGAAGTTCTTTCCGATTTTCTACAGTTATCACATTGCAAAAATGCCACACACGAACTAGAAGTGTGCTATTAACTTAGTTACTGAAAATTGGACTTGGGGTAGTTTAGGGCTGTCTATGGAAAGTGGAGTAAGCTACCCCATTTTTATGTAATTTTATTCGGCTGATAAAATTTCTGGGTTGGTACGTTGGTCTGGGAAAATCATCACTTAAACTGATTAGTATCCGTGTTGCGGCCATTAGTTGATAATATTTAGTTATGAAAATGGCGATCAGTTTATCGTGTTGTGATTAACTGGGTTTTCGTTCGGATTAAAATATTGTTTGGAGACCATCATGGAAGAACGAATGAATGTATTGTTAGCGTATGGCGAAGGGGGGCACCACGATCAGGCTATTCGTTTTATGCAGCGGATGCTCATACTCGATGCAAATCTTAACTTTATACATATCACAGATTCAGAAACAATGTCGAAAGCAGGAGAGGTTTATACAGTTCCTCAAATGCGACCTAAAAACGCTCCATTTGATACTGCTTTGTTTATTAGCTCTTATCTAAAAACACTGTTCTTAACCATTAAACTGGTTCGGCAATATAAATTTAAAGCAGTTATTGGTTTTGGTCCTGGTATTTGCATTCCAGTTTTTATGGCTTGTCGCTTATTAAATGTTAAAAAGCGTATCTTCTTTGAGGATTGGTGTCGGTTCAGTAGTAAGAGTCTGTCGGGTAAGGCGTGCCGACCATTTAGCACACGATTTTTTGTACAAAATGAGTCATTAAAGGAGCTGTATCAAAATGCGGAATTTTCAGGCAGACTATAATAAGACCAGAATCCTTGTTATCACTGGTACGACAGGCTTTGATTCTCTCATAAAAGAAATTGATGAAGATAAAGAATTAGAGCAGCATTTTGACTTTGCACTGCAAACGGGCGAAGGTAAATATTTGCCAAAGTTCAAAAAGTTCTTCCAATTTGACAAAACTTTGAGCAAAAAACTGGATGATTACGATTTTTTTATTACTCATGCCGGAGCAGGT
>CAZTUZ010000006.1:0-51487 GCA_964617055.1 uncultured Thiothrix sp.
TAAGAAAAATACAAGATTTAGATGAGAGTATTGAATCTATCAGATCATTAAAAACTGAACTTCAGACTAACTATAGTAAATTTTTTAAAGAAAATTTTAAAGATAATAACTTTCAGCAAAAATGGGAGTCTATTGAGAAAATAAGGCATAAAATTGCACATAATAATTTGTTTATCCAAGATGATCTAGTAAGTGGAAAAAAAGACTGTGAGTCGTTAATTAAAATAATTAGCGACGCAAAAAATGAGCTTCAAAGCTTTAATTTTACAGAAGAAGAAAAGAATAATATAGTAGAAAACTCAACATATAACACCAATGAATTATATGGAGAGTTTATTAAAGAGTGGAAGTCTTTTTCTGAACTATTAGATAGCATAGCATCAAGATTAAAACTAACAAAAGGTGGGCGGCTCTATAACAAAAACTCCATTAAAAGTTTGTTTTTACTTGTTTTTGAAAATGGCGAAAACATTATTACAGAAGATCTATATTCAAAAATAAAGTATTTAATAGATTTTAGAAACAGATTGGTTCATAATCCTGGTGATTTACTTATAGAAACGAACTTGCCAAATTCAATTTTAGATTTAAAAGAAATTATTAATATATTAAAAGAGCATAACAATAGTGTCGACGACGGACGCGGTGAAAACTCATGAGTCCGATCATTTTACTCCCCGCCGCGCCCGTCACACGAGACACGGATTGGCGGGGGGCGCTCGACCAAATCATACTCCCCGCCGCGCCCGTCACACGAGACGTTGGCAAAGTCATACACATTGAGAGATAAACAAAATGACTGAGATTTCAATTAAATCCCGTCTCGAACAAATTTATTCTTCATTAGAAAGTGGTGAAACGGTACAACCAGTTACAGTAAGAGAGTTTATTTCGTGGTTTAGTGCTGAGCGCCGGGGTTCTTGGGTTGTGTGGAATATTAGGAGACATCTTGAAGAAGCCAAGCTGCGAACAATTCCATATTTTGATAATGCATATATTGATTCTCAAATAAGATTTGAAATTATTGAGCCGCTATTGCCAGTTGAAGAACAAATATCCGCTGAAGATATTTCAGCAAATGATGAGCCGTGTACTACTTTAGATATTGATTCAATGCCTCCATTAATTACTGGGGCTTTAGCTGATCCTTCTTTTCGCATCGGTCGTTTGGAATCAGCGAATACCAAACCATTATCAGTTAATCCAAATACTACGCTTAATGAAGCTGTCACTCTAATGCTAAGACATAATTACTCACAATTACCAGTGATGACAAATGAGCGTGATGTCAAAGGTATCATTAGTTGGGAGAGTATTGGTGCTCGTTTGGCTCTAGGCAGAAATCCATCTTATGTTCGTGAGTGTATGAAGCCTCATTATGAAGTTGGTTTAGATGATTCGCTGTTTAGAGTAATTAAAAATATTATTGAGCATTCATATGTTCTTGTACGTGGCGAGGGAAGAGTAATAACAGGTATAGTTACTACAACTGACTTAAGTTTACAATTTCAACTATTATCAGAGCCGTTTTTATTACTCTCAGAAATTGAGAATCATATTCGTCTTCTAATTGACGGAAAATTCACAGCCAATGAACTTGAATCAGCCAAAGATGCCACTGATAATGATAGAACAATTGAAAGTGTCGCTGACTTAACTTTTGGTGAATATATACGCTTATTAGAAAATCCAACTTTTTGGGACAAAACAAGGCTGACTGTTGATAGAGGTATATTTGTTAGAGAACTTGATAAAGTTAGAAGAATACGTAACGACGTAATGCACTTCGACCCTGACGGAATCACTCATGATGATCACCAGTTGCTGCTTCACTTCATGCAATTTCTCCACGAATTACAATCAATATCCTCATAAAGTTGCCAACAAGTTGCTCGACGACGGACGTGGTAAAAGTCCACGATTTTTAACGGCTGATTTCCTTTCAGGTTCGTCATTCAGGATGTTAAAGACGTGAAATAGATTACCAACACGTTTCCACTTCCATAAAAAAAGGCGCATTTGCGCCTTTTTTCGTTTTGGCGGTTTAACCCGCGTTAAAACGGGTGGCTGGCTTAAACGACTTTTGCGTCGAGTTCGCCTTTGGCATAACGCCCGAACATGGTTTCGAGCGAGACAGGTTTGATTTTGTCTGCCATGCCTGCCGCGCCGAAGGCTTCGTAACGCGCCACACAAATGCCTTTCATGCCTTTGACGGTTTCTTTGAGGTATTTGCGGGGGTCGAAGTTTTTGCGGTCTTCTGCCAAATAACGGCGGATTGTGCCCGTGGATGCCATGCGTAAGTCGGTGTCGATGTTGACTTTGCGCACGCCGTGTTTGATGCCTTCGACGATTTCTTCAACCGGAACGCCGTAGGTTTGCCCCATGTCGCCGCCGTAGTTGTTGATGATTTCGAGCCAGTCTTGTGGCACGGAGGATGAGCCGTGCATGACCAAGTGAACGGTGGGGATGCGTGCGTTGATTTCTTTGATGCGGTCAATGCGCAGCACTTTGCCCGTGGGTTTTTTGGTGAATTTGTACGCGCCGTGTGACGTGCCAATGGCGATTGCCAGCGCGTCTACGCCCGTTTTGCGCACGAAATCCGCCGCTTCTTCGGGGTCAGTCAGCAGCATGGAATGATCCAATACGCCTTCCGCGCCGTGCCCGTCTTCTTCGCCCATCATGCCCGTTTCGAGTGAACCCAAGCAGCCCAATTCACCTTCAACGGATACGCCGCAAGCGTGCGCTAATTCAACGACTTTGCGCGTGACTTCAACGTTGTATTCGTAAGAAGAAGGCGTTTTGCCGTCCGCCATTAATGAGCCGTCCATCATGACGGAGGAGAAGCCGGATTGAATGGAGCGGAAGCACACCGCAGGTTCAGCACCGTGGTCTTGGTGCATACACACGGGGATGTGTGGGTACATTTCAACCGCTGCCAGAATCAGGTGACGCAGGAACGGTTCGCCCGCGTAAGCACGCGCCCCAGCCGAGCCTTGCAGAATCACGGGGGAATTGGTCGCATCCGCCGCCTGCATAATGGCTTGCACTTGTTCCATGTTGTTGACGTTGAACGCTGGCATCCCGTAGCCGTGTTCGGCGGCGTGATCCAGTAATTGACGCATAGAAATCAGTGCCATGAAGTATCTCCTACCATAAGTTGTAACACATTCGTTTTTAAGCGTTTTGGTTAGCCGTTTTGATGCTCACCGACGCGCAATATTTTAAGCTGATTGGTGCCGCCCTTAATACCAGACAAATCACCTTTCGTCACCACGACCAGATCGCCATTGTCGACAATGCCAGCTTCGAGCATTAATTCGACGGCTTTGCGGTTAATGATTTTCGGGTCGGTGACGGGTTCGTGCCATTTCACCGGATACACGCCGCGATAAATGCTCACGCGCCGCGCCGCGTCGTCATTAGTGGTCAGCGCGTAAATCGGAATGCCTGCGCGTACCCGCGACATCCACAACGGGGTAGCTCCCGATTCGGTCAACGCCGCAATCGCTCGCACGCCCATGTGGTTGGCAATGTACATGGTTGCCATTGCCACGCCTTCATCAATGCGTTCAAAGGCTTGATCCAAACGGTGATCGGCTTTGCGTACCACGGCTTGTTCGGCTTCTTCGCAAATATTCGCCATCGTTTCAACCACTTTCGCCGGATGCTTGCCTGTGGCGGTTTCGCCTGACAGCATCACCGCATCCGTACCGTCGAGTACCGCGTTTGCCACGTCGAACACTTCCGCACGGGTCGGAATCGGGTTTTCGATCATGGTTTCCATCATTTGCGTGGCGGTAATGATCGCACGGTTCAAATAACGCGCCCGTTTGATCAGGGCTTTTTGCGCTTTGGGTAATTTCGCGTCGCCGATTTCCACGCCCAAATCACCGCGTGCAATCATAATCACGTCGGAAGCGAGAATGATTTCATCCATCGCAGGGGCTTCGACGGTTTCGGCGCGTTCCATTTTCGCCACGATTGCCGCGTGTCCGCCAGCTTCGGTGAGTAACCGCCGCGCTTCGTGCAAATCATCGGCGGTGCGTGGGAAGGAAACCGCCAAGAAGTCGACGTTCATGGCTGCTGCGGTTTTAATGTCTTCTTTATCCTTGTCGGTCAACGCCGCTGCCGATAAACCGCCGCCGCGACGGTTCAAGCCTTTGTTGTTGGATAATGCGCCGCCATTGATGACGCGGGTGTGGATTTCTTGCCCTTGAATCGCGGTGACAGCCAGCACAATGCGCCCGTCATCCAGCCACAATTCATCGCCCACCACCACATCATTCACCAGTTGTTTGTAACCCAAACCGACGCGCTCTTGGTTGCCTGCGTCTTTGTCCAATGCCGCGTCGAGAATGAACGCATCGCCACTGGCTAAGGTAATTTTGCCGTCTTGAAAACGGGAAATGCGCAATTTAGGCCCTTGCAAATCGCCCAAAATGCCCACCACACGCCCGACTTTTTGCGCCATTTCGCGCACCAGTTGCGCTCGTGCAATGTGTTCTTCGGGTGAACCGTGCGAAAAGTTTAAACGCACCACATCCACGCCTGCACGAATCAGTGCTTCAATGCTTTCTGGGGTATTGGTGGCTGGCCCTAAGGTTGCCACAATTTTGGTTCGTCTCATGACTAATGCCCTATGTCGTTGCTAACTTGATGTAATGTTTATCGTTTTTATGCAAGCACGAGGCATTACACAATCCCTCGGCTTTGAAAAAGCGAAGCCGCATAAAGCGGCTTCTTAAGGATAGTAGCGAGAGGCTTAACCTTCAGCGCGTTTTTCCAACATTTCCACCGCTGGCAAGACTTTGCCTTCGAGGTATTCCAAGAACGCACCGCCTGCTGTCGAAATATAAGACACTTTGTCGTAAATGTCGTATTTTTGAATCGCTGCAATGGTGTCGCCGCCGCCTGCTAAGGTGAACGCCTTAGTCTCGGCAATCGCTAAGGAAATGGCTTTCGTGCCTGCACCGAATTGGTCAAACTCGAACACACCGACCGGACCATTCCACACTACCGTGCCAGCTTGCATGATAATGTCGACCAGTTGTTGCGCAGATTGCGTGCCAATGTCGAAAATCATGTCGTCATCCGCCACGTCGCTCGCCGCTTTCGCCACAGCAGGTTCGTTCGCGTCAAACTGTTTGCCGCACACCACGTCCACCGCGATGGGAATGCTTGCGCCGCGTGCCGCCATTTTTTCCATCAACGCTTTTGCGGTGGGGATCAAATCGTGCTCGCACAAGGATTTGCCAACGTTGTAACCCGCTGCCGCCAAGAAGGTATTGGCAATGCCGCCGCCGACCACTAATTGGTCCACTTTGTCCGCTAAGGATTCCAACACGGTCAGTTTGGTGGAAACTTTAGAACCACCAACGATAGCGACCATCGGACGCGCCGGATTCGCCAACGCTTGGTGTAACGCTTCCAGCTCTTCGCTCAACAAAATGCCAGCCGCTGCAACGGGGGCAAACATGCCCACGCCGTAAGTGGAGGCTTCTGCACGGTGCGCTGTACCGAATGCGTCCATCACGAACACGTCGCACAGTGCCGCGTATTGACGCGCCGTGGCTTCGACGTTTTTCTTTTCGCCTTTATTGATGCGGCAGTTTTCCAACAGCACCAATTCGCCTTCCGCAACGTCAAAACCGCCGTTTACCCAGTCTTTAATCAGGCGTACTTCTTTACCCAGACGTGCTGAAATATTGTCAGCAATCGGTTGTAATGAAACGCTTTCTGACCATTCGCCTTCGGTCGGACGACCCAAATGCGACGTGACCATGACTTTCGCGCCTGCATTCAAAGCAAACTCAATGGTTGCCATTGATGCGGTAATGCGTGCGTCGGAAGTCACTTTGCCGTCTTTAACAGGCACGTTCAAGTCGGAACGAATCAGGACGCGCTTACCGCGCAAATCCAAATCCGTCATTTTAATGAAAGCCATGCTGTGCTCTCCTTAACGACTTAATTAGCAGCAACGTGTTTAACGAAGCGCAGCATGTTGCAGGTGTAGCCGTATTCATTGTCGTACCACGCCACCACTTTCACGAACGTACCGTCGAGCGCGATGCCTGCTTCTGCGTCGAAAGTTGACGGTGCAGTGTTACCCACGAAGTCAGTGGAAACCACTTTTTCTTCGGTGTAACCCAATACGCCTTGCATCTCACCTTCGGAAGCCGCTTTCATCGCCGCGCAGATTTCCGCGTAAGTTGCGTCTTTGTTCAGTTCCACGGTTAAGTCGACCACAGAAACGTCAGAAGTCGGTACGCGGAACGCCATGCCAGTCAGTTTGCCTTTCAGTTCAGGCAAGACCACGCCAGCGGCTTTCGCAGCACCTGTGGAAGATGGAATGATGTTTTCCAAAATACCGCGACCACCGCGCCAGTCTTTTTTGGATGGACCATCAACGGTTTTTTGCGTAGCCGTTGCGGCGTGAACCGTGGTCATCAGACCGCGTTTAATGCCCCAGTTGTCGTTTAAGACTTTCGCAACAGGTGCTAAGCAGTTGGTGGTGCAAGAAGCCGCAGAAACGATAGCTTGACCTTTGTAGGTGTTGTGGTTGACACCGTAAACGAACATTGGTGTGCTGTCTTTAGACGGTGCAGACATAACGACTTTTTTCGCGCCAGCCGTGATGTGTGCCGCAGCACCCGCTTCGTCTAAGAAGAAGCCTGTGCATTCCAGCACTAAATCCGCGCCGATTGCGTCCCATTTCAGGTTCGCAGGGTCTTTTTCAGCGGTCAGGCGAATGGTTTTGCCATTCACGACCAAGTTGTTGCCATCCACCGCGATGTCGCCATTGAAACGACCGTGTACGGAGTCGTATTTCAGCATGTAAGCCAGATAGTCAGGGTCGAGCAGGTCGTTGATACCGACAACTTCGATTTCAGGGAAATCTTTGGCGATTGCACGAAATGCCATACGACCGATACGCCCGAAACCGTTGATACCTACTTTGATTGTCATGATTGCTTCCTCAGTACTTCCAAAAAGTGAACCAGTAATTAAATGCTTATTGCTAACTGTTAGGCTGACAGCACGCTCTCGACGGCGGCTACGACATTCTCGACGGTGAACCCGAAATGTTTAAACAGTACGCCAGCGGGTGCAGACTCGCCAAACGTATCCAGACCAACCACCTTGCCTTGCAGACCAACGAATTGATACCACGCGGCGGTGACACCTGCTTCCACCGCGACCCGCGCCGTTACCGCTGCGGGTAAGACACTTTCACGGTAAGCGGCATCTTGCGCCAAGAAGGTTTCAACCGATGGCATGGAAACCACGCGCACTTTTTTACCCGCTTGCGCCAATTGTGCGGCTGCACCCGTGGCTAAAGCGACTTCCGAACCCGTGGCAATAATGATTGCATCCGGCGTGCCGTCGCTGTCTTGTAGAATATAGCCGCCTTTGGCAATCGCGCTGAGTTGGGTGGGGGTACGGGTTTGATGTGGTAAGTTTTGGCGCGTCAAAATCAGGCAGGACGGGCCGTGTTGTTTTTCAATGGACGCTTGCCATGCCACAGCGGTTTCCACGCTATCGCACGGTCGCCACACTGACATGCGCGGAATCAAACGCAAGCTGGCGGTTTGTTCAACGGCTTGGTGGGTAGGACCGTCTTCACCCAAACCAATCGAATCGTGGGTGAACACGAAAATGCTGCGGATTTTCATTAATGCCGCCATACGCAGGGCATTACGCGCGTATTCGGAGAACATTAAGAAGGTCGCGCCATACGGAATAAAGCCGCCATGCAACGCCATGCCGTTCATCATCGCCGCCATGCCAAATTCGCGCACGCCGTAAGACAGGTAGTTGCCGCTGAAGTTTTGGGCTTTACCGTGACCCGCGCTAATGTGCTGGCTGGATTTGTGGAAGGTATTGTTGGATGGGGTTAAATCCGCTGAACCGCCGAGTAATTCCGGCAGTAACGCGCCAAACGCATCCAACGCATTTTTCGAGGCAACGCGGGTCGCAGGCGATTCGGCTTTGGCATTGATGGCGGCAATCACATTCGCGGCATCTTCCGCCCACGTTGCTGGCAATTCGCCTGCCATGCGGCGCGTAAATTCGGCAGCTAATTCAGGGAACGCTTCTTTGTAAGCGGTGAAACGGTGTTGCCACGATTGTTCTGCTGCGGCACCGCGTGCTTTGGCATCCCAACCCGCGTAAACGTGATCAGGGATTTCAAACGCGCCGTATTCCCAGCCCAAGGCTTGGCGTGCTAAGGCGATTTCATCATTGCCCAGCGGTGCGCCGTGGCAATCGTGTGAACCCGCTTTATTCGGTGAACCGTAGCCAATGGTGGTTTTGCAGCAGATTAAGGTCGGTTTGCTGGTTTCTGCGCGTGCCGATTCGATAGCGGCTTTAATCGCCGCCGCGTCGTGCCCATTCACCGCTGGAATAACGTGCCAGCCGTAAGCCTCAAAGCGTTGCGGGGTATTGTCGGTGAACCAGCCGTCGACTTGACCATCAATCGAGATGTTATTGTCGTCGTAAAACGCAATCAGCTTGCCCAAGCCCAATGTGCCTGCGAACGAACAAGCCTCGTGGGAAATACCTTCCATCAAACAACCGTCACCCAAGAACACATAGGTGTAGTGATTGACGATTTCGTAACCCTTTTGGTTGAATTGCGCCGCGAGAACTTTTTCCGCTAATGCCATACCGACCGCATTGGTAATGCCCTGTCCTAACGGTCCGGTGGTGGTTTCAATGCCGGGGGCATAGCCGTATTCGGGGTGTCCGGGGGTTTTGGAATGCAATTGGCGGAAGTTTTTCAAATCGTCCAGCGACAGGTCGTAGCCCGTCAAATGCAGTACCGAGTATGGCAGCATTGAACCGTGCCCATTCGACATCACAAAACGGTCACGGTTGAACCATTGTGGGTTTTGCGGGTTGTGGGACATAAAGTCGTTGTAGAGGACTTCAGCAATGTCAGCCATCCCCATCGGTGCGCCGGGATGCCCAGAGTTTGCTTTTTGCACGGCATCCATCGTCAAGACACGGATGGCATTAGCCAATTCACGGCGAGTAGTCATTAGACGCAGTTCTCCTGTTAGAGGCGTATTCAGGTCGGGTTAAAATCGCGCTATTGTCGCCGACTTAGGATTAGGGGGCAACCATTACAGGTGCATTAAAAAGCCACGTTTTGCGTGGTGAATGATGCATGAGTGTCTACTTTGGGCTATTATCCCGCGCATCTGCAAGCTGCCTATCCAAACAGTAACATTAATCATGCAGACTGCTACCAACCTGAGGAGCGTTGCAACGGGGTTCAACTCACCCGCCAGGCTCAGGTTGTGCATTACAACGGTGTAACGACGCTCGGTCATTCATTTTTGTTTAGGAGATTAAATCAATGACTGAGAGAAGCTACCTGTTTACTTCTGAGTCTGTTTCTGAAGGGCACCCTGATAAAATGGCGGATCAAATTTCCGATGCCATTTTGGATGCGATCATTGCCAAAGACCCTTATGCGCGTGTGGCGTGCGAAACCCTGACCAAAACGGGCATGGTGGTATTGGCGGGTGAAATCACCACGACAGCCGAAATCGACTACGAAGGCATTGTGCGTGGCGTGGTGAATGACATTGGCTACAACAATTCCGAAATCGGTTTTGACGGTCACACTTGCGCGGTGATCAATGCACTGGGCAAACAATCCCCTGACATTGCGATGGGCGTTGACCGTGCGAAACCCGAAGACCAAGGCGCAGGCGACCAAGGCTTGATGTTCGGTTACGCGACCAACGAAACCGACGTGTTAATGCCAGCCGCCTTAACTTACGCGCACCGCTTGGTACAAAAACAAGCCGAAGTGCGTAAAAACGGCACTTTACCGTGGTTGCGTCCTGACGCGAAATCCCAAGTAACCGTGCGTTACGAAAACGGCAAAATCGTTGCCATCGACGCGGTGGTTTTGTCTACCCAGCACAATCCAGAAATCAGCTTGGATGACCTGCGCGTAGCGGTGATGGAACACGTCATTAAACCCGTCCTGCCAGCCGAATGGTTGCACGCGGGTACGAAATTCCACATCAACCCAACGGGCAACTTCGTGATCGGTGGTCCGGTCGGTGACTGCGGTCTGACGGGTCGTAAAATTATCGTTGATACCTACGGCGGTGCAGCACGTCACGGCGGTGGCGCGTTCTCCGGTAAAGACCCTTCCAAAGTTGACCGTTCGGCGGCATACGCGGGTCGTTATGTGGCGAAAAATATCGTCGCGGCTGGCTTGGCTGACCGTTGCGAAATCCAAGTTTCTTACGCGATTGGCGTGGCTGAACCGACTTCCATTACTGTGGAAACCTTCGGCACGAACAAAGTCGACGAAACCTTAATCGAAACCTTAGTGCGCGAGCATTTCGACCTGCGTCCTTACGGCATTACCAAAATGCTCGACCTGTTGCGCCCGATCTATCGCGGCACAGCGAGCTACGGTCACTTCGGTCGTGATGACCTCGACCTGCCGTGGGAACGCACCGACAAAGCCGCTGCTTTGCGTGCTGCCGCTGGTTTGTAATGGATTAAGGGAATCAAACATGTCGACTTTTACTGATTACGTTGTAGCAGATATGTCCCTCGCTGAGTGGGGACGTAAAGAAATCAAAATCGCTGAAACCGAAATGCCGGGTTTAATGGCTATCCGTGAAGAGTTCGCGGCAAGCCAACCGCTGAAAGGCGCGCGCATTACGGGTTCATTGCACATGACCATTCAAACCGCCGTGTTGATTGAAACTTTGCAAGCCTTGGGTGCAACCGTGCGTTGGGCTTCGTGCAATATTTTCTCCACGCAAGACCACGCGGCTGCGGCTATCGCTGCCACGGGTACGCCAGTATTCGCTTACAAAGGCGAATCGTTGGAAGAATACTGGGAATACACCCACCGCATTTTTGAATGGGGCAATGGCGAACAAGCCAACATGATTCTGGATGACGGTGGCGACGCAACGTTGTTACTGCATTTGGGTGCGCGTGCGGAACAAGACGCTTCCTTGGTGGCGAACCCGACTTCGGAAGAAGAAACCTTCTTGTACGCGGCGATTCGCAAACGTCTGGAAACGTCCCCGAACTGGTACAGCACCCGCTTAGCCGAAGTGCGCGGCGTGACCGAAGAAACCACCACGGGCGTTCACCGCTTGTACCAAATGCACGCACGCGGCGAACTGAAATTCCCAGCGATTAACGTGAATGACTCCGTAACCAAATCCAAATTCGACAACCTGTACGGTTGCCGCGAATCGTTGGTTGACGGCATTAAACGCGCTACCGACGTAATGGTGGCAGGTAAAATCGCGGTGGTAGCGGGTTACGGCGACGTGGGCAAAGGTTCTGCGCAAGCATTACGCGCCTTGTCTGCACAAGTTTGGGTAACAGAAATCGACCCCATCTGCGCCCTGCAAGCCGCAATGGAAGGCTACCGCGTGGTGACAATGGAATACGCTGCGGATAAAGCGGACATTTTCGTCACCGCAACGGGCAACTTCCACGTCATTACCCACGACCACATGGCAGCGATGAAAGACCAAGCCATCGTCTGCAATATCGGTCACTTCGATAACGAAATCGACGTAGCGTCGTTGGAACAATACGAGTGGGATGAAATCAAACCACAAGTTGACCACGTTATCTTCCCCGACGGCAAACGCATTACGCTGCTGGCAAAAGGGCGTTTGGTGAACTTAGGCTGCGGTACTGGGCACCCGTCTTACGTCATGTCTTCCTCGTTTGCCAACCAAACCATTGCGCAAATCGAATTGTGGACAGAACGCGATTCCGGCAAATACCCGATTGGCGTGTACACCCTGCCGAAGCACTTGGATGAAAAAGTCGCACGTTTGCAGTTGAAAAAGCTCAATGCGCAACTGACTACGTTGAGCGAGTTCCAAGCGCAATACATTAGCGTTCCTGTGGAAGGTCCGTACAAAACCGACCACTACCGTTACTAATCTTAGAATGGGATTTGTCGGGCTGAAGTCCGACCTACGGTGAATAATGTAGGTCGGGCTTTAGCCCGATAGCCTTTTCAAGGGCAATCACTATGACTGACGAACATCAACACGATCACGCCAGCCGTGATGACCTGATTTTCAGCTTTGAATTTTTCCCGCCGAAAACCGATAAAGGTGCGGAAAATTTGCGTGCTGTGCGTAATGAATTAGCAGCATTGAATCCGCGCTTTTTCTCGGTGACTTACGGCGCGGGTGGTTCTACGCAAGCCAATACTTTGAATACGGTGCTGGAAATTCAGCGCGATTCGGGCATTGAAGCTGCCCCGCATTTGTCGTGCGTCGGTGCGAGTGCTGAACAAATCCGCGAGATTCTCGACACTTACCGCAGCAATGGCATCAAGCACCTTGTCGCGCTGCGCGGCGATTTGCCGTCGGGTTCACGCGATTTGGGCGAATTTCGTTACGCGAATGAATTGGTCGAATTTATCCGCAAGGAAACGGGCGATTATTTCAATATTGAAGTCGCAGCCTACCCCGAAATGCACCCACAAGCCCCGAATTTGCGCGTAGATATTGATAATTTCGCGCGCAAGGTCAAAGCAGGTGCGAATAGCGCGATTACGCAATATTTCTACAATGCCGATGCGTATTGGCATTTTGTCGACAGTTGCGAACAGCAAGGCGTGGACATTCCCATCATTCCAGGGATTATGCCGATCACCAATTACACACAATTGGCGCGGTTCTCTGACATGTGTGGCGCGGAAATCCCACGTTGGGTACGCAAACAGCTCGAAGCCTACGGCGATGATGTGGAATCCATCAGTGCATTTGGTACGGAATTTGTCACCCTGTTGTGCGAAAACCTGCTGGAAACGGGCGCACCCGGCTTGCACTTTTACACCATGAACAAGGTCGAACCGACCTTAACCATTTGGCGTAATTTAGGGTTGTAAAACCTGCACTGCTTAGGGTGAACCAACGTGTTCACCCTAAACTTGCCACGCTTGTCGGCTAGTGCAGCTTAATGCGTGAGGTTGTGCCTTTGCGAATAATCCCAGCAGCGGTTTCGAGTGCGACTTTCCAAAAGCCGTGTAAACCGAGTTGATGTTTTTTGTACAGCATATTGTACATAAAGCGAGCGACGTAACCTTCGATAAACAGCGTGCCTTTGGCAAGATTACCCATTAAACCACCGACCGCCCAGTTATCCCCCAATGAAACCAGCGAGCCAAAATCCTGATACTGGAAGTCGCTCATGGCTTTGCCGTCCAAACGTTGGCGTAATTGTTTGGCTAAATACACCGCTTGCTGATGCGCGGCTTGGGCGCGGGGCGGAATTAACGTGCCTTCCGGTTGCCCTTGCCACACGGCTGCCGCACAGTCGCCAAACGCGAACACATTCGGGTCGCGGGTGGTTTGCAAGGTCGACGTTACAATCAGTTGGTTAATGCTATTACTTTCCAAACCATCGAGATTCTGTAGGACTAATGGCGCACGCACACCCGCTGCCCAGACCACCAATTCGGCAGGAATGGATTCGCCCGATGCTAATGCCACGCCTGTCGGAGTCACGGCGGAAACTCGCGCATCGGTACGCACTTTAATCTTCAGCTTGTGCAAAATGCGCGTGGCTTCGGCGGCAATGCGTTCGGGTAAGGCGGGTAACACACGCGGTGCGGCTTCGATCAGGGTAATGGTGACATCGGTTTCGGCATTAATGCGATCCAAACCGTAAGCGACCAAAGAACGAATGCTATTATGCAATTCAGCGGCTAATTCCACCCCCGTTGCCCCCGCCCCAATAATCGCCAGTTGCAGTTGTTCGGGGCGTAACGGTTCACTTTGTGCATTGGCACGAATGCAGGCATTCACCAATTTGCGTTGGAAACGTTCGGCTTGTTCGGCGGTATCGAGCTGAATCGCGTGTTCGGCAACACCTGCGATATTGAAATCGTTGGTACGGCTACCAATCGCAATCACGAGGGTATCGTAGGGAATTTGACGTTGATCAGTGACTTTTTGTCCATCTTCATCACGATAAGCGTCGATGAAAACCAATTGTTGTTCACGGTCAATGCCTGTCATTGCACCAATTCGGTATTGAAAATGATGCCAATGGGCTTGAGCGAGGTAATTCACTTCGTGCAAGGTGTAATCCATACTGCCAGAGGCAATTTCATGCAGCATGGGCTTCCAAATGTGGGTACGATTTTTGTCGATGAGGGTGATATGCGCCCGCTTCGTTTTGCCGAGGGAGTTACCAAGCAGTGTGGCTAATTCCAAACCGCCAGCACCTCCCCCAACAATGACGAACCGATGCAGACCTTGCCCATGAAGAACTTGGTTTTGCATGGATTTTCTCTAACTGTGGTGTCTTGCGACGTAGCGTAATTTACCAGCTTCAGGTTGGCAAAAGGTTGGAATTTAAATAAGCCATGCCCATTTGCAACGCCCGCTGCAACGCTGGCTCGTGCATTCCATGTCCTGCTTCTACAGACATCACTTGCGCTTGGGGCAACACGGCTTGTAAGGCTTGCGCACTGCTATAACGGCACACACGATCATGAACCCCGTGAACCAATATCGTTGAAACTTGCTGCGCCATTTCCAAACCCGATAACACCCCTTCCGGCGGCAGGAAAAAATCATTCACGCAATAATGCGCGTGAACTTTGGCGCGATTCACCCGCTCTCGCCAAACGTGCGAGTCGGGGTTGAAGCGGGGTAACGGTACACCAATCACGGTGGCTTCCCACTGTTCCCACGCTAGGGCATAACGATACGCCGTCTCCAAAGGTAAACGCGGGTTAATAAGGTGTCGATACAGACTATTGACTGGATTTTCCCCAACATGCGTTCCCAAAGCATTGCGCAAAATTTGATAAGCTTCGGGGTAATACTGCGCTACACCTTCGGGGGTGCTGAACCATTCCCAATCTTCGCGGCGAGCTAAAAAAGTACCGCGTAATAACAACCCCATCACATGCAGCGGAAAGCGTTTAGCGTATTCCAACGCCAGGGTTGCCCCCCATGAACCACCATAAATCACCCAACGGTGAATCCCTAAATGGCGGCGTAAGGCTTCCATATCTTGCACCAAAGCAGCCGTGTGATTGCCCAATAAACTGCCAGAGGGCGTGGAATGTCCACAACCGCGTTGGTCAAACTGAATAATGCGACAAGTTTCCGGTAGCAACCATTGTGCATGTGCCGGATTGCAGCTTGAACCTGGTCCGCCGTGAACAAATAACACAGGCAACCCCGCCCGATTGCCCAATTCTGTGTAATAAAGCGCGTGCCGCTGTGTAACATTTAGGTAGCTCAATACCAACCATTCCCCAACCCTTTCGGGTTTAACATACACCTCAAGCAAGCACCACAAGACTCATCCTCCAAGCTCTAGCGGAGCTTATTAAGGTCGGGACTCGTTCCCGACCGTTTTTGGCTCACCGCTATCCTTCAGCGCATTTTATCGCTCGGAATCACAAGCCCCGTGGCGTTTTTTCTGCGACCTGCCCTTCGCCAGACAGTTGGAAGAATGCCTCCAATAACGAAGTCGTCGCCGTATTCTGCATCAGCGTAGCAGGCGTTTCCTGTGCCAGCAATCGCCCTTTGTACATCACCAATACTTGATCCGCTGCCTCTGCTTCATCAATCAAGTGTGTTGCCCATAATACACACAACTGCCGTTCCTTGCATAAGCGGTGTACATACGCCATCAATGTCGCCCGCGACGCGGGGTCTAAACCAACTGTTGCTTCATCCATTAACAATAGCGCAGGTTCAGTCAATAAAGCGCGAGCCAATTCCACCTTACGCCGATTACCGCCACTTAAGGTACGGCAAGCACGATTCGCCACGTCTGTGAGTTCCAGTTGCGTCAATACTTGTGCACTCCGCTCTTGAATCAATGCCTTACTTAAACCGTGCAATCGCCCGTAAAATAATAGATTCGCCTGCACACTCAAATCCAAATCCAACGCAGGTTGTTGGAACACCACACCCATTTGCGCCAACGCCTGTGGCAACTGGGTACGGATACTAACCCCTTTTAAATAAATTTCACCTTGATCCGGCGCAAAAAGCCCAGTCAACAATTGAAATAAAGTACTTTTGCCCGCACCATTAGGGCCTAATAAGGCATAAAAACCCGCTTGTAATTGGAAACTCACCTGATTAACGGCACATAATTTACCGTAGCTTTTACTCACATTCTCTACTTGAAGAATAGATTGCGTGGACATAAAAATCTCCTCCGCCTAGGTGCGCAAAACACCCGACAATAACTCAGGATGTTGCTGCAACAAGGTATTGTGTAATTGCTGTAAATGATGGGCTTCGGCTGGACGCGGACGATCCAATGGCACGCGATAATCCCAAATCACGCGAGCCGGACGCGCCGACAAAAATAAAACCCGATCCGCTAATAACAACGCTTCATTTAAACTGTGTGTAACAAATAACACTGTTGGTTTATGCTGCGTCCACAAAGTTAATAATAATTGGCGCAAACCCTGTGCAGTGGGTTCATCCAATGATTGAAAAGGCTCATCCATGAATAACAAATCAGGGTACGTCACAAATGCACGAACCAATGCTGCCCGCCGCTTCATACCCCCTGACAATTGATTTGGATAACTATGGCGAAAATCATTCAAACCCAACTGAGAAAGTAATCCATCCATTCGTGCAAAACGCTCCATATCTGTTTGATACGCAGGCGCATTTAAAATCAGGCGAATATTTTCCTCTACCGTCAACCACGGCATTAAGCGCGGCTCTTGAAACATAAAACTTAAACTGGTTTTTTCAGGGTAAGTGATAAAACCCTGATAATCCACATCCAAACCCGCCAAAATATTTAATAACGTACTCTTGCCTGCCCCCGATGGTGCGACAATAGCGACAAATTCGCTTTTTACTACCTGAAACTGTAAACCCTGAATCGCACAAACGCCATTCGGATAAAGTTTTTGCTGCAAATCGACACTTAAGAAAGCAGAAGTTAGATTCATGTGCGCCACTGATTTAAACGTTGTTCAAGCGGACGAAGAAATAAGGCCTCCATTGCTAACACAATTAAAGCAAATGCTAGGCTGTATGCCAAAATACCTTTAATATCGAAGTAATGAAAATAGTTACCTAATTGGAAACCCACACCATTACTACGCCCTAATAACTCCACCACCAACACGATTTTCCAAATCAATGCCAAACCATTGCGTGCCGCTGCAAATAAGTATGGATATAACTGCGGTAAATAGACTTTCTGAAAGGTTTGCCAGCGCGTTAGGCGGTAAATTTGCGCAACTTGCAACAATTGATTATCGACCGCTCGCGCACCTTCGCGTAACGTCACAACAACGGTAGGCATTTTATTTAATGCCACTGCTAATACTGCCGCTGTCTCACCCAAACCCAACCAGATATAACATAAAATAATGGTCACTAACGCAGGAATGTTTAATGCCAAAATAACTAATACATCAAGCATTTCATTCCAAATACGGCGGCTACCCATCAAAATACCTACAGCCACCCCCACAAACATGGCAAGACAAAAACTGCCTGCCATGCGTGCCAGTGTTGCACCCAAATGTTTTAGCAATTCACCACTCATGAATTGCTGCCACAAAACATCTAACACTGCCAATGGACTGGGTAAGCTACGAGTTTCCAACCACCATGCGGCTAATTGCCAAATCAACAAAAAACCACACAATACCAGTAAGCGGATATGGCGTAGTGCCCATGACTGAATGCTATTCATGGGCAAGCAGGCAAACTAAAACCCGACCAAAAAACCCCTTTATCGAGTGATTTGGCCTCGCCGACCAACTCACTCCCTCCCGTTTCTGCTAATAAATTAAAAGCATCCAATGCCGCTTGCTTTTCTTTATCGCCAAAACAAGCCGGAATACCTGCACGATAAGCATCACGCAACGCTGTAAAAACAGCATCATTATCCGCCTTCATGCGTGGGCGCAAGCGTTCCCATTCTGTATCATCGGTTTTTAAGATTTTTTTGGCTTCATACGAAGCTTGTAAAAACCCCTGTACAGCGGCTTTATGCTCATCTGCCCATTTTTCACTAACAATCCATCCTACTAATGGTAACTCGCTTTTAATACCTAACCCTTCAATCACTTGTTGCATGGTTATAACAGGCTTCATACCATTAGCTTGTAAACGAGCAGCAAAATTCCAAAAATTTAATACTGCATCCAATTCACCTTTTTCCACCAGTTCATTTAATAAAGGGGGAGCAGCAAATTGTATGTTCGCATCGTTGGCTAGATCCAAACCCTGCTTTTTGGCATAAGCGCGTAATAACAACCAACTTTTATCATTTGCTCCACCTGCGATACCGAGCTTTTTGCCTTTTAAATCAGCTAAGGTTTTGATGGGGCTATCGGCTTTTACCATGATACTGCCTAATGAATACGAATACGGGAATAAGGTGTAATCTTGTCCTGCTGCACGTTGGCGATTTACCCAAACCCAATCATTCACAATTATGTCAACAGCTCCCCCTTGTAATGCCACTGTTGATGCATCTGCCGAAGCCACGGGTACAATTTCTAATTCAACTCCAGCTTTTTCCGCGAGCTTATGTTGTTGTACGGTATCCATTTCCCAGCTTACCGTGCCAAATTCCAATACCCCTACCCGAATTTTTTCTAAAGCTGCTGCCGGATTAGCAAATAATGCCAACACGCTTAAACCCAATATACATAAGTTACGGCGTAACATATTGAATCCCTCCAAAACCTGTGAACGTTTCACGATGCTTGTCGAACTTTTTTCACTAACCCGCGTTGTGGATCATACCCCCACACTGCCAGTAGGAAAAACACCACCAAAGAGCCCAGTACGATCAGGGAGGAGAGGAAAGGAAACTGACCGTACAGGGAAAACCGAATGAGTTCTACTACATGCGTAAAAGGGTTAAATTGCGCAATTTTGTGCACAATTGCAGCCCCAGACTCTTGTAACTTCCACAAAGGATACAATGCAGTCGACAGAAAAAACATCGGGAAAATCACGAAATTCATTGTACCCGCAAAATTTTCCAACTGGCGAATCGAAACCGATAATAGCAATCCCAACGCGCCTAACATCAGTCCACCAAGCACCAATGCAGGAAAAGCAAATAACCAACCTGACCACGGAATGTCCACACCAAACGCCGCGCACACCCCCAAAAACGCATAAGCCTGCAACACGGATAACACCGTTCCTGCAACCAATTTGCTCAACAACAAATACCAACGTGGTTGCGGTGCGATCAATAGCAAACGCATTAATCCCATTTCGCGGTCATACACCATTGCTAATGACGATTGCATTCCGTTAAATAACAATACCATACCCAGTAAACCCGGCACGACATATACCTGATACTCAATATACGTTTCGTAAGGGGGAATGATCGATACGCCAAAAATATTTTGAAAGCCAGCCGCAAAAACAACCAGCCACAAGGTCGGGCGCACCAATGCAGACAATAAACGTCCTTTTTGATGCAAAAACTTCACCGTTTCGCGCTGACAAATCGCCAGCATTGCAGGCCAACGCCTTGTTATTGTTTGTGCCATACATCCTCCCCAATTGGCTTTGAAGCTACTAGATACCGCAAATGGCCTGTATTATCCACCAACTTTTTGCCAACCTGTCT
This sequence comes from uncultured Thiothrix sp., assembly GCA_964617055.1. GTDB lineage: Bacteria > Pseudomonadota > Gammaproteobacteria > Thiotrichales > Thiotrichaceae > Thiothrix. The sequence goes on from CAZTUZ010000006.1 coordinate 19,636, forward strand.
ACCCAGCGAGTGCAAAAAAACCGTAATAAATCTAATGAATAAAATATTGCCAAGAATATTCTGCGTATAGTAGTATAAACATTAACGATAGCTGAATGAGCTTGTGTGTTTTCCTCCCCCAAATCAATCAACACGATGGCGAAATACCCATGCAAACGATAAGTGACTCCGATCATCAGGCCAACCCTGCGTCAACTGTCAATCCAGAAACAACCCCAATACCCGAAACACCACAAATTCTTCCGCCTGTAACTTTGCCTTACACGGGTTATACCTGTGATTTTGACATCACACCCCTTAATATTGATGAACAAAATAAAGAACCACCCAACACTTCTGATATAAAAAAATATCAGGAGCACTTGTGGCACAATCGCTTGTTATTGCTCGCGGGCAATGCTCACTGCAAAAAGCACCTTGCACGCCAAATTGCACTGCACTTACAAGCACAGGTTTTTAATGTAGGAATCTATGAAATTCATAGTATCCACCCCACCACACAAAAGATCACCGACGAACTAAAAAACTATAACCGAGGCGGCATTTTTATTTTCCAAGGGATTCAACCTCATGAGTTGGGGTTTTGTTATGAACAACTCATGGCATTAACCAGTAACCTGTATTTCTTTATTTTCACGACTGAAGTGCCTCAAGCAAAATGGTATCTACCTGAACAGCTCAAAGCTAATTGGTTTGATACGTCTGAAACACAGCAGCCAATTCACTTAGCCAATCTATTCACCACATGGCTTGAACAAGAGCTAGCAGATAAAGAGCGTTTACTGGCTATGGGCATTATGCTTTTATATGGTTTAAGTAAACCACAAATGTTTGCTGTACTGGATCGCTTCGTAGCTGATGCTAAAATCCCTAACAAGGCTGGCATCAGTTATTTTGACTATCAAGATGTTAATGCTCTCACTCCTTATTTCCAAAATAATAACAATCATATTGAGATTAGCAATGATCAACTCCTTCCTATCGGTTTAACTTATTGCTGGCAACACAAATATCGCTATTTAGCAACATTACTGGATGTCAGTATTAATATCATAATCGAGTCTTTTGCCAAGCCAACTCAAAACCGTTTACTGTTCGGAACTGCAAAAAAGTCTGAGCAAATTCGCAATACCTTAACGCGCTTTCTCGGTTTTGCTTTAGGCCAAGATACCGCACTAGCCGAAGAACATTTAGCTTATTTAATCCAACAAAACCACACCGATAGCTATATAACAGCAGGGAAAACCGCTGCCTATTATTATGCGATTCAACCTGATAAAGCGGAACAGCTTATCAGTGTATGGCTGGATGAGAAAAAAGATGCTGCGCTGAAAAAACTACTCATGACGTATAGCCAGCTAACGGATAAAGACCAAATTAGTCAAGAAGCATTGGAGAAAATCCGTATATTCGTTGCTTTTAGCCTAATGTTTATCACTCATCAATATGCAGCCAATCAACTTCCCTCACCGTTAAAAGAACGGGTAATAAGTATGACACAAGTGGGGGTTAAATCGAATACATTAAAAACGTATTTGGGTGATGTGATATTAAAATCCATTTGCAGTCAACATTTTGAGTTGTTAGAGCCGTATTTAGAAGATTTTGTTTGCAAGCAAAACTTAACTGAGGCCATGCCAGATATAATCAATGCTGCGATGGGTAATCATCCGAAAGCTGTCTGGGCAGTGTTGCATCGTTGGATTGATTTAATCGATACGAATCAAGGCGAACTCAAAAAAGAACAAATTGATAATCAGAAGAAATTGCTCACGGTAGCACTTAAAACCATTGGCAAGGCTTATAAGTCCAATACAGAATATGCAGTGCAACTATTAGATAAAGTCTTGTCTAGCGAGAAGAAACCAGAAATCCGTCAAGAAGCTTTATACGTTTGCATGAATTTGGTTGGTCAAGGTATTAAGGTTATTGACCACCGAATTGAAAGTTTAATTGCTGCAATCAATCTTGAAGAACGTGAAAAGTTCGTGCAATTCATGACAAATGAATACCTCAAACAACGGAAGAAATTGAATAATGGTGATATTAAACAAACCATTTTAGATGAACAGTATAATGTTTGGTTAGATGATGACAAACAAAGGGTTCGCCCAACCTTAGAGGTGGAAAAAACCCTTGCGGAATGGATTGAACAGGCCAATACCGCACAGGCGGCACAATTAGCCTATTTAGCCGAAAGCAGCTTCGTCAATACGTTTGAGAAAACCGAACAAAGTTTAATTAAAGAATACAAAAATAAAAAGAAAGAGGAAGCAAAGAAAAAGGCTGAAGAACCTGAAGAAAAACCATTTGCAATGCCCACAACCTCATTGTCGTGGTACTCGCGTTACATTTCCATACCTTTAGCAGCACAGGCTTATGCAGGCAACATTAGTGCCATATTACCTGCTGCATTAGAACAAAGCGAGGAAGAACAACAAGGTATGGTTAAGCGCATGTCCAAAGATGGGCGTTTAGAGTTAGCATTAGCATTGGAACGCACCTTGCTGGTAGAAAAATTCAAACCTGAGTTTTTCTTGATTACCTTTATCATTGTGGTATTTGTGGTGGTGCTGATTTTCTTCTAATCGCACCACGATACATTTATTTCACGCCAATAATGTCATAAACACCCGCAATCATTAAGGTAATCGTGACGGGTGTTGTGCCATTATTCTTCCAATACCAACCGTGCGAACCTGTGAAAGGTGCAGTTAGTGAACCGCTAATTTCTTTACCCACACTTGAAGCATAACTTTCAAAATACCCTGTGGTATCCCCTTGGGGTTCACCGTGGAAATCAAATACTAATTCACCATTTGCTGCCTGCCATTGGTATTGTAATTTAGCGTATTGTACCATCGCCAGCTTGTATTCCATTTCACCACCCGCCGGAATGGTTAAACTTACGCTGTCTTTACGACTTTTGCCATCGGTGGGGGCTGTTATCATAGGTGTGGTTTTCGGTGGCGCAGCTAACGTGCTTAGTCCTAACGTTTTGCCTAGGCCTGTGGGATCAATACCGTATTCAGCGGGTAACACCACACCTACAAAGACAACGGCCGCTAATACTGTGGCACTGAAACTGGCTTTCCACAAGGTAGCTTTACTAGGTAATGCATTGCTTTGTACTGTCATGTTCAAATCCTTAAACTGTCCAATAACCCGTTAATTGATAAGCCATTAAAACCAAACCAGCCGCCATTAATAATGTATTGGCTTTTACTGCAAAGTGTTGGAAACTGCCACTCAAACGCCACGCATTAATCAGTAATAGTATCAGTGTTAATGCCAAAACCTGCCCAACTTCCACACCGATATTAAACGCTAACATATTCAGCAACAGGCCTTCCTGTGGTAATTGAAAGTCTTGTAATTTGGTGGCTAAGCCAAAACCGTGGAATAATCCAAAAATCAATACGGCCCAACGGGTATCGGGTTGAAAGCCTAATAAAACCTTCCACCCACCCAAGTTATCAAATGCTTTGTAAACCACCGAAAATCCGATAATCGCATCAATCAAATACGGGTTAATGTGAATCTGATTTAACACCCCTAATAATAAGGTCAAACTGTGCCCTAAAGTAAATAAACTAACATACAGAATAATATCTTGCCGTCGGTATAGAAAAAAAATCACCCCGATCAAAAATAATAAGTGATCGTATCCGGTCAACATGTGTTTTGCCCCGATATACAAATAGGGTATGAATACTACCCCATGATTACCCTGCAAAAACTGCGCTGTGCGATCATCCACCCCATGCGCCATTGCTATCGTCCCCAGCAAACTGAGGCATACCCCAACCCAATTCACTAAACGCATGACACCTCCGAAACTTTTTTGCACCAAGCATGTATTGTCGGCAATCGACATAACAGGGTAAACCAACTTCTTCCCAACGTTTTTGCCCAAACATGCCAGCACTTCTCATAAATGCTCAGGGCTTTCTCAAGATTTTCTCAATATTGGCTGATTACACTGCGCCCTAGAGAGAAAACAATTCATGAATGGACTTGAGGAGGCCACAGGTATGCTTTTGAAAAAAGCCGCTTTAGTTGTCGCAATGGCTGGCGTTTTGTCCAGCACGAGCGCGTTAGCAGGTAATGTAACGTGGGAGGAAATCTTAAACGACGCAAATAGCACCAGCGACGTTTTGATGTACGGCTTTGGCCCAAACGCACAACGTTATAGCCCACTGAAGGCGATTAATGCGGATAACGTGAAAAACCTGCGTGCTGCATGGTCGTTTTCCTTCGGTGATGAAAAACAGCGTGGACAAGAAACCCAAGCGTTAGTGCGTGACGGCGTTATTTACATCACTGCGTCGTATTCACGCATGTTTGCAATTGATGCCAAAACAGGTAAAAAAATCTGGGAATACCAACACCGTTTAGCCGATGATATTCGCCCATGTTGTGATGTGGTCAACCGTGGTCCGGCGATTTACGGCGACAAAGTGTACTTCGGCACATTGGATGCAGCGATTGTTGCCCTGAACAAAGACACGGGCAAAGTGGTGTGGAAAAAGAAATTTGAAGACCACAAAGTCGGTTACACCATGACGGGTGCTCCGACCATTATCAAAGATAAAGAAACAGGCAAAATCATGCTGATCCACGGTTCATCGGGTGATGAATTTGGCGTGGTTGGCAAATTGTATGCGCGTGATCCAGACACTGGCGAAGAAATTTGGATGCGCCCAATGGTCGAAGGTCACAAAGGGCGTTTAAACGGCAAAGACAGTACGGTGACAGGCAACCCGAAAGCCCCTTCATGGCCGGATGACCCAAAAAGTGAAACAGGCAAAGTGTTAGCTTGGAGTCATGGTGGTGGTGCGCCGTGGCAATCCGCTAGCTTTGACGCAGAAACCAACACCATTATCATTGGTGCTGGCAATCCCGCCCCTTGGAATGGTCATGCACGCTCCCCTGGCGATAGCTTATTCACCTCGGGTCAAGCGTATGTGAATCCTAGCAACGGCGAACTGGTTGGTTTCTATCAACACACCCCGAACGACACATGGGACTTCTCTGGCAATAACGAACTGGTACTATTCGATTACACCAAAGATGGTAAAACCGTCAAAGCCGCTGCGCACGCTGACCGTAACGGCTTCTTCTATGTGACAGATCGTGAAAAACTCGCCGCGCGTGGCGGTGATATTAATCGCCCTACTAGCTTGCTGAATGCGTTCCCATTTGTGGATGGCATCACTTGGGCAAAAGGCATTGACCTGAAAACAGGTCGTCCAATTGAAAATGAAGGGCAACGCCCACCATTACCGAAAGAAGGCCAAGATAAAGGTGAACCCGTCCAAGTTTCTCCACCCTTCTTGGGCGGCAAAAACTGGAATCCGATGTCCTACAGCAAAGACACAGGTTTGTTTTACGTTCCGGCAAATCACTGGGGTGAAGATTACTGGACAGAAAAAGTCGAATACAACCCTGGTGCGGCGTTCCTCGGCATGGGCTTCCGTATCAAGAAAACGCATGATGATCACGTCGGTATTTTACGCGCATTTGACCCTGTAACAGGCGAGAAAAAGTGGGAACACAAAGAAACCATGCCATTATGGGCAGGCACAATGGCAACTGCCGGAAATCTGGTCTTTACCGGAACGTCCGACGGCTACTTAAAAGCCTTTAATGCCACCACAGGCGCGGAATTGTGGAAATTCCAAACAGGTTCTGGCGTGGTTTCTTCCCCCATCACCTGGGAAATGGATGGCAAACAATACGTCGGTATTACCTCTGGTTACGGCGGTGCAGTACCACTTTGGGGTGGCGACATGGCGGATTTAACCAAACAAGTGCAACAAGGCGGTTCATTCTGGGTATTTGAATTACCGCAATAAGTTTTGAGTGAACACAATGCGCGGACGAACCTCTCCGACCGCGCTTGTTTGCCCCGTCAACGACTCCCAACCAATGACGGGGCACTCATCTTACCCTCATCCAGAGTTCTCACCATGCACTTACCTCGCGTTCTATTTGCTATATCCTTGTGTTTCAACGCTGCTTTCGCGGCTGATAACGAACCCAATACCGCAGAACCACTTACCCTTAACGGCTGCAAACTGATCCCCGAAGCACAATGCCCGAATGTCGATTTACGCCACGCTAATCTCAAGCAATTGGACTTACACGGCATTAACCTAAGCGGTGCTAATTTAACCCGTGCCGACTTACGCCACGCCAATTTACGCGGTGCCAATTTAACGGGAACAATCTTCGATACTGCCGATTTACGCCTGGCATTTATCCAAGGTGCGAACGCCAAAAATGCCAACCTGCACGGCGCGAACCTCGAATTTGCACGGATCAGTGGTGGGGACTTCAGCGGAGCAGATTTCACGGCTGCCAATCTGGAAATGGCGCGGGCGGATCGCACTCAGTTCGTCGGTGCGAAATTCATTAGCAGCGACCTGCAAGAAGCCAAATTCTACGATGCCAATATGCAAGATGCCGTTATCGAAAGCTCGATCATTCGCTACGCCATCTTCCAAGGCACATTCATGAAAAACTGCAAAGGCTGTCCTTTGGATTGGTAAACTCACTCACTCGGTGGTAGCAGTTTGAACCCAACTCCGCGCACGGTATGAATCCATTTCGCGCCGCTGGCTTCTTCGAGTTTGCGGCGTAGATAGCCGACGTACACATCTACCGCGTTTTCGCTAATGTCGTCTCGCGCTCCCCACGCACTATTGAGCAGGCGTTCGCGGCTTAAGACCTTGCCAACGTGCCGCATGAAGTATTCCAACAACACAAATTCACGTTCAGTCAACGTCAGCCATTGCTCTTGGTAACTGACTTGATGGGTCGCCGTGTCCAATGCCAGTTCGCCACTGAGCAGTAACGTGGTAGCTGCCGTTTGGCTTTGTTGCCCGCGCCGGAATAAAACCCGTACCCGCGCGAGTAGCTCTTCAAAAGCGAACGGTTTAGTGAGGTAATCTTCCGCGCCTGCGTCCAAACCTGCGACTTTGCTTTCCACCGCATCGCGTGCCGACAGAATCAATACAGGCAAATCCGGCGCACTACGCCGCCATGCACGGCACACGCTCAAACCATCCATATCGGGTAAGCCTAAATCCAAAATCGCTAAAGCAGGTTGTTTGCGAGCGGCGGCTAATGCGTCCGCAGCCGTTGCTACCCAATCGACTTGATAGCCTTCCATCGCTAAACCGCGTTGCAAAAAACGGGCAATTCCAGGGTCATCCTCGACCAATAATACTCGCAGACTCACGGTTTACTCCTTGACAGGAAAACGGGCAACAATACACAGCCCCGTCGCGCCTTGCGGTTTATCGGGCAAATGCGCACAAGGTACGGCAGTAATCGTGCCGCAATGCTGTTCAACAATCCAACGCGCAATGGCTAACCCCAAACCAAAACCACGCCCTGCCTGAGGGGTTGCGGCTTGGTAATAGCGTTCAAACAAATGTGGCAAATCCGCTGCCGCCACACCGCGTCCAGCATCCCACACGCTTAATTGAAGGGTCTGCTCAATCAATTGCAAACGCACCCACACCGTGCCATGTGGATGGGAAAATTTCACCGCATTATCCAATAGCGTGAGCAATAATTGGCGCAACCAACCTGCATCACCTTGCAGCGTCATCGCTGTGTCGGGTAATTCGCAGTCAATGCTTAACTGATTAATACGAGCTAAGGGCGCGACGGTTTGCACCGTTTGTTCCACCAAAACGCACATATCCACCAAGGCGTAATGCAGCGGTAAACAACCATCTTCAGCACGGGTGAGTGCCATTAAATCCTCAATGCGTCGCCGCAAAAATCCTGCCTGTGCTTGCACACTCACCAAGGCTTCACGGTAACTCGCCGCATCCGCACTAGGATCACGCAATGCTACATCCGCTTCGCCTTGCAAAATTGTTAGGGGTGAACGCAATTCGTGACTGACATCTTCCAAAAAACGGCGGCGATTCGCATCCACCTGCTGCAAACGCGCATTGCTGGTTTGTAACGACGCGGTACGTTCTGCCACCCGCTGTTCCAATTCATGATTGAGGGTTTGCAAATGCTGACGATGCTGCTGCAACTGGTCTGCCATTGCATTGAAATGTTGGCGTAATTGGGTAAATTCGCTGCTATCCAACGGCGGTAAACGGGTTTCTAAATGCCCTTGCGCTAATGCATCCGTGGCTTGGGTTAGTGCCGCTACCGGACGCAATAACGAACGCGACACGGTATATGCCAACACCAGCGTCGCCAACACGGTTAATGCCAAACCAAACCCAATCACATCATCCAACTGCTGACGCAACGCCTGCATCCGCCCTTCGGTAGCCTGTACTTCGTCTTGCTCGTCGCTCAAAGCGCGGTTCATCAGCGGTTGTAAACGTTGCTGAAAGTTTTCCAGCATTTGTTGCGTAAAAAATAGTAAAGTACTAGCGCGTTCTGAACGTGGCGCTTGCTGATAGGTTGCCAAAGCACGCGCCAATAAATCATTTAAACCACTGTAAATGTCAGCTAACCGTGGTAATTCATCACTTTCATCGTCACGTTCATCAGGGTTAATAAACGCCAGTTCCGTTTCGGTTAAACGCCGCAATTCGGAAAAATAATGATCGATTTGTGCATTCGAGACGGTTAAATTATCCGCTGGTTCACCACGGGTCAGAGCTTCCAATTGACGTGTGAAATGGTGATGCATTTCACTATCCAAACGGTGTAACAAACCCAACTGCGCATATGACTTCCCTGCCCGTTCCAGCAAATACGCAGACTGACGCACGTTATAAACGCTATACGCCGCCAAACCCAGTAATAGTACTAGGTAGCAAATCGCAATTGCATACAAACGTTGGCGTAATGAACGAAACACAGGGCAATGCTCTCAACACGCAATTAAAAAATGGATTTCTATCTAACCGAATCACATTGTTAAAAGTTAAATGTCATCTGTAAACCAACCTTTTGCCAACCGCTTACACGTTAAGTTGCAGGTATGCAAAAACCCAAAATAGATGAGGAGGACATCGTGAAGGTTTTTAACCCTATTCGTTCCCGTTTTGTTCTGTCATTACTACCTGTAAGCCTGTTGGTAGCCAGCCCGTCGTTTGCCAAAGAGACGGGCTATGTTTTTGTCAGTAGCGAAAACGACCACATTGTCACTGTGTTAGACGGCAAAACGTTTGAAAAAGTCAAAGACATTAAAACCTCCAAACGTCCACGTCATTTGCAGTTCAACCCCGATAAAACCCTGCTGTATGCAGCCTGCGGCGAAGGTGAAACCATCGATGTCATCGACGTTGCCAAACTCGAAGTCACCGACAAAATCGAAGACATCGAAGACCCAGAAGCGTTTGACTTCAGCCAAGATGGTAAACAAATGTTTATCTCGCTGGAAGACGATGGCGCATTAGGCATTTTGGACGTTGCCAGCAAAAAAATAGTCAAGGAAGTTGAAATCGGCGAAGAACCCGAAGGTGTTCTCACTAGCCATGATGGTAAAAGCGTCTACGTTACTTCCGAAGTTGCCAATACCGTGCACGTCGTTGACATTGCCAGTCAGGAAGTCAAAGCCAATATCGTGGTTGGTGAACGTCCGCGCCGCTTTGCCACCACACCAGACAATAAAGAATTGTGGGTAACAAGCGAACTGGATGCCTCTATCAGCATTATTGACGTAACCAACAACACCGTAAAAGAAAAAATCACCTTCGCTCCTGAAGGCTTTCGCAAAGAAGACATTACCCCCGTCGGCATCAGCATGACCAAAGACGGCAAAACGGCTTTCGTCACCATTGGACGTGCCAATCGTGTCGCAGTCGTGGATGTGGCTTCGCGCAAAATCGAAACCTACATTCTGGTCGGCGAACGAGCGTGGAACGCGGCCTTAAACAAAGACGAATCATTATTGTTCGTTGCCAATGGTTTAAGCGATGACGTTTCCATCGTCAATGTCGCAGAACGCAAAGTCACCAAGTCCGTTCCCGTCGGGCGTGTCCCGTACATGGTCGTCGTTGACGATTAATTTACAGCCGGAGGCATTATGAAACACCACTGGCTTTACCCTGTTCTCTGCTGCTGGGCGTTGTCCTACCCAGTATGGGCGGATGATCCTTCCCGTATCCCTGCCCCTTCAAACACACCTGCAACCCCGGCAGCAGCAGAACCTGCGTCCACAAGCGACGCAACCAAATCGCAGAGAACGTTGACCATCGGCTACCTTCAGCAAAGCGATGACCCGCGTTATGACGACAAACACATCACCGCGCAATTCTTAGGGCAGGCATTAGGCCGCCCCATTGCGGGTGCAGACGTAGCACTCAAAGAGGTGAAATTCCACGGACAGAACGCGGGCGTAGTATTTGCCTTAGAATCCGTTGAAGCCGCTACCGCAGCAGATTTGATTAAGCAAGTCGAAACTCTGTTGGGGAAAGGTGTGCGCTTTATCGTGGCGGATTTACCCGCTGCCACCTTGAGCGAAGTAGCGAGCGCATTCAAAGGCAAGGATGTGGTGTTTTTCAATGTGTCCGCGCCGGAAGACAATTTGCGCCAAGCACAATGTCAGGCCAACGTATTCCACACCCTGCCCAACTACGCCATGCAAGCCGATGCGTTGGTGCAATACCTCGTCGCACACAAATGGAAAGAAGTGTTGGTATTAGAAGGCCCGACCGACACCGCCAAATTACTTACCGCTGCGTTTGAACGTGCGGCCAAGCGTTACGGTGCAGAAATTGTCGACAAGCGTCCCTTCGTGTTGGGCAATGACCCGCGTGAACGCGACAAAAACAACATTGCTTTGCTCACGGGTGATGAAGATTACGACGTAGTGTACATCGCAGACAGCCAAGGTGAATTTGCGCGGAACGCTGCTTACCAAACCCTCGAACCTCGCCCTGTCATCGGCTCGGAAGGCATGAATGCACTGGCATGGAACTGGGCATGGGAACGTCATGGCGCACCGCAGGTCGAAAAACGCTTTGAGAAGAAAGCCGAACGCCGTATGAGCGACCCAGATTGGGCAGCATGGATGGCAGTAAAAGCTATCGCTACCGCTGTTCAACAAACCAACAGCGATGACTTTACCAAACTGCGGGACTTTTTAACTGCCGCCGAAACCACGCTGGATGGCGCGAAAGGCAATGCCAGCAGTTTTCGTCCGTGGGATCACCAGTTACGCCAGCCGCTATTACTTTCCACGCATAACTGGGTAGTGGAACGCGCCCCACTGGATGGTTTTCTCCATCAAACCAATAACCTCGATACCTTAGGCTTCGACGAACGCGACAGCCAATGTAAATTTTAAGAGACATAAGCCATGACTTTACCACGCACCTTACTGGTTAGCTTAATCGGCGCGTTATTGCACTCCCCCGTTACGAGTTTTGCGGATGATGACGCAGGCAAAGCACAGCCATTGAATGATTTTTTCCAAACCGAATCGGTATTTAACCAAGAACAAGGCGAATGGCAGGTTCGATTGGGGTCGGACTTTGAGAAAAACGATACAGCCAAAACCACCGACATTAGCACAGGCTTGGAATACGGCATTACCGACAACTTACAAGTTGAGTTAGAACACACGCCTTACACACGCATTAAGCCAGCAGACGATGCAGAAGAAACCGTCAATGGACGCGGCAATACATCACTAGGCTTGCAAAAGAATTGGATGAACGTTGCAGGTTCGGCCAACAGTTTTGCTGTGGGTTACGAACACGAATTTGCCAATGGGGATGACGATATTATTGGCGACGATGCCAAAGACAGCGACACGTTTTACTTAACCGCTGCCCGCGAGTTAAGCAAAAGCGGCAATACCCAAGCTACCTTGCAAGTCGGTAACGAACGCAACGATGGCGAAAATGAAACATCTGCCAATCTTGCTGCCTTCCATGCCGCAGATCGTTACGTCTTAACGGGTGAATACAATTGGAGCGAAGAAGATAGCTGGATTACCCCAGGGATTTTCTGGAAACCCACCAAAGGCCTAGAAGTCGGTGCAGGCGTGGGCATTGGTGTAAATGACACCGACGGACACCGCCTTTTAACCCGCTTGAATTACGAGTGGGATTAAGTTTACTTGCTTGAACGCCGCTCGCTGCTTTATGATGTAAACCATGAATAGAACCACTTTTCGCCACTGCTTGAGTTTACTGCTTGCCTGCGTTTTGCTGGTACAAGCGGCTTCTGTTGTGGCGGAATGGCACGTTGAATTGCCAACCTATCACCCTCACGGCAAGGTTACTTACGCGATCCATTGCCCAACCCTTTCTCACCCCTCCAGTAGCTCAACTGAAATGGTGCAAGGGCATCATCATCATTGTTACCAATGCGGTAGCACGGTTGCCTTGCAACCCAACGCGCATGGCGTGCCATCCACGGTGCGTTTTGCACGCATTGCTTTCCCAGGTCTTGACGTAAACCTGTACCGCAACCCACACACTGATCAATGGATTCGCCCACCGATTGCCTAAATCATTTGTTGATAACTTTTCTCGTTTTTACAAATATTTAGGAATATCTTATGAAAATTTTACTGTGTGCGGTAACCTTGCCGCTGTTTCTTGTCGGCTGCGCAAACGTGGCTGAAAAACCTACTATCACACCCACTGCGTTCACGACAAATGGCGCATCCACAGTCGCCTTCCATGATTTGCGCATTGAAAATACGAACGCATTATGTGGCAATCTCACCCGCCTTGGGCGTAATCCGGTGCATTTTGGGCATGTGGATTACACGATTACCGACCACAACGGCAAGGTTGTACAAAGCGGGCAAACGGACTATTCCGGCGCAATCAAACAACGTCGCTCGGCGAACGTGTCACGCTTTGCTATTCCCTTGCAACAGACATGGCAAGCGGGGCAACACGCAACATTAACGTGGCACGACCAGCCGCACACGCCATAACCGCGCTAGCACAAGGATACTTACCGATGAAAGTTTTATCGCTGGTCTGCACCAGTGCCTTGCTGTGGGCGACACTCAGCCATGCGGCGGAAAAGGACTTACCCCATTTAACCATTACCCCCGAACAATATCAGGCAATGGGGGTGGAAATTGCTGCGATTCAAACGCTCAAACCGACTGACGGAATGGAAGTGATGGCTAAAGTTACTTTACCACCTGCCAGTGTGCGCGTGGTTGCTGCCCCCGCAACGGGTCTGGTGACGGCTTTATTGCACCAAGCGGGGGATAAAATTGCAGCCGGAGACAAGTTAGCCACCCTTGCTTCACCCGATGCGGTAGAAGCGCAGCGGCAATACATTCAAGCCCAATTGAAACACCAACTGGCTACCGATCATGCAGCGCGTGAACAGCCGTTGGTTGCACAGGGTTTAATTGCCCGAAATACATGGTTACAAACCGAAAATGAAGTCAAGCTGGCTCAAGCCGATAAAGACGCGGCGGCAGCCACCTTGCGTTTATTGGGCGTTAAACCCGACAGCAATGCGCATGACATTACCCTAACCGCCCCCATGAGTGGCTGGGTGTTAGAAACCTTGGTCGAAACGGGGCAACGGGTCGAAGCCCCAAATCCCCTGATTAAAATCGCTAACTTACGCCGCTTGAGTTTGGACATTCCGCTCACCCCAACGCAAGCGCAAGCCGTGAGAATCGGGCAAACGCTCCGCATTGAGGGCAACGATAGCAAAGTCCGTGTGCAAGCGATTCAGCCTGCGCTGGATGCCGCGCAAAACGTGATTGTGCGTGCCGATTTGGAACAAACAGCGATTACGTTACACCTAGGGCAAAGCGTTAAAGTGCAATGGCAGAGCGAATCCGTGACAGCGACATCCCCGACGATTCCGACCGATAGCGTGATTTGGCAAGGGGATAAAGCCTATGTGTTCGTGCAAACCGATGACGGTTTTGTACCAACCCCCATCACCGTCTTGCAACACGCAGGGCAACAAACCAGCGTCAGCGGTTTAACCACAGATAGCCGCATCGCGGTTAAAGGTGTCGCGGCGTTAAAAGCCAAATGGTTGGAAGGCGCAGAGGCAGGGGGTTAAGTCATGCTGAAAGTATTGACCGAATTTGCCCTTGCCCAACGTTGGCTGGTGCTGGGTATGGCTGTGTTATTGATCGTGCTGGGGATTCGCGCTTTTCAAACCTTACCCATCGACGCATTTCCCGATGTTTCCAGTACCCAAGTCAAACTCATTCTTAAAGCCCCCGGCATGACCCCCGCCGAGGTGGAAAGCCGCATTACGCAACCCGTGGAAACGGAATTATTGGGGATTCCGCATCAAACCATTTTACGCAGCACCTCCAAATATGCATTAGCCGACATTACGCTCGATTTTGCCGAAGGTACGGATATTTACTGGGCGCGAAGTCAAGTCGCGGAACGGTTCGCCAATGTGAAAGGGGATTTACCCGCTGATGTTAGCGGCGGACTTGCACCGATTTCCACGCCGCTGTCGGAAATCTTCATGTTTACCATTGAAGGGGATTTGTCATTACAGGAAAAACGCACGTTGCTGGACTGGACGATTCGCCCCCAGTTGCGGGCATTGGCGGGGGTTGCCGACGTGAATGCCTTAGGTGGACGTGTAACCACGTTTAGCGTTATCCCCGACTTGGCGGCACTGAATGCGCGTCACCTAACCTTGGACGATCTGCGCACCGCCTTAGCCAACAATACCCGTAATGAGGGTGCGGGACGGGTGGACGAAGGCGAAGAAACGTGGGTTGTGCGGATTGAAGGTGGCGTGAATAACCTAGAAGATTTACGCCACATTGCGATCAAAAGCCTAGACGGTACGCCCGTGACAGTAGGTGACGTTGCGCAAGTGGAAATGGGGGAATTAACACGTTACGGTGCGGTTACGCAAAACGGGCAAGGTGAAACCGTGGAGGGTTTAGTATTGGCATTGCGCGGGGTCAATACGGGTGAACTCATTCGCCATGTGAAAACCCAACTGGATACCATTGCACAGACCTTGCCCAAAGGCGTGACACTTGAACCGTTTTACGACCGTTCCAAGTTGGTGGACAAAGCCGTGGCAACCGTGAGTAAAGCCTTATCCGAGGCAGGGATTTTGGTCGGCATTATCCTGTTTGCGTTTTTAGGCAATATCAGAGCCGCTTTAGTGGTTGCCTTGATTCTGCCCTTATCGGTATTGGCGACCTTCATCCTCATGCGCCAATTTGATTTATCCGCTAACTTAATGAGCCTTGGTGGGCTAGCAATTGCCATTGGTTTACTGGTTGATGCCGCCGTCGTGATTGTGGAAAACATGGTGGCACACCTTGCGCACGATGATGAACATCAGGTGATTGCACCGCTGCAACGGGTGTTGAATGCCGTGCAGGAAGTCGCCGTCCCCGTCACTTCTGGCATGATTATCATTGCCTTGGTGTTTTTGCCGCTCCTCACGCTGGAAGGTTTGGAGGGTAAACTGTTTTCCCCTGTCGCCTTAACCATTGTGTTTGCCTTATCCGCCTCCTTATTGCTGTCGCTGACGGTCATTCCGGTGATTGCATCGTGGTTATTAAAACGCGCAGCACACACCGACCCGTGGTTACTGCGCCTCGCACGAGCCATGTATGTTCCGGTATTGGATGCGGTATTGCGTTTCCCCAAGTTAGTGTACGGGGGCATCGTACTCATTATTGCGGCGGCAATGGCAACCTACCCATTGATTGGTAAAACCTTTATGCCCGTCATGGAGGAAGGCGACATGATTGTGCAATTGGAAAAGTTACCCTCCATCAGTTTGGCGCAAAGCATTGCGACTGACCAGCGCGTGCAACAAGCCTTACTGCATAACATGCCTGAAATTGAACGCATCGTCGCCCGTGTCGGGTCTGATGAATTGGGGTTAGACCCGATGGGCTTGAATGATACCGATTCCTTCTTGGTGCTGAAACCCATGACGGCATGGCGTGTTGCCGATAAAGAATGGTTACTGGCGGAAATGCGGCGCGTCTTGGATAACTTCCCAGGCGTGGCTTACAACTTCACGCAACCCATTGATATGCGTGTTTCCGAAATGCTCACGGGTAGCCGTGGGGACGTTGCCATTAAAATTTTTGGCACAGACTTGAATACCCTCAATGCACTCGCACAACAAGTCACCACGCAATTGGAAAAAGTCGCGGGTGCAACCGACGTTTACACCCAACAAAATGAAGGCGTGCAGTATTTACGCGCTGACATTGACCGCGATGCAGCGGGGCGTTTTGGGGTATCCGTCGATGAAATTGCAGAATTATTACGCACTCAATTGGAAGGTGAAATCATTGGCACACTCCAACAAGACGGTCGCCGCATTCCCTTGCAACTGCGCGGTGCAGCGGCATTGCGTTCCGCCCCCAATGCTTTACAGCAAATCCGTTTAACCCTTGCCGATGGGCGCGTGATTAGCCTTGATCAAATTGCCAAACTGCAACGTACTGATGGGCCTGTTGGCATTAAACGTGAGAATGCCGCACGCTTTGTTGCGATTCAAAGCAATGTCACAGGGCGGGATTTAGTCAGTTTTGTGACCGATGCCCAGCAAGCCATTGCCGCGAATGTGACCTTACCCAGTGGCTATAGCATGACGTGGGGTGGGCAATTTGAAAACCAGCAACGCGCTTCGCAACGCTTGATGGTGGTTGTGCCTTTGGCATTATTGCTGATTACGTTGTTGTTATTTATCACCTTCCGTCACTTGGGGCAAACCTTACTGGTCATGGCAAATGTTCCTTTAGCATTGGTAGGCGGCGTGGTGAGTCTGTGGCTATCGGGGCAATATTTGTCTGTGCCTGCCTCAGTGGGGTTTATTGCCTTGCTTGGTATTGCGGTCTTAAACGGTGTGGTTTTAGTCACCTTCTTCAATCAATTACACGCGCAAGGTTATCGTGGCACGGCAGTAGTACGCGAAGGGGCATTACGTCGCTTACGCCCGGTATTAATGACGGCGTTTATTGCCGCATTTGGACTCGTACCCTTGTTATTTGCCACAGGACCCGGCTCAGAAATTCAAAAACCACTGGCAACCGTCGTCATCGGCGGCTTGGTGAGTTCCACCCTATTAACGTTATTGCTCTTACCGTTGTTGTATCGGCAATTCATTCTCAAAGGTGAAACAACACAATCGCCTACTTCTGTAACCAAAACCTTGGCATCAACGTAATAAAGCTATTCCAAGCATTCACAGGGTAGGCATATTTAAAAGTGTTTGGCATGGCTTGACCCTGTAGCGACTACAGCCTTTAGCATAACCGCAAATCAGTCTTTAGGAGAAATAACATGGGTGCTTCGTGTGCTTGTCATCAAACGTGCAGTTCCACCACTAGCGTGCCGCACGGGCGTTATCGCGTGGTATTGTGGTTAGCATTAGTGATTAATGCCGCGATGTTCGGCGTGGAATGGCTGTTCGGAGTAAAAGCAGATTCTGCCTCATTACTCGCAGACTCCCTCGACTTTTTAGGCGATGCGGCGAATTACGGCATTAGCTTGTGGGTATTGGGCATGAGTTTAGCCATGCGTGCGAAAGCCTCCCTATTCAAAGCGGCAAGCATGGCATTGTTCGGTATCTGGGTATTGGGGCGCACCGCGTGGGGATTATGGACGGGGCAATTACCCGATGCCATCACGATGGGCAGTGTCGGCGTACTGGCATTGATCGCTAACATTAGCGTGGCAGCCATGTTGTACGCTTACCGCGATGGTGACAGCAATATGCGAAGTGTGTGGATTTGTTCGCGCAATGATGCGATTGGTAACATTGCCGTGGTATTAGCAGCCGTCGGCGTATTCGGCACGGCCTCTAGCATTCCCGATTTAATCGTCGCGGCGATTATGGCACTCTTAGCCTTAAGCGGTGCTTGGCAAACGTGGGGTCATGCGCAACACGATTTACGCGTGGCTGCTATAGCACATTAAAAATACTAAGGAGTTGTCAGTGAACAAACTGTTGCAATTTGGGGAACACGTTGACGGTTACGCTGTTCCCGTCCTCAATGAACGCGAAGCGCGTGCGGGAGCTGGCTTGTTATTTGGCGCGGCTATGCCATCGTTTGTGTACGCTTACATGACAATGGATTTCCGCTATACCCAGATTTTCATTACCTTTTTCATGGTGGATTTCATTATTCGCGTGCTGATTAACCCGCGTTTTGCCCCCAGTTTGATTGTGGGACGGTTTTTCGTAGCGAATCAAACGCCGGAATACGTCGGTGCAGCACAAAAACGCTTTGCGTGGAGCATTGGTTTGGTGCTGTCCATTGTCATGTTTGTCATTGTGGTCATCTTGCAAGTCATGACCCCGATTAAGATTTGGATTTGTAGCGCGTGTTTAATTTTACTGTTCAGCGAAACCGCGTTTAGCATCTGCTTGGGGTGCGTCTTGTACCGTTGGTTTGTGAAAACACCGCCGGAATTGTGCCCCGGTAATGTGTGTGCAATACGCCAAAAGGAACCGATTCAAATGCTCAGTGCTGCACAAATCTTGATTGCGGTGGTAATACTGAGCATTTTTGGAACATTGTTTTATTTGGCATGGACACAATCGTAACGCGATCCAACGTTTATCGCGTGTAACTTGCATTCCCCCTGAATTGGCTTGACACTTTTTATTGATATGACCTGGCATGATGGTGCAATACAACCTGAATGCCATTGGTCGGTTAATTAACAGAATAACAGCGTTTTAGGGGGGCAAATGGCTAGGTATATCCGATTATTCAGCAGCGGGTTATTATTATTGTGTGGCTTGGGTTGTGGCATAACCGCTAGGGCAACCGATACCGTTTCTATACCCACGTCGCATACACCACACACCTTTTTTCAACTTGAATACCAACCATCAGTGCGTATTCAACCTAAAAGCCATTTCACATTCGATATACAAAGTCATTGGCAACAAACTAATCAGCCTACGGATAGCCTTTCATTAAGTATCGAACAAGCATTACACACTGATGATACCTTCCCAGCCGCAACCATTATCGGTGCATACAACCGCAGTAAACTCAAACGCTGGATCACGCCGGGCGTGTATTGGAAACCCGTCAAAGGCATGGAAGTCGGCGCAGGCTTATCGTTTGGTCTGGGGGATAATGATGACAAAGGCAAAGGCTTACGTCTGATGACGCGCTTCAAATACCAATGGCGTTAAGACCTCATGGTCACTACGGCATTTAGCTCACGGTTAAAGCATATTCAACAGCAGGTAAGGCGACCTTCGCCATAAACTGTGAAACAATGCCAACATAATCAATGACCATGACAGAACAAGGATTCCCATGAGCACCTTAAAATTACTCGGCATTTCCGGCAGCTTACGCCGCGCTTCTTGCAATACGGGCTTATTGCGTGCCGCCGCCAGCGTCGCCCCCGCAGGCATCAGTTTAGAGATTGCGGATTTAAGCGACATTCCGTTTTACAACCAAGATTCAGCGGAAAAACCTGCGGCTGTACAACGTGTTTTGGCACAGATGGCACAAGCCGATGCTTTCGTGTTTGCCTGCCCCGAATACAACTATTCCCTAGCCCCAGCGTTAAAAAACATGATCGACTGGGCATCGCGTGAACCCAATAATGCCTTATTAGCAGGCAAAGCCGCCGCGATTGTCGGCGCGGGTGGCGGCATGGGCACGTCACGTTCGCAATACCATTTACGCCAAGTATGTGTGTATGTGGATGTTCATGTGTTGAACAAACCGGAATTTTTCGCTAATGCTTTTGCAGGCGGCTTCGATGCCGATGGCAATTTGAACGACGACAACCTCAAGCAACAATTAGCCACGCAATTGCAAGCTCTCGCGGTGTTCGCGGGTAAATTGAAAGGCTAATCGCCGTGCATCGCCACCGGATTGACCGTCACTAGCGGCAGTCCGGCTTCTTTCCAGCCATCCACACCGAGTTTGTACCAATACACTTGGGTGTAGCCGTAATCGCGGGCGCGTTGCGCGGCATTCCACGACATCCAGCAATCGGCGACGCAGAAAAACACCAGTGGTTTGGCTTTATCGCCGTTGCTTAAGCGTTGTAATTCGCGCTGGAAATAGGCTTCGAGGTCGGGTTCGAGCTTGCCGTAACCGACATTGGGCAGCCACACGCTAGTCGGTAAACTTTTGTGCGGTTCATTGGGCAACCACAGATTGCCGAAGCCTTCATCAACACGGCGCAGAATTGCCCATACATCAATCAATACAGGTGATTGTTCCGCTTGCAAACGCTGCAAATCGGCGGTGGTCAAAGTGCGAGCATTCGGCACACAGGCAGGCGTTGCGCCACGGTAGTGTTCCATTTTCAGTTGAGGCGGCATGTCCGGCATGCGCGGGCAATCGGCATTGCCGTACTGCGGGTTATCGTGTTGACAACCCATGACGCTCAACGCCAATAGCCACGCAAGGTAACGCATTAATCCTGCTTGGCGGGTTTTAACACCGCTGTTTCCAAGGCGGGGTAAAGGTGTGCCACCGAACGCCGCAATTCGTGCTGTGCCAATGCCACGTCCTTAAACTGCGCGGGAATCGGCGTTTGCAAGATTTCGTTCATGTCCAAGCCTTGTTCTGCTCCGGCTTTGAGCGTGCTTTCGAGCCATGCTAAATAGGCGCGAGTTTGCGCAATCGGCGCGGAATCGGTGGTGACTTTGCCATGCCCCGATACCAAGGTTTTGAACGGCAAGGCTTGTAAGACATCCAGCGTTTTCAACCAAGTGGCAATGCTCGCATTCGGCGTGGTGGCAGCGCGGTTATTGAAGACCAAATCCCCCGCGAACAGCACGCCCGTAGTGTGGTCGAAAATGGCTAAATCACCAGCGGTATGCCCTTGCAAAGCGAGCAATTCCAACTCATGACCACCGAGCGTTTCTTTACCTGCTTTGGCATCTTGTGTGGGTGGCGTTAGGCGTGTATCGCGCATCCAATCGCCAATCATGCGGTACATATTGTCGCTGAATGCTTCGCCCTGCTGCTTAATGCCATCGCGGGTCGCGGGTAGGGCGTAAATCGGTACATCGGCGTAGGCTTGATTACCCAAGAAATGGTCAGGGTGATGGTGCGTTAAATACACGCGCAGAATTTTCTTGCCCGTAAGCTTTTCAATCGCGGCGCGTTGCTGCTCCCCGAAACGGCGTGACACGCCCGTATCAATCACCACCACGCCATCCGTGGTGACAATGAACCCCGTATTGACGATAAAACCGCCGTTTTGCTTGGAAAAATCCTCGGTTTTGCCCTCAATCGCATAGGTGTCGGGTGCAATCTGCTGCGGTTGAATCGGGTAATCAAAACTATCGGCAAGCACAACGTTACTGATAAAAAATGCGGCGTATAACCACTGCTTCAAGGTGTCACCTCCGCCGCAATCTTATTGCCGTTATTGTCACGCCCTTGCAGTTTGAAAGTGGTGTGTTTGCCCACGTCCAAACTCAGCATGGGGTTTTCGCTAATCGGCTCGAAGGTGTCGATTTCTGCAAGCAATTCGCCTTTGTCATCCAACACCTTCAGCGTTTCAATGTGAAACGTGGGAATGCCATTCGCTAATCCGGTATCCATTGGGTGCATGACCCGAATGCGCAAACGGTTATTGCCATCGCGCTGCCAGACATTCGCAGCGACTTTGCCCAGCGTTTTCGTCCAATCGCCGCTGGACGTACCAACACTGGGTAACGTGCAACCACCACCTGCCGCATTCACGAACACGCCGCCCACATGCCACACGCCATCCGCCGTTTTTGCCGCGACGTGAATCGGGCTGCCTTGTTGCAGTTTCATGCGGAAAGCCAGATTCGGCGCAATGGTTTTCGGGCGAAACGTTAAAACGTGCGGGATGGGGTTAAGATCGGCAAGCACTTGAATTTCTTGCACATCTTTGAGGTCGGTGATTTGGAAGGCAATGGGAACGTTAAGGGAATCTTCCGCGTCCGGCGGAGCTTCCACCTGTACTTTGCTATCAAACACATACGGCTCGCCTTTAAGGAAACGTGTGTGCATGGTTTCCCATTGTGGCGAGTTAAGCGGGTCGGGTTCTGCTGCTCCTGTGATGCTAACATGACAGAGCAGGCAGAAGACGAACCATCTGCCATGCCTGATCATACATAACTCACTTCTGCGTTGTGGTTGGCGCAGTTTCCGTTTTACTAGCGTCACTTACCTTAGTGTCAGCAGGTGCTTCCGCTGGTGGGTAATAGGTGACTTTGTGTGTGTCGAAGATTTTCTTGACCGAACCGTCTTTCACCAGTTCTGCCATTGCATTATCGACGGCTTTGGCTAACTCTTCGTTATCCGCTTTGACCGCAATGCCCATCGCCCAACTGCTACGCGCTAAACCAGGAGTAACTAACCCTTGGATTTGGATACGCTCAGCGCGTTGAGCCAATACGCCTTCGAGTTCACCACGCGGCCCCATGATGCCCGCAACCTCCCCTTTTTGTAGCGCATCAGACGCTTTGGTGAGATTTTCAAAATGCTTGATGTTTTTGCTGATTTGCCCTTGCATGGCTTGCAGCAGATACAAATCGCTCAAGGTATCAATTTCCACCCCAATAGGCGCACTCATGAAGTTTGCGAGGGTGGGTTGTTTACCGACTTTATCCGTATCAAAAGCGAACGCGACTTGCTCGACCTGATAAGGCGCGACGAATTTCACTTTATCGACTTTTTCGGAAAAAGCACGATCATAAGGCATGTGCAACATCATGTCGGTAACGCCACCGCCCATGTAATGCCCTTTCCAGACATTGTTGCGTAAATCATCTTCAACGTTTTCATCGGCTGGAACAAGACGAACTTCGCTTTTTACGCCGAGTTTTTGCGCGATAGCCTCCGCAAGATCAACGTCTACGCCCTGCTGTTTACCATCGGCGACAAAAGAATAAGGTGGGAAATCTTTATACAGGGAAACACTCAGCACACCTTTGGATTTTACGTCCGCCAAGTTGCCAGCGTACAAAGGTGCAGCAAATAATAATGCACTGAAGCCTACTAAAGATAAGGCTTTTAACTTCATTGTTTCTCCTCCTCCAAGAATAGATGCCCCATGCCCTGTGGATACTAAACCTTCCCCACAAGAGGGAAGGTCAGCCGATACGGTTCTGCTCTAACAAACGTGCTGCTGGATGCAAAGCCAACAGCCGTCGGGATGGGGGCAGGCGAACAGAGTCGTATCTTATTTCTTTTCTTCAGGCTTAGCTTCGTCTTTTTTCTCTTCAGACTTAGCTTCTTCAGCTTTTGCAGGTTCAGCAGGTTTTGCTTCCTCTGTTTTAGCGGCTGCATCAGCAGGTTTTGCTTCCTCAGACTTAGCTTCTTCCTTTTTCTCTTCAGGTTTTGCTTCGTCTTTTTTCGGCGCATCAACACTGACAGTTTCCAACCAAGAACGGATTGCCCATAGGCCTTCTTGCGCAACGATACCATCAAATTTCGGCATGTAGGTGATACCATTACGGATCGCACCATTAACCATACGCTCTTTGAAGATGTCATCACCTTCTTGACCTAACGGCAGTTTTTCACGCAGGTCAGGGGCGATACCGCCAGAAACTGCATCAATACCATGGCAACGTGCACAGTTTTGTGCAAATGCGTGATGCCCGATTTCAATAGCTCTCTCGTTACCTGAGTAAGGGTTGGTATCTAACCACGTTTTAGAGTCTTTGATTGGCTCTAAACCAGTAATATCGATAGCTTGAGGGGTTACATCACCGTGTGCCCAAACTTGTGCAGTAGCAGAGAAAGCCAATGCTGCTAATACAACTAAAAAAGAACGTTTTACCGTTTGCATGTTACATACCTTCAATCAAAGAAAAGCCCGCCCCCGTCATGGCAAGGTGAACATCACCTTGCCATGTCTTTCAGGATTAGGAAGTTTTAGGAAGTTTGAAGACCCAGAGGCTGCCGCCTTGGTTCAAATGTTTGATACGTTTGGCTACGTCGCCACCCCATAATGGAACAGCACCACCCCAGCCAGATGGCACACCAACGAATTGCTCACCATCTTGTTCCCAGGTGATTGGGCAGCCAACCACGCCAGAACCAGTTTGGAATTTCCACAATTCTTTACCCGTTTTCGCGTCGAATGCTTTCAAGTAACCTTCAGGAGTCCCCGTGAACACCAAGTTACCCGCTGTGGTCAATACACCACCCCACAATGGAGCGTAGTTTTTCGCTTCCCACACAATTTTGCCGGATTTCGGATCAATTGCGCGTAATGCCCCGATGTAGTCTTCGTTCAATGCTTTGATATTGAAGCCAGCACCTAAATAAGCCGCGCCTTTTTTGTAGCTGATCGGCTCATTCCAGATGTCCATGCCCCATTCGTTAGCAGGAACGTAGAACAAATCAGTGTTCGGGTTGTATGCCATTGGCATCCAGTTTTTACCACCAAGGAAGGAAGGAGCAGCAAATACAGATTTGCCTTTGCCTTCACCTTCAGGCGCACCTGGGCGGTTTTCATCGATGTACTCAGGACGGCCTGTTTTCAGGTCGATACCTTTTGCCCATGTGATTTGGTTAATGAACGGAGTTGCATTAATCAACTTACCGTTAGTACGGTCGATAACGTAGAAGAAACCGTTACGGTCAGCGTGACCGCCCGCTTTAATGACAGTACCATCTTCTTTTTTCAGATCAAATGAAACAAATTCGTTTACACCGTCAAAGTCCCAACCGTCGTGCGGGCTGTACTGGAAGTGCCATTTGATTTTGCCGTCGTCTGGGTTAATCGCCAATACGGAAGAAGAGTACAGGTTATCGCCAGGACGTAAGTGGGAGTTCCACGGTGCTGGGTTGCCTGTACCAAAGAACAAGCTGTCAGTTTCAGCGTCGTAAGTACCGCCTAACCATGTTGCCGCACCACCTGTTTTCCACAGGTCGCCAGGCCATGTTTTGTTGGTTTCGCCAGTAATGCCGTTGTCTTTGCCGTTCAATGTACCCATGTGGCCTTCAACGGTAGGACGTGACCAGATTAATTTACCTGTTTTCGCGTCACGCGCTTCCACTTTACCCACGATACCGAACTCACCACCGGAAACCCCAGTAATGACTTTGCCTTTCACAACGATAGGTGCAGCAGTATTGGAATAACCCGCTTTGTAGTCTTCCATTTTTTCTTTCCACACCACTTTACCCGTTTCTTGGTCTAAAGCGACCAATTGCGCGTCAAGGGTAGCGAAAATAAACAGGTTGTCGAACAACGCACCACCACGGTTTACCACGTCACAGCAAGGCAGGATACCGTCGGGTAAGCGGTGGTCGTATTGCCACAGTTCTTCGCCCGTTTTCGCATCAACTGCGAAGACGCGAGAGTAAGAAGCAGTAACGAAGAGTTTGCCGTTAGCGACTAATGGTTGAGCTTCTTGACCACGTTGCTTTTCGTCGCCATAAGACAAAACGTAAGCCGGAACTAAGTTCTTTACGGTATCAGCATTTAATTTATCTAAAGGGCTGAAACGTTGACCTTGCAGACCCATACCGTAGCTCACGACATCAGCCGTGGTTTTGGCATCGTCAGCGATGTCTTGGTCTGTGATCGGTGCTGCATTTACCGCACCTGTTAGGGCGCAGCCAACCGCCAACGCAAGCAATAACTTACGGAATGAAAACTCTGGTTTCATAGATGGAATCTCCTCTCCAGCTTCAAGCTAATTTGCTAAGGAATCCCCGCAGTGCCTCCCAACGCCACTACAGGTGCTATGCATCAGCTTAACGAACATCAGGTTGGAAAAAGGTTGGCTTTATTTGACTTTTATCGTTGCTACTCGGTAGCTAATTGGCTAGAAAAACGATAGGTGTTAAAGAGTTGCGGGCTAGATAAATCCCATGCGACTGGTTGGGCAGGTGGCTTTGCCAATGCCCCAAATGCACCGCATTTAGCCTAGGGAAATGAGGCGCGGCTTACCACTCGACGACAAACCGCGCTATTATTCGACATGCACTGATGCGTTCAATAGCTCACATGCTGATTGCGTTTACGAAACACCAATGGCTTGCTAGGCGTTGCACCTAAGCGGCTGGTATCAATCGCTTTTTCGATCAGGTGATGATGCGGTGACTTCGCACAAGTTGGGTCGGCATTGGTCGGGTCGCCCGTGAGTTTAAACGCCTGACAATGGCAGCCACCGAAGTCTTTTTCGCGTTCATCGCAGGTACGGCACGGCTCTTTCATCCAGCTTTCGCCACGGAAATAATTGAAGGCTTGCGATTCGTACCAAATCCAATCCAAATCCTTATCGCGCACGTTATGCAATTCCAGATTCGGCAAATCACGCGCGGAATGGCACGGCAGGGCTAAACCATCCGGCGCGACGGCTAAGAATACGCGCCCCCAACCGCCGACACAGGCTTTCGGGCGATTTTCGTAGTAATCCGGCACGACGTAATAAATCCGCATCTTGCCTTTGTATTTGGCTTGGTATTCGTGGGCAATGCGCTCGGCTTCGCGCACTTGTTCCAAGGTGGGTAGCAAATGATCGCGGTTGAGTAATGCCCAACCTTCAAACTGCGTGGTGGCAAGTTCCACATAATCGGCTTGCAATGCCGCCGCCAAATCGAGCATTTGCGGAATGCGGTGCGTGTTCTGGCGATGAATGACGAAGCACAATACCATCGGATAACCGCTGGCTTTGACCGCGCGTGCCATATCCAATTTGTGTTGGAAAGCATCTGTTCCCGCCAAATAATCGTTCAATACCGCGTCATCGGCTTGGAAACTGACTTGAATGTGGTCTAAACCCAATTCGCGGAAACGTGCCACCCGTTCGGCATCCATACCCACGCCGGAGGTAATCAGGTTGCTGTAATAGCCCAGCTTACGCGCTTCACCAATGAGGATTTCCAAATCCTTGCGCACCAATGGTTCACCGCCGGAAAAGCCCAGTTGCGCCGCGCCCATTTTGCGGGCTTGGTGCAGGACTTTTAGCCAACCTTCGGTGTCGAGTTCGTCTTTTTTCGGGACTAAATTCAGTGGGTTACTGCAATAAGGGCATTGCAATGGGCAGGAATGGGTGACTTCCGCGAGTAACCACAGCGGTGGAGGTGGTTTAGCCATAACGCACCCACCCGTTATCCACTGCCGCTTCAAGAAATTCGGCTACATCGTCGTATAAGCCTTCAGCCTCGTATTCCTGTTCCAGCGCGGCGACCACTGCTGTGACATCGCGCTTACCATCGCAGAAGCTCAGAATGGCGGCGGCGGTGTCATTGAGTTGCACCATGCCTTCGGGGTACAGCAGCACATGGCATTGCTGCACTTCTTCCCATTGAAAACGGTAGCCTGCCGCCAAGTGCGGGATGGTGGTTGGGGTTAAGTTGCTCATTCGTCCTCCACATTAAAGTATGGAGGCATATTTTGCACATAAGCCAGATACATCGCATCCAACATTGTCCACAACACATCCAGCTTGAACTTGAGGATTTGTAGGGCGCGTTGTTGCAACTCGTAAGTATTGAAATGCTGAATAGTCAACGCCAAACCGTGGTCAACATCGCGGTGCGCTTCACTCAAACGGTTGCGGAAATATTGCAAACCCGCACTTTCAATCCACGGGTAATGATCCGGCCAACTTTGCAGACGTTGGCGGTGCGCAGTCGGCGCGAACAATTCGGTTAAGGACGAACACACACCTTCGCGCCAATCGGCATGGTGTACAAAGTTAATGTAAGCATCGACAGCAAAACGCACACCCGGTAACACATGACGGTAATCGAGTAATTCTTCACGCGGTACGCCGCACGCCTCGCCCAAACGTAACCATGCTTCAATGCCACCGTTGGAAATGTGATCAGTCGCAGGACCGCCGTCGTGATCCAAAATGCGTTGAATCCACACGCGACGTACTTCACGATCGGGGCAATTAAACAATAATGCCGCATCTTTGCGCGGAATCGTGACTTGGTAATAAAAGCGGTTTGCCACCCAACCTTTTAACTGTTCGGCATTGAGTTTGCCTTCGTACATCAGGGTTTGGAACGGGTGGTGAACATGGTAATAACGCCCCATAGCGCGTAACTGCTGTTCAAATTCGGCGGGGGTCCAAGCACTAGTCATCTCTGTCAATCTCCTCTCCCAAGGGTAAGCGACAGTATGGAAGGCACGAGGTTGGCGAAAGGTTGGTTATGCTTATTTTTCACCCTTATCGTATAACGTTATTTAACCAACTGCATCCAGCTAAGGTTTTGTATTACACTTACCATATCCATCTGATAAAGGTCATTCGCTTATGCAACTGGCAACCGTTTCCCCCAAATTCCAAGTCGTGATTCCGCGTGCCATTCGTGAACCGATGGGGATTCACGCTGGGCAAAAAATGCAGGTGCTGCGTTACGGTAACCGCATTGAATTGATTCCGTTTAAAGTGGCTAAAGAACTGCGTGGTTTTCTGCGTGGTATTGATACCAGCGTACAACGCGAAGGGGATCGTGTATGAAAGTGGTAGATTCATGCGGTTGGTTGGAATACTTCGCCGACGGTGCAAACGCGGACAAATTCGCCGCCGCGATTGAAGATACCCAGCATTTAATCGTACCAGCGATCAGTATCTTTGAAGTGTTTAAGCGCGTCCTACAACAACGTGGGGAAGATGCCGCCCTGCAAGCTGCCGCGATTATGTCTCAAGGGCAAGTGATTGATTTGGATATGTCACTGGCATTAACCGCCGCAAAACTGTCTGCCGAACACAAAATGCTAATGGCAGACAGCATTATTCTCGCCACAGCACGCCAATACCAAGCCGTCGTCCTGACTCAGGACAATGATTTTGAAGGCATTGCAGGCGTGGAATACTTTAAGAAAACGGTTTAGTCAGTGCTCTTAACGCTGACCAAACGGTTGTTTACAGTTCTAACAACATCCCATCGTGGGAAACTTCGATCCCCGCTTCGATGAGCGTGGCACGTTCGGCGGACGTATCTTCCAGAATTGGGTTGGTATTATTAATGTGAATCAGCACTTTTCGCGCTTGAGGGAAGTTGCTTAACCATTCGATCATACCGCCTTCGCCGGATTGTGGCAGATGCCCCATTTCCCGCGAGCGTTTGTAACCGACTTGGCGACGTGACATTTCATCATCCGTCCAGCAAGTGCCGTCGACCAAAACGCAATTGGCATTGGCAAAATACGGTTGTAAATGCGCTTCGATTTCGCCCAAACCAGGGGCATAGAACAGTTTGCCGCCCGTTACCGTGTCTTCAAACCAGAAACCGACGTTATCCCCCATGCTAGGGTTATGGCGGTGCGGTGAATACGGCGGGGCTTTGCTGGTTAAACCCACGGCTGTAATGCGTAAGTTTTCAATCTTGGGAATGCTGAAAGATTCGCCATCCAAACCCAAGGTATGACGATTCACGCCGCAATAATGTTGCAGCATGTTCAACACAGGGAATCCGGTGGTGAGGTCTTCGTAGACGCTATCGGTGCAATACAATTCCAGCGGCTGTTTACTTTCGCGCAAGATGAGTAAACCCGTGGTATGGTCGATTTGGCTGTCCGCCAGCAAAACAGCGGTAATGCCCGTGTCGCGCAGTTGGCGAGCAGGTTGCAACAGTTGGTGATTGGCATTGAGCTGGGTACGAATATCCGGTGAAGCGTTCACCAGCACCCAGTTCACTTTATCGGTGGAAACCGCGATGGACGATTGGGTACGCGCTTGGGCGACAATCTCACCCGTCCGCACACCTTGGCACATCGGGCAGTTACAGTTCCACTGCGGGTATCCACCGCCCGCAGCAGAACCGAGAACCAGTATGTACAAGGATTTAAACCTTATAGATTAACGGTTCATGATGTACAGGTTGATCTCAAAACCGTAACGCATTTCTTTGAATGCTGGCTTTGTCCATTTTAATGACTTTTTCATAACTCTCTCCTTCTCATAGGGTTAGGTGAGCTTGCATTATTACACAACACAGGTTGGATAAAGGTTGGTGATCGTCTTAAAAAAAGCTGGGGAATATCCCCAGCTTAAAACGACGTAGGAGTCAGTCTGAAACTGCTTAGAACGAGAACATTGCCCCAACTGCAACGCTACCGGATTTGTCTTTACCAACACCTTCGAGGTCACTCTTTTGGTTGGAAACCTCACCGACCAATGTCAGGTTGTCAGTTAAATTGTGATATGCACCCAAGGTAACACGGTCGTTTTTAACCTTGTTCAGCTTGGTTTGCTTGCTTTGTGAGTAGTTGATGCCCAACTTGGTTTTGTTGATTTTGTGGGTGGCTTGAACCATGTAACCCTCCACTTTTTCCGCTTCACCAGTCGTGCTATTAAAGCCTGGGTAGATGATACCGCCTAAACCGAGGGTATCCATGCCTTCGCCTTTGAACGCGCCTGCGGCTAAACCAGTGTTATTAATGTCAACTTTACCGAAGAGATCAACACCTTGGATGTCTTTCTCTTTACCAGAAGCCAACTGAACCTTCTGTGTCAAACCACTAGCGGACACATAACCTTTCACGCCATTGCCTTTATCCCAGCTATAGCTCACTTTACCGTGGATACCTGGTTGACCCGCATCGCGAGTAGACACAACGTTTGTCAACTGCACCGCACCTGGGGATTCTTGACCATCGACAGGGTTGAACACACCGATAGTTGCCTCTATACCACTTTTGCTTTTTGGTGTAGTCCAGTTAATTTGTGATAAACGATCGGTGTAGACATAACCGTAGCCCAAGCCACCCAAGGTAGTATGACCAGGACCTGCTGCGGTGAAGGTTGCGCCGTTACCTTGCAGGGAAATATCATTGATGATGGCATCAAAACCAAACAGACCGAAGTCACGACCTGCTTTTACTGTACCCATCTTTTCGTTGCCGAAAGTCAGGTAAACTTGACGAGCATCAACGGTAGAGAAATCCAAAGCATCGCCAGGGAAACCGTTGCTGTCTTGAGAAGCCGTGCCGTAGTAAACATTAATATTACCACTGACATCATAGCCATTTTGGTTGGTTTTCGCGCTGAAGTTCAATGCCGCTGGCAACAAGCCATTGGAAACACTGTGAGCATTATCGTCTGCCAAAGTCAGGGTATCAGCGTCCAAACACGCCAAACCCGCCATCGTCAAGCCACCCGCTTTCAACTTGTCAGTATCACAGGCTGTGACTGTATAAAAAGTATTAACGTTGCCGCCCAAGCTCAAGTCCCAATCACCTGCTTTCCAGCCTACAGCTTGTGCAGAATTAACGCTTAATACACCCAAAGCAGCAGTGATCGCCAACGCGATAGTATGTTTACGCATAAGTCAGTTCTCCTCTCTCCGAAACGATATGTTGTTTAAAATAAACCTTATCGGTGTGATTGATGCTAAAACGCCACAGGTTGGAAAAAGGTTGGCTGAGCTTAATGATTTTATAACAAAAAAGGGGGCTACCGTTAATCGGAAAACAAGTGCCAACACAAATAGCATGAAAAATAAATATTCAATATAATCAATTGCTTAAAAATATTTAATAATTTATGATTCACACCCAATGAAAATCCAATGTTAGGATTAACTTTTAATTTTTGCTGGTCGAATATTTGAATGTTATGAGCTTTTCATCTAGGAATTTGCGTGATAATCTAATGCTTCAATGGGCTAGGAGTATCTGCAATGGCTGATGCTACCACCCAAAAGGTTGGGAAAAGGTTGGGAGGCCAATTCTCCATCTGTATAAAAGCTTTTACGCAGGAGGAGGCGTATGGAGCACACAAGTTTGGCGACATCTGATTTATCGCATCGTCGACGCACCATAGAAAACCAGTGGAATCGTTTCGTCACCAGTAGCACTACTGGTAGCAACTTCCCCAAGACCGATGACATTCGTGATGACATTATGTCGTCATGGCAGCGCAGTGCTCAATTCATCAAACCTCGGCAATTCCATGCCCCTGCAGATGATGAACACGCCGCCGTCACTCGTTGGAAAGAATCTTTGCTTTGCCAAGCCGCACA
>CAZTUZ010000007.1:0-5099 GCA_964617055.1 uncultured Thiothrix sp.
TTCGCAATTACTTTGAAATGCTCGAAACGTTAGCTGAAAACCGCGATTTACAACCAAACATCAAAGAGGCTGAACTCATGCTAACACAAGTGGATGTCACCAAATTCGCCTCCTACGGCTGGGGAATGCGCGACGGTTTAGAGCGTGGCAGACAAGAAGGCAAGCAAGAGGGCGAACTCAAAAAAGCGCGTGAAATCGCCCAGCAATTACTGCAATTGGGTGTGATTCCTGAAGTGGAAATTGCTCGCATTGCGGGTTTATCACTGGAAGAAATTCAGAAGCTACAGATTCAGCACTGATGCAAAGCGAGTCATGCCAATAACGCTCACTGGTGTTTGATGGCAAGGGGGAGAAGCCGGATGTGAACGTGTTCCGGCTTTTTCTCAGACGAGAACTGACTACCTGTTTAAAGAAAGGCTTCTTAAACCGACCAATCTTCTACGATCAACCCCGGAATACGCTCAAAATGTTTCCGGTTGTTAGTGACAATAATACGCTCATGAGTAAGGGCTGTGCCTGCAATCAACAGGTCAATGTCGTCTACAGGCGTACCCTGTTTGCGCAAGAGCGCGTAAATTTCGGCTGTTTTGTCAGCAATGGCCGTGGTGAGCGGTAAAATTTCGCATTGCTGGGCAAACGCCAGAAAAACATCCAGTTGCTTATGGGCATCCCGATGTTTCAACCCGCTGATAATTTCATAGTAGTTAATTGTGCTGAAGGTGATGGATGGGTGTTCAGCAAGGTAACTGGCAAAATTCGCCACCACTTGAGCTTGCCCACGGAAAAAGAGTGACAGGATATTGGTGTCAATCAAGGCTGGTTTCACGTTCCCTCCGAGCAGCGAAAGCGTAACGGCGACGTTCGTCGATCTCTTCGACAAAACAGTCAAACACGGAGTCATCCATTGTCTGCCAACATCCAGCAAACCGCATCAACGAAGCGGAGGCGGTCGGATTCGCCTTGGATGTTAGGGTAAAGCGTAAAAAGTCAATGAATTGCCGGAGTTCAGCCAGTTTGTCGGACGGTAATGTTTCAATGTCCCGATACAGTTCTTGAAGCGGATAGGTTGCCATGTGCAATCTCCTCTAGATGTTCGTAATGTTTAGCATAGCGTATTCACTCCACGCCGGAAACCTTACGGTAAGCTGGTCGTACCAGTAACGCTCACTGGCGTTTGATGGAAAGGGAGAAGCCGGACGTGGACGTGTTCCGGCTTTTTCTTTGCTGTTGCTTCACTTTACAACATGATGCACTGTTGCTATCCTAAGCAACATGAAAGCCAAATCACTCCTTAAAGAACGCCGTATCCTTTCAGAAACCAGTTTTTTGGACTTGGTGGTTTGGCAACTACCTCAGTCGGTAACAGGCAGTACCCACTTATTCAAATACCGCCTCGCGTTTGTCGTAGAGGATATTTGCATCATCCGTTACGACAATGAAGCAGGCAAAGGCAACCACAAACACCTAGGCGAACGTGAAGTGCCGTATCCATTCAATGGACTGGGGCAGTTGGTCGATGATTTTCTGGCAGACGTAGCACACTGGAGGCAAACACATGAACACCGTCACGATTGAAGTTGCATCACTGGATAAAACCCGTGAACGCCTGCTGGCTGCTTTTGAGGGTCAGGAGCAGGGCGATTTTATTACCTTCCCCACCCCCGAAGCCCTATGGAAAACCTTCACCCCCAAACGTTGGGACGTGATCCGCACGATGGCAGGTGCTGGGGCAATCGCCCTGCGAGAACTAGCACGCCGTTTGGGGCGCGATGTCCGCGCTGTCCATGCCGACACCCACACCTTGCTTGCCTGCGGCATCTTGAACAAAACTGCCGATGGCAAAATCGAATTTCCCTACGATGCCGTCCGTGTTGATTTCACAATGATCAAAGCCGCGTAAGCAAATTGGGAACAGGTCATGCCAATAACGCTCACTGGCATTAGGACGTGTTCCGGCTTTTCTTTGCTACACTTGCGGCATGGGAAAAAAAGACATTATCAGTAAGTCCGTTTTGGGACATTTAGCTGCCGACATTGCCAATTTGCTACTCGGTTTGGATGTGGACATTAACAGCGTAGAACTGCTCGACACCGAACAGCAGCGCGTGGAACAGCGTCGCGCCGACTTGGTGGCACGGATGCGCCGTCAAGCCGATGGGCATGATTTCATTCTGCACATCGAAATCCAAAATCATAACGCTGCCACCATGCCCCTACGCATGTTGCGCTATTTCACCGATATTCAGTTGGCGTACCCGCAAGAACCGATTCATCAGCATTTGATCTACATCGGCAAAGAACGTTTGACCATGCCGGACTTTTTCGACGCGCCAGCATTCACCTACCGCTATTCGCTGTTGGATATGCACACCGTCGATTGCAGCATTTTGCTCACACAAGACACGCCGGATGCGTTAGTGTTGGCAATTCTGTGTGATTTCAAAGGGAAACCCGTGCAGGACATGGTAAACTACATCGTATTGCGCCTGCGTGAACTCATGGGCGACGACGAAAGCGGTTTTCGCAATTACTTTGAAATGCTCGAAACGTTAGCTGAAAACCGCGATTTACAACCCAATATCAAAGAGGCTGAACTCATGCTAACACAAGTAGATGTCACCAAATTCGCCTCCTACGGCTGGGGAATGCGCGACGGTTTGGAACGCGGCAGACAAGAAGGCTGGCAGGAAGGCAAGCAAGAGGGCGAACTTAAAAAAGCGCGTGAAATCGCCCAGCAATTACTGCAATTGGGTGTGATTCCTGAAGTGGAAATTGCTCGCATTGCGGGTTTATCACTGGAAGAAATTCAGAAGCTACAGATTCAGCACTGATGCAAAGCGAGTCATGCCAATAACGCTCACTGGTGTTTGATGGCAAGGGGGAGAAGCCGGATGTGAACGTGTTCCGGCTTTCTGGTGAGATCAGCGAATATACGGATTGTAGCGTTTTTCTTTGCCAATCGTGGTATTTGGGCCGTGTCCAGGAACAACGGTAAAGTCGTCGCTGAGTGCCCACAATTTTTGTTTGATGGAGTCGATTAGCTGTTGGTGATTGCCGCCAGGGAAGTCGGTGCGACCAATCGAACCATCGAACAACACATCGCCTACGAAAGCGACTTTGCTCGCTTCATGCACTAAAACCACATGCCCTGGTGTATGCCCTGGTGTGTGCGACACCTGTAATTGTGTTTCCCCCAATTGCAGCGTATCGCCGTCTTGTAACCAGCGGTCAGGCACAAAGGCATCGCAATGGGTTAAGCCGAAGCGGTGGGCTTGGGTGGGTAACGCATCTAACCAGTATTTATCCGCTTCGTGCGGACCCGAAATCGGGATGTGGTAATGTGCGACCAAAGCCAATGTGCCGCCAACATGATCCAAATGCCCGTGCGTCAGAAACACGCCAACGGGCTGCAAACCCAGCTTTTCCACAGCAGCAATCAGGGTTTTAACATCACCACCGGGGTCAACAAACGCGCAGGCTTTTGTGGCCTTACACCAAATAATGCTGCAATTCTGGGCAAATGCTGTAACCGGAATGCTGATGTATTGCATGAGTTCATCCTTTATTCAATCTTGCGCCCAGATTATCGCAAGAAAGTGTTTAAAGTGTAATCTCAGCGTCGGCATTGAGTTCTTTGGCAGACGCGCCTTTGTCTGTGACCCATTCAGTTTTGAGTTTGGTAAAGCCGTTAGGGAACGCGCTAAATAATTTGATACCAATGTTGGTTAAGGCTTCGGGTTTGCTGCACGAATAGCTCCATGTCACATCAATGTCGCTATGACTTTCGCCTGCTTCGTGGTCGTGGTCGTGGTCTTTGTCGCTTTCGCCTTCAATATTGCTGCTAATTGCGGCATTGTCTAATTTGCAGCCTGCATCAGGGCTGAGTGTGAACAGTTTATCGCCTGCTTGTAGTGTTTGGGTCGCTGCTAACAGTTTTTGTTTTTCTTCGTCTGTTCGTGCAGTGTGTTCAAACCCTACCAGATTTGCGGCAGGTGATTCGAGTACGATTTCCGCGCCGTCTTTACTAATAGCAATGGCCAACGTGGCAACGCCGTGTTCGTGTGCGCCGTGTTGCTCGTGTGTGGCTTTGGTTTCTTCTGCATGCAAATGAGTTGCAAAACATAAACTGGCAATAGTGAATAGGGCAAAACGTTTCATCGGTTACTCCAAAGAAATTCATTGAGAATACGGCTGATAAATTGCTCTTCGAGGTCAGCGGTAATGAAGACAAAATGGCTACGACGATCCGTATCCGGCCATTCGGGTAGTTGCACGGTTGGGTAAAATAAATGCTGGACACCATGCACCACGACAGGATTGGGATTACCCACAACATGGATAATGCCTTTCATGCGCAATAAACGGTAATTGCACAATCCGGCAATGGATTCGAGCGCGTTGCTCAGATGCTGCCATTCAATCGGTTGGTCAAAGGTAAAGCTAAAGCTGCGAATGCGCCCATCCTGATGGTGCAGCGATGCGCTATTGGTGTTGGGTAAAATGCGCAAATTGTCCAAACCCAACCAGCGTTGGCTGGCATGTGGGTCGGCTTGGTGATAAGCGCGTAAGCCGAAAATATCATCAGGATGCGCCATGCCGTGCAGAATGGTTTTAATCGCGGCACTGCGGTTTAATTGGCGCAAACGTTGTTCTAATGCCTGTACCTGTACGCTGTCCACTAAATCGGTTTTAGTGATTAGGAGGCGGTCTGCCACCGCGACTTGGCGTACTGCTTCAAAATGTTCATCGAGCTGACTAGCGGCAAATTGTGCATCAACCGTTGTCACTACACCATCCAAGTAATGGCGTTTTGCCACCCAATCCACTCGTAATAGGGTTTCCATGACCGTTGTCGGGTCGGCAATACCTGTGGTTTCAATGATAATGCGTTCGTAAGGTGGTACCGTGCCGCTTTGCCGCGCCATCCACAAATTTTTTAAGGTGGGAACGAGCGAACCTTGGATTTCACAGCACACGCAGCCGCCCGACAATAACGCCATTGCGCCATTGGCATTGCTGACCAGTTGGTGATCTAAACCCACTTTGCCAAATTCGTTAATAATCACCGCTGTTAGAGGGGGGACACGCAATAAACGTTC
>CAZTUZ010000007.1:5109-39925 GCA_964617055.1 uncultured Thiothrix sp.
CAAAAAGACGGTTTAAGCAAATTATTCAGCAGAGTGGTTTTGCCACTGCCTAAGAACCCTGTGAGCAGGGTGACGGGTAATGTTGTCATGACAATCCGTGACGTTGGTGAGTGATCAATGCAACTTAGTTGCATTAGATTCTAGTGCGTGTAGTGCCCAGTCGCAAGCCCTTGCTTAGAAATACCAATAACCAGTGTTAAACAGGTTTAGGGGTTTGGGCACACGCAGGGCATAGGCCTTGTAGGTTAATTTCAACGTGTTGCAGTTGGTACCCCGTGGGTAAGGACAACAATACAGCGGGTTGTAACTGTTCGAGACAGAATACTTGTTGACAATACTGACAATGAAAATGTGCGTGTTGGGCGTGGTTGAGGTCGGCGTGTGCATTGTAACGCCAAGTGCGGTCAGCCCCCATGACTTTATGTGCTAAGCCTTGTTCCACCAGCCAATCCAGCACGCGGTATAGGGTGACGCGATCCGCCACTAGCCCCTGTTGTTGGGCTTGTTGTTCAATTTCCAAATGGGAAAGCGTAGTGGTAGCTTCCAATAGAATACCCAGCACAATCAAGCGTGCTTGAGTGGTGCGCCCACTAGCGTTTTTGAGCAAGTTGGCAGCGGTTTGGCGTGTAGAAATGGCTTGGTTCATAATAGGAGAGGATAGTAGCAATCAAAGCCTATCGCTGGAAGTCTGCACGGCTTTCCCGTAAAGTGCGTGGGATGATTTCACCATGTCTGTGTAGGATTTATGACCGAGACACTCCGCATTGCAACCCGCACCAGTCCTTTAGCATTATGGCAAGCTGAACACGTTGCCAGCCGTTTACAAGCGCGTTATCCCGACCTTCAGATTGAATTGGTGGGAATGGTGACTCGTGGCGATAAAATTCTGGATAGCCCGCTGTCGAAGATTGGCGGCAAAGGTTTATTTGTGAAAGAACTGGAAGTCGGCATGTTGGAAGGTTCAGCCGACATTGCGGTGCATTCCATGAAAGACGTGCCAATGGAATTTCCCGAAGGTTTGCACTTGCCTGTGATTTTGCAGCGTGAAGACCCGCGTGATGCGTTTGTCTCTAATAAATACCAAACGCTGGACGAATTGCCGGAAGGCGCGATTGTGGGTACGTCCAGTTTGCGCCGCCAAACCCAGATTCGCGCGCGTTACCCGCACTTACAAATCCGTGATTTGCGTGGCAATGTGAATACGCGCTTGAGCAAGCTGGATAATGGTGAATACGACGCAATTATCTTAGCGGCGGCGGGGCTGATTCGCCTTGAATTTCAGGAACGCATCACCACTTATTTACCCACGGAACAAAGCTTACCCGCGATTGGGCAAGGTGCGATTGGCATTGAATGCCGTGCCAATGACCCGCGTGTGGAAAACTTGCTCGCCAGTTTACGCGATGACGATACCGCATTGTGCGTGCGTGCCGAACGCGCCATGAACCAGCGTTTAAATGGCGGCTGCCAAATTCCGGTGGCGGGATTTGCTGAACTGTCTGCTGATGGGACAAGCTTGCGGATGCGCGGTTTAATCGGTTTCCCCGATGGCAGTGAAGTGTTTTATTGCGAATTAAACGGCAGTGCGGCAGAACCGGAACGCTTAGGTGTGGCGGTGGCGGAAGACTTACTCGCGCAAGGCGGCGGTAAAGTGTTGGCTTCGTTGGGGATTCATGCCTAAACCGCTCATTGATAAGCAGGTTGTGGTAACACGACCTGCGATGCAAGCGCAAGGTTTCACCCAATTGGTGCAGCAAGCGGGTGGGCGGGTACTAGCTTTCCCTGTATTGGCGATTGAGGCTGCATCAGATTTAATACCCGCACGGCGTGTTTTGACGCAAGTGGTGGATTACGACGTGGTGCTATTTATTAGCACTAATGCGGTGGGATTTGGCTTGGCATTGCTGGATG
Source organism: uncultured Thiothrix sp. (assembly GCA_964617055.1). Classification (GTDB taxonomy): domain Bacteria; phylum Pseudomonadota; class Gammaproteobacteria; order Thiotrichales; family Thiotrichaceae; genus Thiothrix. The sequence goes on from CAZTUZ010000007.1 coordinate 7,021, forward strand.
CAGTGCAAATGCAAGCCCTGCGCCAAGTGTGTACCGTTGGTGCAATTGGCAAAAAAACGGCACAAGCTTTGCAGCAACACCACGTTCCCGTGCGCTTAGTGCCGGATAATGGCTACACCAGTGAAGATTTACTCGCGTTGCCTGTGTTACAGGATTTGACCTCGCGCCGTGTATTGATTGTGCGTGGGCAAGGTGGGCGTGAAACCTTAGCCACGACTTTAAGCCAGCGTGGCGCAACGGTAGACTACGCGGACGTGTATCAGCGTGTGTGTCCACCTGTAAGCCCTAATGTATTGAAACAGCACCACGACCAGCAACAGCTTGGTATAATCGCCGTTACCAGCGGTGAAGGTTTGCAAAACTTACTGGTCATCTTAGAAAATCCCGACTGGATAAAAAATGTTCCCTTATTAGTCGGTAGCCACCGCTTGGCAACACTCGCTAGGCAGGTTGGTTTTACAGGGGAAATTGTGATCGCAGAAAACCCTAGTGACGAGGCGATGTTTTACGCGCTCGTTGAGTGGGTATCAGGAAACCAACAAGCATGATCGACAAACCAGAGATTGACGAAGAAGCATCCCAACTGGCGATTCTGGCGGAAAAACAGCGCAAAAGTGGTGGGCGTTCAGCCCTGTTTGTGTCGCTGTTAGCGTTATTTTTTACCGCAGCAGGGATAGCCAGTGGTTATAAGCATTGGCAGCGCATGAATGACAAAGCGGTGGCAAATCAGGCCGCGATTGATTCCCTTCGCCAGCAATTACAAAGCACGGCAAGCTTAGACGCAGTGGATAAATTGCGTGCGGATGTGGAGCAGAAGACCGCACAAGCCGGACAAGAAAATGGCAAAGCTGTGCAGGAAATGGCGCGTTTACAAAACCAAACACGCCAATACGCTGACACGGTTGCATCCCAAGTTGAACAAGTCACCCTGTTGCAAGCCCGAATGCAGCAAAGCGTTGCTCCTGCTAGTGCGAAGGATTGGCAATTGGCTGAGGTGGCTTTCCTGCTGCAATTGGCAAACCGTGAGCTGCATTTAGCACAAAACCCACAAACCGCTAAGGCTGCGTTGAAAGAAGCAGATGCGTTGTTAGCAAAAGTCGGTTCGGTGAATTATTTACCCGTTCGTCAGCAGATTACGCGCGATTTAACCGCCTTGGAAGCCTACGCTGCTCCTGATATGGCCAGCATTTCCCAACGCATTACGGCGATGATGTTGGCATTGAAACCCTTACCCGTGGCAGAAGGTACGCAGGACTTGGAAAACCAGCCAGCTCCTGCACAAACGTCAGCCCCCGAAAACGATTCGGCGTGGGCCACTTATCAGCGTAAAGCATTGGATGCGATCAGCGATGCGGTGGTCATTCGCCAGTACGACAAACCTATCAAGGCGGCTCTGGACGCGGACGCACGTTTGCAACTGTTCCAACTGTTGCATTTACGTTTGGAAAATTTGCGTTTATTAGCGTTACAGCAAATGGAAGCTGAATATCACGCTCAATTAAAGCTGATTCAAGAAACTGTGACGGCTTATTATCCAGAGGAACAAGCAAAACCATTGTTAGCAGAATTGGGTGCATTGGATAAGGTGAAATTGCACACGACCATGCCAGACATTTCTGCTAGTTTGCAGCAGTTGGAAAATGCGCGTCATGCAGAGGCTGAAGCGGAAGCGGCAAAAGCTGCTGTTCCTGTGACTGAACCAGCACCCGTTGAGAACGCCACTACTCCAACCCCACCGACCGAGACCGTGGAAACCCCAGCTACAGCACCAGAAGACAGCAAGGCGCAAACACATAAAACCAAGGACAAAGAAAAAACCAAAACCGACAGCAGTGATAGCAGCGACAAAAAAGACAAAGCGACCGCAAAGGAGGGTAAAGGCGAATGATCCGTTACCTTGTCATTCTCCTCGCCTTAGTGTTGGGTGTGGTGTGGGTTGGTGAGTGGGTGCTAGAACACCCAGGCACAGCCACGATCACTTGGGATTCTGGCGATACACTCAATGTTGCAGAGATGAAAACGGCCACCTTAGTTTTTGGTGTGGTTGCATTTGCAGCAGCGTTTTACCTGTTTGTAGCATTACTCAAACGCATTTTAGGATTGCGCAAAATCCTGCAACGTATGCGCGAAGCACGTTTAGGGAATAAAGCCAGCCGTGCGCTCAGTTCGGGTTTAATCCAACTGACCGAGGGCAGTTGGGAAAAGGCAGAAAAACTGCTAACAGATAGTGCGTTGCACAGCGAGACACCGCTACTGCATTACTTGGGGGCGGCGCGTGCTGCTCACATGCAAGAAGCTTTTGAACGGCGTGACGAATGGTTGAAGCGGGCTATCGAAAGCGATTCCAAAGCCAACGTTGCTGTAGGCGTGTCTCAAGCCGACATGCAAATGAGCAGTGGGCAGTTAGAACAGGCTAGTGCCACCTTATTGCGTTTGCGTGATCTTGCCCCTAAACACCCGTATGTTTTGAAGCTGTTGGCAAAGGTACTGTATCGCCAAGAAAACTGGGATGTGTTACTCGACATTCTGCCGGAACTGATTAAGCAGAACTTGCTTAAGGGCGAAGAGTTAGCCAAGGTACAAAATGCTACCCTGCAAGCGATGTTCCAACAATGTGTGAAGGCAAAACAGTTGGATCGCCTGCAAGCTTTGTGGAAAAAATTACCGTCTGCGGTGCGCGAAGACCAAGAAGCCTTGACCCTGTATGCGCGTGCGTTACATGCGGCTGGTGATGAGTTGAATTGCGCAAATTTGGTGGGTACGGCTTTGAACAAGCAATGGCATGATGGTCTGGCAGAGGTATTTGGCAATATCCGTCATCACAGTTTGGGGAATGCGATTCAGCAAGCGGAAAAATGGCAAGCAAGTCAGGCCAATAACCCCGTTGCGCAATTATTGTTGGCACGTTTGTATAACCAACAGAAGTTGTGGGGGATGGCGAAAAGTTATTACGAATCCAGCCTCAACCAAGCCCCAAATGCCAGAGCGTATTTGGAATTAGCTGAATTGCTGGAAACCATGAAAGAGCCAGAAAATGCACAACGTTGTTACCGCTTGGGTTTACGTTACTGCATTCGTGGGGAAGGAGAGAAATTAGTTCTCGCTGCTACCCAACGCCCGCAGGTCAACCCGCAGGCGCAGCCGCCACTAACGCCTTATAATGGCTTATAAGTTATAAGCGCGACACACCACTGTCGATGGCAGCGCGAGCCACTGCCGTCGGCACACGTTCCCGCAGACGCGCATCAAACGGTTTTGGGATAATGTAATCCTTACCAAACTCAAGTGAGTCCAAACCATACGCTGCTAATACCTCAGCAGGCACGGGTTCACGCGCCAATTCCGCCAAGGTCATGACCGCTGCTTTGAGCATGTCCAGATTAATGCACCGCGCCCGCACATCCAATGCACCACGGAACAGGAAAGGGAAGCACAAAACATTATTGATTTGATTAGGGAAATCGCTTCGTCCCGTTGCCATGATTAAATCATCACGGGTTGCCCATGCCAATGCTGGTGCAATTTCAGGGTCAGGATTAGACAGCGCGAACACAATCGGTTTGGCTGCCATGCTTTGCAGCATCTCCGCCGTCATGAGGTTTGGACCGGATAACCCAATAAACACGTCGGCATTACGGCACGCATCGGCTAAGGTTTGGCAGTCGGTTTCTACCGCGAACTGTTGTTTAAAGCCGTTTAAATCGGTACGTTGTGTGTTGATAACGCCTTTGCTATCCACCATTAGCAAGTTGGCTTTATTCGCACCCAATGCCGCTAGCAAATTCATGGAAGCTACACCCGCAGCACCCGCACCAACACACACAATGCGAACGTCTTCAATCGCTTTGCCTTGAATGTTCAGAGCGTTCAATAAGCCAGCCGCGATAATGACCGCCGTACCGTGTTGGTCATCGTGAAATACGGGAATATCGACCAGTTCTTGTAGGCGTTTTTCGATTTCAAAACAACGTGGTGCGGAAATGTCTTCCAGATTAATACCGCCGAATGTGCCTGCAATGTTTTTCACCACGGTAATAAATTCTTCTACGTCTTGGGTAGCAACTTCGATGTCAAACACATCAATGTCAGCAAAACGTTTGAACAACAAACCTTTGCCTTCCATGACGGGTTTTCCAGCTAACGCGCCAACATTGCCCAAACCTAATACCGCTGAACCATCAGAAATCACCGCGACTAAATTGCCCTTGCCTGTATAACGGTAAGCTAATTCAGGGTCTTTGTGGATTTCACGCACGGGTTCTGCAACACCTGGGCTGTAAGCCAATGACAGGTCGCGTTGGGTAGCAGTTGGTTTGGTGATGGCAGTGGCTATCTTGCCGGGACGGGGTTCGGCATGATAGCGCAAAGCGTCTTCTTTCAATGTGTTAGTCATGAATGCTCCGTTCTAACTGTGGTACTTTGGGTAAAAATCTTTATTGAATGGTTTTTAGTAATTGTCCCGGACGGGGTTCGCCAGACGGGTACATACCATTTAACACGCGTAAGTGCATCGCCGCGTTGTTTTGTAATGCGCTGTTTTGTGCCAAGTTTGCGAAGGTATCCCCAGCGTTAGCCGTGACAAGGCGTACCTGTACGGTTCGACCATTACCCAGAGGTAAGGTTAAGCCATTGATTTGTTGTAAGTAGCTTTCGTGACCAGGGTCACGACGACCGCCACCGTATTGGCGTGCTTGGGCGATGAGTTGTTGTAAGCGCACATCGTTATTGGGATGGGTGGACAATAAATCGCGGTAAGGGTCGGTAGAGCCTCCGGTGAATTGGTCATAAGCTTGTAAAGTGGCAATCACATTCACCATGTAAGCGGGGTCGTAGCCTGCGCGTGCTAGGTATTCCGCACCTAGACCATCCGCTTGTAATTCTTGATCGCGCCCGTATTTGCGTAGGGTTAGCTCACTAACTGCGCCTAACAGTTCCGCGCCACCACCGAGTTTATCGCTTAACACTTTCGTTGCGAGTGAACCCACGGTATCCCACGAAGCTTGACTAACATTATGGCGAGCCGCAACGTGTCCGATTTCGTGACCCAATACGCCAGCCAATTCGGCTTCGGAGTTCAGATACGCCATTAAGCCTGTGGTGATGTAAACATAACCGCCAGGTAAAGCAAACGCATTAACCGCAGGGTCATCCAACACGGTAAAGGTAAACGGTAGGTTATTACGATGACTATAAGCGGCAATAGTGCGCCCGACACGATTTACATAGGCTTGTAATGTGGCGTCACGGTAAGCCGGATTTTTGGCAAGAATTTCTTGGTGGGCTTGGCGACCTGCTTGGATTTCGTCACTTTCGGACATGAGTGCGAGCTGATTTTCACCCGACACTGGGTTTGCGGAGCAGCCCGCCAGAATTGTCGAGCTGCCTAACATCAGCCCCATACAGATGGTGGCAAAACGCATGGTTCAAACTCTCCTAAACCAATCAATCAAATAAAAAAGGCACTCACAAGGGAGTGCCTTTCAATCATGCATGATTCGCTGATTGTACGCTAGTGGCGATTACTTACCACGACCGTAACGGTTGCGGAACTTCTCAACGCGACCTGCGGTTGTTGTGATCGCTTGCTTACCTGTATAGAACGGGTGAGATTGGCTGGAAATTTCCACTTTAACCAGTGGGTATTGTTTGCCGTCTTCCCAAGCGATGCTGTCTTTGGTGTCGATGGTGGAGCGAGTCAGGAACGCGAAGCCGCTAGTCAGATCCTGAAATACGACTTCTCTGTAATTTGGATGAATGCCGGGCTTCATGTTGAAGTATCCTCAGTAATGTTCGGTGTACACGAAAAGGGCGGCATCTTAACAGATGTCGCCGCCCTATCGCAATGCCTCTTACCAAAAAAACAAACTATTAGTAAAATTATTTAATGTTATGGTGATGCTATTTCAATTTCCGCTTGGATATTTACCTTTAGAGTTTGCTTGCCACTTTCCAAATTAGGGGCAGCGGATTTTTCCATCGACACGTCAGTGGATGCCATGCGATAAACTGGAGGCTGCGGGAAATCAGCGGCGGATTGCACATCTAAACGCACGACGCGGTATTCTTTGCGTCCCATTTGGGTTTGGATTTGTTCGGCGCGTTTTTTGAACGTGGCCAAAGCCGTGTTGATGAGTTCCTCTTCCGTACTGGTTTGCACCGCAGGAGAGACGCTGTAGCTAATGCTTTCAATGCGCAACCGTTCTTGTAATTTGCCCAATAACGCACTTAGGGCTTTACTGTCTTGGCTTTTGAGTTGAATGCTTTGACGAACCTGCCAGCCCTCGACCTTGCCATCATCGTATTGTGGGTTGGTGGTGTAATCCAGTGTGCGGCTTTCAACCGCTTTTTCTGCTTTGGCAGTTTCCAAGCCCCAAGTAATGGCTTGGTTTACCGCGTCGGCAAGTTTGGCGGTATCTTGCCCTTGTTGCTCAGCGTATAGCACGGCGGTGAGTACGTCGTTGGGAACTTCTTTGGCAGCACTAACGCTGAATGACACACGGTCGTAAGGGAGTTTGTCTTCGGCATGACTCGCTTGTAAAGCGGCAAGCCCTAGCAATAGTGCAGCAAGTTGTTTTTTCATAATGACGCTCCTAGTGAAGTAGACTTCCTACCTGTTTGGACAAGCCAGCGGCAGGAAGTTCAGCCTCTAGTATAAGCGCATTACGTTTTGAATACGGTGAGCTAGATTAGAAATTATCGGTGGAAGTGAACAAGCCTACGCGCAGGTCTTTTGCGGTGTAGATTTCACGCCCATCGACTTCTAAACTACCGTCCGCAATGCCCATCACCAATTTGCGTGTAATGACGCGCTTGAGGTCGATTTTGTAGGTGACTTTTTTGGCTTTTGGTAATACTTGTCCGAAGAATTTGACCTCGCCTACGCCCAGTGCGCGTCCATGACCGGGGCTACCTAACCATGCTAGGTAAAACCCGACCATTTGCCACATCGCATCCAAACCTAAACAGCCAGGCATAACCGGATCACCAGGGAAGTGGCAGTCAAAGAACCACAGATCGGGGGTCACGTCCAGTTCTGCCAAAATCTGCCCTTTACCGTGTGCGCCGCCTTCGTCGCTAATGTGCAGGATGCGATCCATCATCAGCATATTAGGCACAGGTAATTGTGCATTGCCAGGGCCGAACATTTCGCCACGACCGCATTGCAGGAGTTCTTCTCGGGTAAAACTGGATTGTCTGGACATACGGAACTCAATAATTGGTTTTGTGCAAAGACGCGGATTGTAGCAGCAAGTATGCACTGCTGAAACAACACCTTCGCAGGATTGCACCAAGCATGGGTGATTTAGGCAACAGCGTAATCAGCCACCAAGCCGAGAAAGACCGCCATACCCAACCAATGATTATTCAAAAAAGCACGGAAACTGGGTAACGGTTCACGGTGGCGGATCAGCCATTGTTGGTATAGGCCAAAGCCACAAGCCACCAATAACCCCAGCCAGTAAAATGCACCACGTTCGGTTAAAAGACCCACTGTAATTAACAGGATGAGGGTTGCCAGTTGTAAGAGAGCAATGATAAGGCGGTCATATTGTCCGAACAAAATCGCGCTGGATTTCACACCGATTTTCATATCATCATCACGATCGCACATGGCATACATGGTGTCGTAAGCGGTCGTCCATAACACGTTTGCGGCGAATAATAACCAGCCAACCAACGGTGGTACTTCACCCGTAACAGCGGTGAAAGCCATCGGGATCGACCACGCATACGCTGCTCCTAAATGCACCTGCGGTAAATGGTGGAAGCGTTTCATGAATGGGTAACTAGCAGCTAATAACAAGGCTACAACAGCAAAAGCAATGGTTAAGCCATTGAGTTGTAATGCTAGGAAAAATGCAACCAATACCAAGGTTGCGAACACCATGACCGCTTCTTTGGCAGTAATGTGTCCTGCTGCCAATGGGCGGTGTTTAGTGCGTTGTACATGTGGATCAAAGTCACGGTCGGCAAAATCATTAATCGCGCATCCCGCTGACCGCATGACAACGACACCAGCGGCAAAAATCAGGATAAGTCCCAACGGTGGTGTGCCTTGCGCTGCGATCCATAATGCCCACAAAGTCGGCCACAGCAATAAATAAATCCCAATAGGGCGATCAAGGCGCACTAAATGCACATAAAAACGCAAATTTTCCAACATAGGTGATTTAAGAATCCAGCATTAAGCGTTCAACGGGGTTGCCATTTTGCAAATGACTTTCAATGATTTCATCAATATCGGTTTGGTCGACAAAGGTGTACCAGATGGCTTCGGGGTAAACGACTAAAACAGGGCCTTCAGCGCAACGGTTCAAACAGCCCGCAGAATTAATACGGCATTGTCCGTCTTTGTGTAATCCTAGGGCTTTCGTGCGTTGTTTGGCGTAGTCACGCATTGCATCGGCGTTAAAATCCGCACAACAACTTTCACCATTAGGGCGTTTATTGGTGCAAAAAAAGACATGGTATTGGTAATAGCTCATGGGTAGTCTGACTGCCTAGAAAATACTTATTGGCGATATTGTTAGCCATCCATTATGCCAGAAGCCACCCGTCAAAAAACAGGGTGGACGAACCACCCTGTTTACATTGCCAGCCTAAACTGAAGAATTACTTAGGTGCTGTTGGCGTAGCTGCTGGTGTTGCAGGGGCAGATGGTGTAGCCGCTGGTGTTGCAGGAGCAGTAGAAGTCGAAGAAGAGGTTGCTGGAGCAGCTGTGTCGCTTTTTGGAGCTTCGGCAGCTTTTTCGCCGCAAGCAGTCAATGCAAATGCAGCCACCAGTGTAGCAATCAGCAGACGAACTTGAGTCATTTTCATAATCTCCACTTTTGTTTGAGCAATAAACACTGAATAGATCCACGAGGGAAATACAGTCACTAGTAGAAAAACAATGTGTCGCGCACATTGCGGGGTTTTGCAATCCAAACGGTTAGGTTTGGCCGTGTACTGATTGCAATGCTATCATTCTTTCGTGACTTTTGTATAAATTTTCAGAATTGTATTGACCAAAACGGGTGTTATGCACTCAGGGGAGTAGCTTTGCGCTGCTGTTTAGGCAGGTTAGGACTCCGTTCGTATTAGCACCCTCCTCCATTTGCATTTCTGCATAGTGAATATTGCCCACTACTTCAGCAGATGCTTTTAGGGATACTCGACGTGAGGCGAAAATATCGCCTGATACACGGCCAGCAATCACGATCATCGGTGCGCGGATTTCGCCGACAATTTCGCTTCCTTCTTGAATGTACAGCGCGGCACGGGAGTCAATGGGGGCAGAAATGTTGCCACTGACACGGCCGTGGACGTAGAGTGTGTTTTGGAATGCGATGTCGCCAACGATTTCCAAATCTTTTTCAAGTAGTGAGGACGACGATGTATGTTTTGTACTCATGGTTTCGCCTTGGTCTTCGGTAACATAGGTTTTACTAATGGCAGATGTTAGCAGGACTGCCTGTAAACATCATGCATGGTGTGTCATTCACTGATGACGTGAACGCGCTTCTTCTAATTCTCGTTCAAGAACGGCAATCGTGTCATCGCGCATTTGTAAATCTTCCATTAGAGCTTGTACACGGATTTCGTAAGCTTCTAATCTTTCCAGCACATCGGCATCAGAGTTGCTGGTGTTTTCTAGCCGATGCTGCAATTTTTCGGCCAGTTCTTCTGCCTCTTTCAGTTCACGGCGCAAGGTGGCATTGTCGCGATGACACTGTTCTAAGCGAAAACGTGCATCGAATGGGTCTTCAGGCGGTTCGCGGAGAGCGGAAGTAACGTCCCCGGTTTTGCCGCGTAACCACCAGCCTGCACCTAAACCAGCGAGGGTGGCGATGGCAAGTATAAAGGCAATTTGTAGGATCAAGTAAAACATTGGCAAACTCCAGCCGCAATCATGCGATTCATTATTCTAGCAGTATTGCGCAAATACGGTGCGCCGCCTTTTATCCGAAAAAACGTTTCTCATTGAATGTGCTAGATTATGATTAAAAAAGCTTCTACTATCAAAGCAGAATACACTAATATAACATGTGAGTGTTTTTAACGGCCCCAAAACTATGTTTGGAAAGCTATTGCGAGGAGGGGAGACGCAACCCCTACCAGAATTGTCCCTAATCTTCAGATTGCCCTCGGAGCGGCAATTACGCATCCAACAGGAGTATGACCCGTTGGTGGCGTGGAGCTTTTTATCTCATCATATTCGCCGCTATCCATTGGATTTGCGGGCTCACACGCAGCGTGTCCTGCTGGCACAGCAGGCTGAGCTATCCGACAGACTTGCAGGTAGCCTTCAGGATGTTTTCTTGGCATTAGGTAATGCTGGGCACTTATTGCGAGAACGCTTGCTAGAATTAGTGAAGAGTAGTTTGAATACCGAAGACCAAGCGTTCTTCAGTACTTGGCTACACGACGGTAAGTTGCAAGATGGACGGGAGCAGCAGTGGCGTAAAGGCTCACTGTTGTGTTCGGGGCAAGATATTAAACCACAACGGTTAGTCGATATTGAGCGTTCGCAGGTGACTGCGAGTTATACCAATGTCATGGATGAAGTGTTTGCCTGCTTGGAATATGGGCAGGTCGATGTAGCACAACAACTATTGGAGGCAGAACTTTTGGCAGGTACTGCGGATGAAGCCATGGAGCAGGAACTTTTGAACATTTATCAATACACTCGCAACAAGGATGGGCTGGATGCCATGATCCGACACTACGAGGAGGTTGGTCGCGCAATCCCCACGTCGTGGCGAGAAAAGCAGCAAGAATCCGTACAATGGTCAAAATAACGATAACAGGCTGGATCTATGCTGAAACATTCTAAAACAAGCCCTCTTAAAGTCGCTTTATTGACAATTAGCCCACACAATCGAGCCATTTTGGAATTTTTCTTCGCTGGTGCGGGACGTAATCTGTTTCGAGTTGTGACAGAGGTTGAGGCTGACGCTTTTATTTTGGATCACGATTACCCAGGCGCGAAAGAAGATTGGGATCGTCATGCAAATAGTCAAAAACCAGGCATTATTTTGTCTGTACATGCGGTGGAATTGCCTAACACCATTTGGATTCCTAAACCCCTGACCTCCAAGGCTCTCAGCGAAGCTGCTGAACGGGTTTATGACTTGGTTGATAAGTTAATGGGTGGGGCAAAAGAAGTGACCCCAACACCGAGCTTGGATAACGCACGAGCAAAACCAACCGAATCTTCCATTGGTGCTGGTTCGGTGCATCATGACTTGCCACCTTCGTCCCATGATTTGTTCCGTGAGATGCCACAGCCATTCGGTATCCCATCACATTCACAGCGCAAATCGCGTGCGTTTTTGTTGGATGAGCCGGAACAACCATTACCACCACCTAAAGTGGAAAAAAAGGTCGAAACCTCTTTTCAGGGGGTATTCGACCCAGCAGAGACTGATATTTCAATGGAGGAAATCGCGCGTCCGACTGAGCCGAGTATTTCTCCTGAAGAAGCTGAACGCCGCTGGAAACAACTGTGTGGCGAACAAGAGGATGTACAAAACCCTGCGACATGGAAGCCAGAAGCTGTCATGTTCACGCCTGAAAACTACTTATTGTCCAGTATATTGGATGCGGTAAAAACAGCGCGTGAAAAACGGCAGTCGGTACAAATTAAGCTACCATCGTTTGATTATGTACTCATAAGACCGGAAGTTAGTTATGTTTATAGCACTATCGACATCCGGTCGGATAAATTTGCCTCATTATGCAATAATCCCTTACAAACGGGGGAAATTGCACTACATATACCGGGGGGGGCTGAGCTAGAGCAATTGGAAAAACAGGCTGAAAATGATGCAGATGCGGCTTTGGATTTGGAAGCATTTGTTTGGGTTAGCAGCTTGTTGACAGCCAAAGGACGTTTAGCGCGTGGTGTTGACATTAACCAAAAAGTTGCATTAAAACATTGGCCAAATCTCACCCGGTTCGAGCAGTTCCCGCACATCATGCGGATTGCTGCTCTGTGGAATCAGCGTCCGAGTACGCTATTTGATATTGCTAAAGCTTTGAATGTGCCCCAAAGGTATGTGTTCTCGTTCTATACAGCAGCAAACACACTTAATCTGTTTGAATTAGACCAGACAAAGCTCAAGAGTCGCGAAAAAGAGAAGCCTAAGGAAAGCCGTGGGTTGTTCTCTCGATTGTTGAAGCGTTTGTTGGGAGGAGGCTCCAAATAAGCTTTATGAGCATGATCAACCGCAAAATTATTTTCACCGGGCCTGTCGGCGCGGGCAAGACTACAGCGATTGCCTCAATCAGTGATATTAAACCCATTACCACCGATGAATACGCTTCGGATATGACCAAAAGCCGCAAGCCGCAGACAACGGTAGCAATGGATTATGGTCTGATTCGTCTTAGCGAAAACGAGCGTGTCCACTTGTACGGTACGCCAGGACAAGAACGCTTTGATTTCATGTGGGATATTTTGACCAAAGGGGGAATTGGTCTGATTTTGCTGCTGGATAATACGCGCAAAGACCCTTTCCAAGACATGCGTTTTTACACCAATGCATTTCGTGATTTTATTGATAAGCAGCAGATGGTCGTTGGTGTAACGAGAATGGACATGCAACGTAAGCCGACCCTATCAGAATATCGGCAATGTCTGGAATCCCTGTCTTTACAAGCTCCCGTCTTTGAAATTGATGCTCGCAGTCATAAAGATGTCACAATGTTGATCCAAGCTTTATTGTTCTCATTGGATCCGGGAGTAACCAACTAATGAGCGAGTACATACTGACAGAGAACTTGTATCTGGGCATTACGCCAGGCGGTACTTACTATGCCGTTCAGGATAATGCCGAAGAACCGGGGCGAGCATTCTTGCATCGTTTGTTGCAAGAAGCTCAAACCCCGTTGTTCAACGTCGATGTGGCCTGTGAACTCAGCGGCTATAAGAAAAAACGTGCGCTTGAATTCGTGCACTGGATGCAAGAAGCAGGTTTGATCTTAGGGCTGGAGCGTACTGAACAAGCCCCTCAAGAGACATTGGAACGCTTGCTGCCACAGTTATTGCGTACCATGTCTGATGAAGGTAAAGCCATTCTGGCGGAAAGCCGTGGTCTTTATTTAGGTTGTGCAGGGTTTACCCATGAAGCAGCAGAGGAGTTAGCCGCGTTAAGTGCTAACCTAACGACGGTGTACGCCCGTCATAAAGAGTTGCTGCATGGCAATTTGGGGTATCGTCAACGAGCGTGGGGTTTAGTCGATGCAAGTGGTAATAGTGAGGTCGGATTTTGGCCGCTTTATATCGGGCAAAACCGCTTTACGTTAATCATTGGCGGTATTCCACAATTTAACCAGCCGGGCTTTAAGCGTTTGGTCTGGGCACTCGAAATGCGTTACGGCAATACTGAAATACCTATTTAAAACGTACATGACAAATACCAACAAGGAGAGAAAATACGATGCGTTCTGAAATGCTCAATTCCATCCTAAGTGACCTAAATGGTTCTTCTGCGGATATCGAAGCATCTGCGGTGCTATCGACCGATGGTTTGATGATGGCTTCATTGCTGCCTGCTGGTATGGATGAAGACCGCGTCGGTGCAATGAGTGCAGCGATGTTGTCTTTGGGGGATCGCACAGCAGAAGAGTTAGCGCGTGGCGCGTTAGAACAAGTTCTGATCAAAGGGGATCGTGGCTACATTCTAATGACCCATGCGGGTAAAGAAGCGGTTGTCACTGTGTTGGCAAAACCTAATGCACGTTTGGGTTTGATTTTCTTGGACGTAAAACGTGCGGCGGAAAGTATTGGCAAAATCATCTAAGGTAAGGCGGGTCAACCTCCGATCAAACGTTAAGATGATAGGTGGTTTGTTTATCGCCACCTTAAATAATAACAACTAAGCATCGATTTCAGGAACCCTGAAACAGGGGTGTTTCTCGGCGACTGAAAAAGAGGGTATCGCGATGGAAGACATGAAAGTTGAGGATGTAGAAGCACCATATCGGGAGTATCGCTTGACCTATCAGGATGGTGGTTCGCGCGTAGTCTTGGTACGGGACGAGGAAGTTCCCTATCCTGATGGAAAATTGATCGTATCACGCACGGATTTGCGTGGGTGTATCACCCATTGCAATCAGTCCTTCGTGGAGATGTCAGGGTATACGGAACAAGAATTAATCGGACAGCCTCATCACATTCTGCGCCATCCCGATATGCCCGCTGCTGCATTCAAAAATTTGTGGGATACGGTGACTCAAGGCTCGAAATGGCATGGTTATGTCAAGAATCTGCGCCGAGATGGTTGTTATTATTGGGTTTATGCAACAGTCATTCCCAATATCCGTCAAGGTAGTATCGTGGGTTACACTTCGGTGCGGCGCAAACCTTCACGTTTACAAGTGAATGCTTGCACAGAATTGTATGCTCGCATGAAAGCAGAGGAGCGGTAAGATGCGTTACGTCATGTCAGTCAGCCCAGATTTTGCTCCTGATCACATCGCAGGTTGGTACATTTTCAACACTTGGTTGCAACGCCAGTTGGGCGAGCATATTCATTTGGAATTGTACCCAGACTTTGCCACGCAACGCGATGCGATTATACGCCAAGAAATTGATTTGATTTATGCAAACCCGTTTGATGCTGCCATGCTGGTGCGCGATCAGGGGTTTACCGCGATTGCGGCACCGCTTAGTAAGTCAGATGAGGCTGTGATTGCGGTGCATGTGGATTCGCCTGTGCAGCGGATCGAGGATTTATTGCCGGGCACGCGTGTTGTTTCAACGGATGATCCTGATGTGAATCTGATCTCCATGATCATGCTCGAACCTGCAAACTTGTCCACGGCAAATGTACAGACAGCCACAGTGGATACTTACGTTTTAGTTGCAAAACAATTACTACAAGGTAAAGCCGATGTCGGCTTTTTTTTGAAAGATGCGTTTGTAGGATTGTCTGGCATTATTCAACGGCAATTGCGTGAACTTATTCGTAGTGAGATTCATGTCATTCGTCATGTGTTATTAGCCGGACCCCGTTTGCAGCATCAACACGCTACTTTGCGCGAACTGTTGCCGAATATGGCGGGGGACGCAAAAGGTAAAGGTGTACTGATGAGCCTAGGCTTACAGGGATGGGAAGTGCAGGAACAAGAAGACACCGAATTTATGATCGACCTGATGGATACACTGGTTAGTTAGTCATGAGCAAATTACTCCGCCAATACCGTTTACCGTGCTTATTATCACTGAGTATTTTCACCCTAGGGGTGGGGAGTTCTGGGTGGGCAGCAGATGGCAAATGGGAGGTGAAGTCAGGTGACACGATGGGTGTCATTGTTAGTCAGCATTACGCAGGTTATAGCAACCGTACTGCGATCATGGAGGCTATCCACAAGGCCAACCCTAAGGCTTTTATTAGCAATGACTTGAATCGTTTGGTGATTGGTCAAACGTTGGTTTTGCCAGACGCAGCGACGATTGAGGGTTTGAATGCGCTACCTCCGGTAACGGGTGTCGAAGCTTCAGCCAAACCAGAAGCCGAAGCGGGTACTCAGGTTCGGCTAAAAGAACTAGAAACGCAATTGACACAATTGCAGGGTGAATTGAGTGCTTCTGTTACGGAAAACACAGCTTTAAAAGAAAAGGTTGTGGGTTTTGAAGCGGAAAAGCAAACCAAAGGTGCAGAACTCGGTAAACTAGAAGCGCGTATTAAAGAGTTAGAGCAGTTGGAGCAAGCTCCTAGTGCTGTTGTGAACTTTGCACCGGATACGACGGCGACGACGACTGCTGATGCATCGGGGGCGTTGGATTCGCTCAAGGCAGAGCTGGAAAAAAATCAGCAAGCTTTGGGTGAGCAGCAAAAAATGTCGGACGAGCTTCAACAGCAGCTTGTAGCGGCACGAAAGCAGACAGCGGGGTTACAAACTCAACTCAGTGAGCTGGCAAGCCGTAATGAGGCATTGCAGAATGATTTGACGCAAGCGCGAGCCGCTGCCGAGACGGCTGAAAAAAATGCCGCACGTTCTAATTGGCTGCCGTGGATTTTATTAGGACTGTTGGCATTGCTGGTGTTGCCATTGTTGTGGTTGTTGCGACGCAAGCGTGATGAACCCGTTATCGCTACGGTGATCGCACCATTAGCACCTGTACCGAGTCCCCCTACGGGGAGCGCGGTTGCAGAGCAAGTCGCACCTGAACAGCAGCAGAACGTAACAACGTTAGATACGTCTGTTAGTCTTAGTGATACGGTAGCATCCGTAGTTGATGACCATGTTGTGCAGGAAGAAGTCCCCGAAAATCCTGATGTGGATTTGAAACTGGACATTGCTAGGGCTTATCTGGATTTGCGGGATTCTGGTGCTGCTGCGGAGATTCTGCACGAGGTTGTCGCAGAAGGTGGAAACCGTCAACGGCAGGAAGCACGCGAGATATTGTCCTTTATCAGCTAACCTTGCATAAAATAATTTTTCTGTTTGTCGATCGCAATTGAGCTTATTTTGACCTATCCTCAATTTGAGGATGGGTTGCATTTCAGGGCTTTTTATCCTTTAATATGATCAACTTAACACAGTTGGTCTGCCGTTTTTTCCCTTCCGTCCAAGTAATTAGTTTTATTTTTCATAAAACCACTTAATTTCGATGTTAAGGTCTTGGTCTATATTCTATGGTCTCTGGTAAATAAATGTTAGGAGCTTTGGATGTCTGACTTAACTTTGCAGAAAAAACAAGTATTTCCTTTGGTTGCTACTCTGACTGCAATCATTGTGCTGGTGTTGACCGTATTGGCTGTATTGTGGGTACGACCGACCATCGAAACTGACTTACTGCAACGCGCTCGTAGTGCTTTAACGGAAATGAATTTACCCGCCGAAAGTATCAGTTTTCAGGGGCGTGATGCTACCTTGGTAGGTGTATCTAGTGAGGAACAAGTGCAACAGATGGTGAGTATTGTTAGCCAGTTGGATGGTGTGCGTGCTGTTGAACCTAGTCCTATTCCTTCCAATAGTGGTGCGCCTACGGTGAAAGAGGGGGATGGTGTGAAAGTGCCTGAAGCTGTTTTTAAAGACGGTTTGTATGTTCCTTCTAAGCAATATCCGATTGAACATGTGGATTTGTCGGCTATTCAGTTTCCCTACGCCAAAGCTGAGTTAGATAAACACCTAGAAGCGTTGCTGCAACCTGTCCTGACACAATTGCAGGAAAAACCAAGCCTGATCATTGAGGTATCTGCGCATACAGATGATAGTGGTACGGCATTGGGGAAGATTGCTGTAACACAGGCACGCGCTGATGCTATCCGAGCGTGGTTATTGGCACAAGGTGTTGGAGCTAACCGAGTGGTTGCGGTGGGGTATGGTTCAACGCGTCCTATTGCAGATAATGTAAGCGAAGAAGGCAAAGCGCGTAATCGTCGAATAGAGATTACGGTTTTGAAGGAATAGTAAATGAGCTACTTAGTGGTGCAAATTGCCGTATTTTTGCTGATTGCTACGGTCTTGGGGGTTGTTGTAGGTTGGTATAGTGCGAAATTCATCTACAACCGAGTGTGTGATACGTCAAAACAAAGTCTGCATCTTAACCAGCAAGACCCTATGGTGCTGGCTGAAAACTCAACACTTCGAGCGCGTATTCAACAAGCAGAGCAACTTTTACAGGAATCCCTTGCATCACGACAAACACTAGAGCGTGAATTGGTACACTTGCGTAAGGCTTTAGCGGAGGCAAAGTCGAAGTCGCCTAATGTTGTGCCGATGTCTATGCGTGCTAATACTGAGCTGTGGGCGTTAGAAACCGACACACAAGATGATTTTACGCTGATTCAGGGAATCAACCAACGCATTGCAGATACTTTACATGCGCTGGGGATTATTCAATACCGCCAAATTGCTGAATTTACAGCTGATGATGTTTCCAATATTCGTCGCATTATTGCGGCTGAGGATGCATTACCCTTGGAACAGTGGGTGGAAAAAGCGCAAGTTTTATACCAACAACAACGTCAGCAATTATCCACCCCACTGCGTTAGTCGCTATATGAGCCAACGATGGCATAGTAGTTTAGAAACTGTGGGTTTTTTCTTGGGTTTTAACCAGCATATAGCCTTGTTGACGTTCCTCATTATAGATGAGGTATAACTCGCGTTGTTCTGATAGCCCTTTGAAATAGGTTTGGCGTTGTAATGCTGCGGGTTGCCACCATTCGGCGTGGGGCTGTTGCATAAACACTTGTTGCAGAATGGTTGGGGTTAATTCGTGTTGTTGCAGTTGATTGCTAAGAATAAAACGTGTGACAGCTTGGCGTGATGTTTTAAAACCAAACCACGATGTGGAGCTTTGTGCGCTGAATTGATGCAGCCCTTGGGCTTCTTGAATGTCTGCGACACTAACCTTAAACCAATCAGCCAATGCTTTTTTCACTTCATCGGATTTGGCAGCTCGTAAACTAGAATGTGATGCCGGATACAGCCAATTAGCAATGTACGGTGTCACAATTAGCAGAATGCCAAACAAAATGAGAATACTCATTAAGGCGGGGAAAAAATACTTTTTCATGGTAACAGTAAAACGCTTTACGCTGCGGTGATATTAAACAACTTTCTTGCATTAGCCGTTGTGGCGGCTGCAATGTGTTCGATGGTATCACCTCGTAAGGTGGCAAGGGTAGCGGCAATCACGGGTAAGCGCGTTGGGTCGTTGCGTTTTCCGCGCCATTGGCTATCGGGTTGATCAGGTGAATCGGTCTCAAGCAGTAAATATTCTAACGGGGATGTTTGCAAAATGGTACGCAAGCGGTTTGCACGGGGGTAAGTGCATGTTCCACCTACACCGAGGTAAAAACCTAGCTTAATCAGTGTATCCGCTTGTTGTTGGCTTCCGGCAAAACTGTGAATTACGCCGGATAAACCAGAAAAACGCCGCAAGTGTTTGATGATGACATCCACCGAACGGCGTGCGTGAATAATAAGGGGTAGGTCAAATTCACGCGCAAGGCGTAAATGCTCAATAAATAATTCTTCTTGAACTACACTATTGAGTTCTGGTAGCAGGAAATCCAAGCCACATTCTCCAATTGCGACTGGCTTTTCTTGAACAATCCATTTGCGTAATTCTTGTAAATGCGCAGGTGTATGCATTTTTAAATACACAGGATGCAATCCATAGCTGGCATGTAAATGGGGTGAGTCTGTGCAAACCTGACGTAAGTTCTCCCAAGCCTGTGCGTGAATTGCAGGTAAAATCAGATCACTAACACCGACTCTACGCATTTGCTCAAGTAGGAGATGCCGATCGTCAGCGAAATTCGATACGTCAAAATGACAATGCGTGTCGATGAGTTGCATTTGCAGTAGGATTAACCAAAACCCATAAAATTGTTGAAATTAGGACTTCATTATACTGGAAAATAAGCGAAAGATGACGATAAAATTCGATTATTATTCTATGTTATATCCTGTCGAAAGCTCTGAGAGGCCATAAATATGCTTATGAGATCTGGTGCTGTGCGTTTGTTGCAGGTTTCGGATTGTCACTGTTTTGCACACGATGATGTGCGCCTTATGTGGACTGATATGTTGATTTATCCTAATCGTTCGTTACAAGCGGTTTTGGATTATGTAAAAACGCAAACGAGCGATTATCAGGCTTTACTAGTGACGGGTGATTTAGCAGAGCAAGAGATTCCCGAAACCTATCAGCGTGTGTGTGATATTCTGAATACATTTGCCTTGCCGACCTATGCCATTCCAGGGAATCACGATATCCCCGAAATGATGCAGCCTAATTTAAATGGCTATGTACAAATGCAAGACGAGGTAGTGATAAATAATTGGCATTTATTGTTACTCGATACCTATACAGAAGGTCAACCAGGTGGTTCTTTAACTGAGGCGCAAATGGAACGTTTTGAAGCCTTGTTAAATGCGTTACCCGAGGATCATTTTGCGGCTGTTTTCATGCATCATCATCCTGTGCCCATTAATAGTGAATGGATGGATGTGCAAGGTTTATATCAGAACACCTATTTTTGGCAGTTAATTGAGCATTTCCCGCAGGTTAAGGTGGTTTTTAATGGCCATATTCATCAAGAATTTACAGGTTGTCATGAATATATGGATGGCCGCCAAGTATTGGTCTATGGAACACCTGCAACTTGCGTGCAATTAAAACCTGTGCGTAAAACGATTGAGTTTGATCATACCTTACCCGCTTGGCGCGATATTACATTAAACGATGATGGTACAGTGATAACAGCCGTTCACTATTTACCCGCTGAAATTCGTGACCAGTTATTGTATTAATGTTTGACGGCGTTTAAATCGCGTTGAAGTTGACAAGCGGAAAAAGAATCAGTACCGTGCGGCGCGTTGTCAAGGTGCGCCTATCGTATTGGCGTTAAACGGGAAATTGGTGCAAAGCCGATACTGCCCCCGCAACGGTAAGTAGTATAAACCCTCACAAGAACGTCACTGTGAACGCATGGGAAGGCGTGAGGGAGGATTCTTTTCCAGCTACAAGTCCGGATACCGGCCTGACAAGGCGTGATTGTGGTAAACAAAAACTCAATCGCATTCAGGCAATGTGCGCGGTGGGCGCACTGTGACGGAAATCTTCTTTGATGAAAAAAACAACTTTGGCCGCTGTGTGCGGTACGACTTTCTATTGCCTATTGGCTTCTTCTGGAAGTGTGGCGGCTGAAATAACCACTGATGCGAGTGCGGAAACGGTTTTGGATACAGTGGTAGTGACAGCGGATCGCAAAGCCCGAACCGTGGACGCAACACTCTCCCCTGTGACGGTGCTTACCCGCAAAGACATTGAAAAATACCAAGCACAAAGCGTATCGGAAGTGTTACAGCACGTTGCAGGTGTGAGCCTAACTAACGATGGCGGCATGGGGAAAAATACTTCTGTTTCCTTACGCGGTACGAATGCAAACCACGTTCTGGTGTTAGTGGATGGTGTAAAAATCGGTTCAGCGACTTTGGGTTCTGTCGCATGGGCAGATTTACCACTGGATACCGTCGAACGTATCGAAGTGGTGCGCGGGGCGCGTTCGAGCTTATACGGCTCGGAAGCGATTGGTGGGGTTATCCAAATTTTTACCCGCAAAGGTGGTAAAGGTTTCCAGCCGCAAGTCATTATCGGTGCGGGTAGTCACGATACCGAAAAGCTGAATGTGAATTTGGCGGGTGGCAATGCGCAAACGTGGTACAACCTTAATGCTGGCAAGGACAAAACCAATGGTTTTGATGCTCAAGATGCAGAGGTAACGATCAGCGGTTTTGAGCCGGATCAAGATGGTTATGATCGTGATAGCGTTGCCTTACGAGCGGGACATCGTTTTAATGATAAAACCCAAGTTGAAGTGAGTGCATTACACGCCAAAGGCACGAATGATTTCGATGGGAGTATTTACAGTGGCAATAGCACGAAGTTCGTGCAACAAGTTGTGAGTGGTAAGGTTCAACACCAACTGAATCAGAAGGTGTTGGTGAGTGCGCAAATGGGGGAATCCCGTGATAATGCGGACTATTACTACAACGGACAACCGCTGGAATACTATCGTACTTACAATACACGCCGCCAAACCGCCACCGCGCAAGCGGACATTGCGCTTGGGCAAGGTTCGGTTTCGGTAGGTATTGATCAGCAAAACGACCATATCGACAGCGACAGCGCGTATGATAAAACTTCGCGTGATAACACAGGTGTGTTTGCCAATTACCAAACGCAGGTCGGACAAAATCGCTTGGATGTTTCTGCGCGGCATGATGATAACGAACAATTTGGTAAGCACAATACGGGCGCGATTGCGCTTGGGCGTGACCTTGGCAATGGTTTGAATGTAAAAGCGTCTTACGGTACGGCGTTTAAAGCCCCGACTTTCAATGATTTGTATTATCCTTATAGCGGTAATCCGAATCTGACTCCCGAAAAAAGCCATAACCTTGAAGTCGGGGTGCAAGGCAAAACGCCTACAGTGCATTGGGAGGCGAATGCTTTTCAAAACACGGTGGATGATTTGATTGCTTGGGCACCCGATGCAGATGGTAACTGGACTCCTGCTAATGTGAACAAAGCCCGTATTCAAGGTTTGGAACTCAGCGCGAACACGCAAGTTGCAGGTTTTGACGTGAATGCGAATGCCACTTTGCAAAAACCGGAAAGTCGTAGTGGCACGAATGCGGGTAAAACCGTTATTTACCGTCCTGAACATATCGCCAATGTGGATGTGGATCGTCAGTTCGGTAAGGTACGGTTAGGTATGAGTGTTCACGGCGAAAGCAAGCGTTACACCAACGCGGCAAATACCAGCACATTGGCGGGTTACGGTACGTTAGATTTACGCAGTGATTACCAATTAGGTAAGGACTGGACAATCGGTGCAAAAATCGGCAACGTGTTGGACAAGCAGTACCAGACCAACAAAGGGTATAATCAAGACGGGCTAAACGCGCTTGTTACCCTGAAGTACGCGCCGAAATAACTTGATGGAGAATCTTTATGTTTGCACTTTCCCCTAAAAATCAATGGCTGGTCGGCGGTGGTTTACTGCTGGCAATGCTGGCTACTCGCACGCATTTGGTGGATCACTTGCAGGACGCATCGTGGGCGGTATTTTTCCTGCTCGGTGTTTATGTGCGTTCCGCGTTGGTGTATCCGTTGTTTTGGTTGGCGGCATTTGCGATTGACTACACCGTAACGGCGGATGGTGGTATTTCTAGCTATTGCATGACTCCGGCGTATGGTTTCACCTTTGTGGCATATGCGGCATTGTGGGGTGCAGGGCGTTGGTTTGCACACCATTTCAGCTATGACCTGCGCGGTGTAATGCGTGTCGTGGGTAGCGTTGTGCTGGGAACACTGGTTTGTTTTGCGATTAGTAACATCAGCTTTTACCTGTTGTCTGATTATTTCGACAAAATGAGTATGGCGAATTACGCGTTGGCAGTGCTGAAATATTTGCCTGCTTACCTGCAAACTACGGTGTTCTATGTGGGAATTGCAGCATTAGTACACATTGCCGTGCAACAAACCCGTCAAATCAAAGGGAATGCAGCGGCTTAATGGCAACATCAATGGTGCAAGGATGCATCTCCGACGCAGGCGAGCATAAGCTAGTAGCGGGCTTGTGCTGCGTCTTTAAACGGCATAGCTTGCATGTTGTGCCGTTTAAGCTACCAAACATGGTACTCAATAGCGCGTTGTTAGCGTGCTCAAGGTTGGTAGCAGCGCGACATTTCAGTATTAATCAACTGTGCAAACAACAGCTTAAACGCCGGGCAAATGCCTTGGAACAGCATCGGGGTATACCCGCCGTGCTGCGTTTGGTGGGGGCGTAATGCGCTTAATGTTAGCCCCGATGCAGGGCGTGTTGAATCATACGCTGCGCGATGTTTTAACCAGTGTTGGCGGTTATGATCGGTGCGTGACCGAATTTGTGCGCGTGACGACGCAAGCGTTACCGCCGCGTGTGTTTTACCGTTATTGCCCCGAATTAGCCCATGGTAGCAAAACCCCAGCGGGAACACCTGTGTATGTGCAATTACTTGGAAGTCATCCGCAATGGATGGCGCACAGTGCTGCTGTAGCAGCGGATTTAGGTGCAGCGGGGATTGATGTGAATTTCGGTTGCCCCGCGAAAATGGTGAACAATAACCAAGGCGGGGCGATCTTATTGCAAGAGCCGCAACGGGTGCATCACATTTTGCGCGAAGTGCGTCAAGCGGTGGATACCGCTGTACCTGTCACCGCGAAAATTCGTCTTGGGTTTCACGATAGTAGTTTATTGCCTGAAATTGTCTCAGGCATTGTCGAAGCAGGTGTCACAGAGTTGTGCATTCATGCCAGAACTCGCCAGCAAGGTTATCGTCCGCCAGCGTATTGGGCAGAAATTGGTAAAATACGTCCGCATACCCCGATTCCGCTGATTGCTAATGGTGAAATTTGGTCGGCTACCGATGCACAAGCCGCCCAAACGCAAAGTGGATGCACGGATTTGATGCTAGGGCGTGGCGCATTAACCTACCCTGATTTGGCATTACGCATTCGTGCCGGATTAACGGGGCAAGCTTATACACCCTTGTCGTGGCAAGAAAATTTGCAGTTATTACACCGCTATGCCGAACATTTGCAACGTAACGCACCTGCTTACGCGGCAGGTTTCATCAAACAATGGGCAAGTTATTTGCGTTGCCAATCGCCCGCCGCCGAAGCGTTTTTTCAACAGATAAAATGCCTGCAACAACCCAACGACATGATGGCGCAGATGCTTTCTAATGCTCCTTAAAGTGGTTTATTGGTGTTTATCCGTATTTGCCTTTGAAAACTTCCCGAATATGCCAGTGAGTAAACTCTAATTTGGGGGCGTAAGCGGATTGACGTGGTTTCTTTAACGGTTTCCCATCAAAATTTAATACCCACTCATGAAAACCACCGTGTCCAGTCACTTTGTCCGATACCATAATGGTATTCTCGGGTGTAATACCCATTGCACCACTGTCCAATAACTTGTGATGTAATGAACATAATGCCAGACCATTAGTTTCGATGTCGGGGCCACCCGATTGAAACCATTTAATATGAGCCGCTTCTAATGCTATCGGTAAATGCCCCAAGCGTACTTCAAAGCCACAGATAGCACAGCAATAATCGTAGGCTTGTAAAATCCGTTGCCGAAATTCAGGATCACGAGTGCGGCGTTGCTTTCTATTCCCGCGTTCTACAACAAATTCAATGTCTAATCCCACTGCGTCGAGAATATCTTGATGTAAGGTATCTGGAAAATGTTGGTGTAATAATACGGTCGCAACTTGGTCTAGTAAATCCATATCAGTATTCAATAAGTTAAAAACTTCTGTAGAAAAGCCAGCGGAGACATATTGTGTGCGTAATACCGTTTTCTGTGGTTGGATGCATGGTATTTCTGCTGAAACCTCCCAAATATTATCATTGCGTAAACGGCAGAATGGTTGTTCAGGATGATAAGTTTTGCGATTAGGACCAAATTCTTGTAATAACTCAGTCAATTTTGCTTCGATTTCGCTAAATAAAGCCAATCGTGGTTTATTGGCTTGCAAACGACCAAGATAGAGCAAAATCAATAAGGGTTTATGTGGGGCGCGTTCATCGCCTTTCTTCCAAACGTTTAGTGCAGTTATGTGCTTGATAAGGTCTTGCGAGTTCATGAAAATCCTTATATCATTTTTTTATCTACAATAAGGATTAGGTGCTGTAAAGTCAACCTCAGTATTTTAGCAATAATTAATGTAAAATTATACAAAGGAAATCATTATGCTCGTTAAAGTGGCTGATAACAAGAATCATGTGATAACAAGCTTAGAGCAATTGCAACGCTATCCCCATCTTACCGATAGACAAGCTTACAATCTTGAAACAGAGTTGCGGTGTTTGCGTGCTGGAATTAAAGGTGAAGAAGAGTCAGCTTATTTGATTGACTTTGATTTTAAGGAATCCAAGAACTATGCAGTAATACATGATCTGCGTTTAGAAGTTAATGGTAGGGTAGCGCAAATAGATCATTTGGTTTTGAATCGTGCTTTGGAAGTTTTTGTGCTGGAAACCAAGCATTTTAATGCTGGTATTAAGATAACTGAGCAAGGTGAGTTTCTGCGTTGGAATGCCTTCAAAAAAGTTTATGAAGGAATGTCTTCGCCATTAGAACAAAATGCCCGTCATATTGCTGTGTTAAAAGATGCTTTTGATACAATTGATATGCCCAATCGTTTGGGTTTTCGACTTAAACCGTCTTTTATTTCGTACGTATTGGTTTCTCCATCTGCACGAATTGATCGGCCCAAAAATCTAAATACTAGCAATGTAATTAAGGCTGACCAGTTTAAAAGCATTTTGATGGAATCCGTTAATCAGCCATTGATAAGTTCTTTTAGTAATGCCCTTGGCAATATTAGTGCATTAGCAAAAGTTGTTTATAGTTCAACACTTGAGGATATTGCACAGCAACTTTGCGCATTACATCAGCCATTAACGATAAATTACCAGAAAAAATTTGGCATTCAAGATTGCTCTGCAAAGCAAGTCGAATCAAGCACTTCAACGGTTAAGGCTGATGAGAAAATGGCGCATGTTTGTCGTAAATGCCATAATGAAAATATTTCGGTTCAATACGGAAAATATGGTTATTATTTTAAATGTTTTAATTGTGATGGTAATACACCCATTAAGGTTTCTTGTGATAAAGAAACTTGTAAAGCGCGTATTCGCAAAGAGGGTGAGCGATTTTTTCGTGAATGCCACATTTGTAATAGCAGCGAATTATATTTTACAAATAAGCAATAAATCTACTGACCCACCCTGAGAAATTCTGTGGGTTATTGGTGCAATAACATGCTCTGTAAGATGATAGGCCAGCATGGTAGAAAACACTTACAGGAGTCTCAGGTTGAAACCAGATTTAACAGATGAACTAGCGAAAAATGCTCGGCATCAGGCGCGTATGGCGCGAAAAAAGACCATTATTGATGCGGCGATAGCCCAAGCCGATCAGGATAAAGGCGTGTTGTTGGTCTTAACAGGTAATGGTAAGGGGAAGTCGAGTTCGGCGTTTGGGATGGCCGCGCGTTCTTTGGGACATGGGATGAAAGTGGGAGTTTGTCAGTTTCTTAAAAGCCGTACCGATACAGGTGAGGAGGCGTTTTTTAGTCGTGATCCGAATATGGCATGGCATGTGTTGGGTGATGGTTTTACTTGGGAAACGCAAAACCGTGAGCAGGACATCGCCACTGCACGACGTGGTTGGTTAGTGGCACGACAGATGTTAGTTGACCCGACCATCGGTTTGGTGATTTTGGATGAGCTGACGTATTTGCTCACTTATCAGTATTTGGATGCGGATGAGGTATTGGATACCTTAGTCGCACGTCCACCGCTGCAACATGTGGTGGTGACGGGACGGGCTGCCAGCCCTGCATTGTGCGAACTGGCAGACACGGTTTCCGAGATTGCGGATATAAAACACGCCTACCGTGCTGGTATTCGTGCACAGAAGGGGGTTGATTTATAAGTATTTATCCGAGTTCTGGTGGTGGGTTATTGGCGTTGTGTTAGCCATTTGTCAACCACAGCTTTGACTTGTTGCTGGTATTGTTGGTAGGCAGCATCCCATTCCGCACCTTTGGCTTCGGGGAAGTATAACGGCTCGCAATCTTGCGCTTGGTAGTCGGTGTTTGCTAGGTGGTATTGCCCTTCTTGGTAATGCCACGTTAGGTCAGCACCGCCACAGCGTAGGGGGTTCTCTGGATAAGTGCGGCGAATCGAGAAATGCGTGCGGATAGTTTTATAACCATTCTGGCGCGTGCTACGGTTGATCATGATTGCAGCGTCGCTTTCTGCAAGAATCCGGTATTTGCCATCGGGGTTTTGTTGCACGACCCACAGGTGTGGTTCGGTATCACCATAGCGTGATCGTTCAGCTTCATCGTAATCCAAGCACCGCACAGTGGACATCGTGACAACTTGTTCCTTGGTTTGTGCGTTATCATCCAGCTCAAAACTAGCAGCAAGCATAGGGCAGGTTATCCGCTTGTTGAGTGCCGCGTTAGTATAAAGTTTGGGGTATAAAGCACGCAGGGGATTACTGGCTTCTACGAGGGCTTTGCGTTGACTGTCTGGTACTGGTTTGAAAGCGTTGGTCAGTGTCTCTCCGCTCAAACCGTTTTGTTGGTACAGTGTAAGGCTACCCACGGGGTCTTGCCGTGGGGGGAATTGTGCGCTGAAGTTTGCTTCATACCAATTATTGTCCACAGCTTGTGCGCCATTTGCCCACAAGCTGCCAATAACCCAAAGTGCTGTCCATAGACTGGGTGATTTTACTTGCATGTACGTCCTCCATTGACGGTATGGTTTTGTTGTTACGGTGGTTAAGTTACGACTTTTGCGAATCCTTTTTGCACTAATTGCGCCATTGTGGTTTGCCATTGTGCGGTAGTGAGCGATGTGACTCCCGATTGCAGGTATTGTTTGAGAATGGTGTGTAATTCCTGCATATCGACAGCCGTGTAGAACTGTGCTCCAGCCTTACGAATCGCAGGGGATACGAAGTGGCGTAAATCAGACTCGGGTTTAACGCCTTCGATAGGCTCATATGCGTAGTAATACGGGCTATTGCTGGCTAGGTCTGATTTGTTGTGGAAGCCTAGAATATAAATATTCGCGCCACCGCCCAAACGTAGCGGGTAGAGTTTGATTTTGCTGGCGGGTAATGGGTTGCCATTGAGGTCTGTATTGCCAACGATACCGCCACTGAGCATCCCGCCAATGGTAATGGTGTGCTCGCCGCCGATTTCGAGGTGGTTATCCAGAATGTAGAGGTATTTGAACGCGCCATCCATTGCAAAAATGCCCTGTAATGCTACGGTCGATTGGATAACATTACCTAATAGCCGCATGTTTTGCATGATTGCTCCGCCGAAGTGGTTGATCCCGTCGGGTGTACGGTCAGGAATCAACTGGATTGCGTCACGATGCGCTAGATTCTCAAACTTAAAAACGGTTCTGAGGCTGTTTTTGCTGTGCAAATAACGGTTGATCGCTTCGATCCAACGGTCAAATTCCCTCGCAAACGCCGAAAACACGGTGTCATCGGTAATCACTAGGTTGTTGACGCTCATATCGCCGCGCGTGTAAACCTGCATGAAATCACGAATGAAGAAGTTTTCCCCGACTTTTTTATCAGTTGTACACAGGTTCGGGTACATGGTTTTTTCCACCGCGCCCGCTGTACGCAGGTTAGCAGTCATGGTGCGTGCTTGTTGGTCATTGCGTAACCAGTAGAGCGGCATACCCAGTTTGCTGCGGTCTGTGTTGGTCGTTCCTCTCAAGGCTGCATAGGCTTTAGCTTTAGGGTCTGTCGTGGCGATTTTACTGGCATCGAATGTGCCAAATAATAGCTCCAACAGCAAAGTATCGTGAATCTCGTCTTGATTGCCGTTTTTGAGGAAAGTATCGCCTAGTCTTTTGATGAGATTGTCATCCAGTGGTGGCAAAGGATTAGTCACTGACACACCTCCCATGTTTAATAATTCGGTAAGACGTTTGGCTTCCGCATTGTAGGTATCGCGTTGCAAGCGGTACTGTTCCGCTGCTTGGCTATTGCGGTTTGCAAGTGCCGCTCGCATATTGGTGTCAGCGGCTAAGGCTTGTTGGTTCAAGGTTGCGATTTGCGCTTTAATCGCTGCGCGTTGTGCCGCGCTCAACTCTGATATAGGCATGGCTGTCTCCCCCGATGATGATCTGCCAGATACTTATGAGGCTATAGACCAACATTCTGTTGTAAAGTTAGTTGCGTAGGGGAATTTCTGCCAGACTTTTATGAGTAAAATAATACGAATATCATGAAAATATTACCGATGGTCAGAAATGGCTGGAGATTAGGTAGGGATATTCAGAGCAAACCCCACCAGCCACAGCATTTCGCCGATTTCCACACCTGCGCCAGCGGTATCACCTGTGCAGCCTTGAATGCGCTGCAGCATGAGGCGGCGCAAACTCCACCAACCCCAAAAGGCGGTTAAGCATCCGGTTAAGGACAAACGCAATGCCACGCCGAGCGTAATCAAGATTAGCATCCAAGCCGCCCGACGCGGTAAATGGCTTGTCACCGCACTGGCCAAACCGCCTGCACGCACATACGGTGTGGTTTGAAAGGTCAGCAAAATCAAAGCGCGACCCAACACAGGGGCGAATAAAATGGCTTGCCATTGTTGATGTTCCAGCAACACCGTGAGCGCGGCGAATTTCAGCAACATCAGGCTGCTAATCGCAATCGCGCCCGCTGCACCGACTAAAGGGTCTTTGAGGATACGATGGGTTTTTTCCGCATTACCCAAGCCGCCGAGCCACGCATCCGCACTGTCTGCCAAACCATCCAAATGCAAACCGCCAGTTAAAATTGCCCAGCCAACGGTGACGATTGCCGCCAGCAACAAAGGCGCGGCGTGCGGAAAAATAAAGGCAGGAAGGCACAATAATCCACCGATTAACAACCCTACCAGCGGGTAATACAAGGCGGAATAACCAAAAGTGCGTTCACTTAATTGCCCCAAATCCGGCACGGGAATACGGGTCAAAAAAGAAACCGCCAACCCCGCGTATTGTGCGTGTTGGCGTAAGTGTGAGTGTATTGTCATGACACTTGCGGCAAACCGTGCGCGGCGATAGACGGCGTACCGTCAGGGTAGACTTTAAAGCGCGTGATCTGCGCGTAGTCGATTTCAAACCGCAGACTGCGTTGGTAAGGAATATTCAGCACTCGTGCGAGCAATACCCTAATCACCCCCGCGTGTGACATCACCAAAATGTGCTTGCCTGCGTAACGCGCTTGCAGATCCTCCCACGCATAGTGCACGCGATTAATGAATTGGTCCATCGACTCGCCACGCGGGGCGTGAAAGCGTAATGGTTGTTGCCACAAGCGTTGCAGCATGTCGGGGGATTCTTCCCAGATTTGCTGTTGGGTTTTACCGACCCAATCGCCGAAATCCATTTCACACAAATGTTGGTGGACTTCAAACGGGCAGCGTAAACGTTGCGCGAGCAGTTTGGCGAAATCGTGGCAGCGGCGCGAAGGCGAACTAATCACCGCATCCCATTGCCCGTTTTGCGTGGCAAGTGTGAGTTGTTTCCAGCCCGACATGCTGAGTGGTTCTTGGCTGGGTGCGCAAAATAAGTTGGGCGTGACCACTTGCCCGTGGCGCAAAATGTCCAGCGTGGTGGGTTGCGGCGCAGCGGGTAAGGTGGGTGTGTTATCCGTATCGGCGGCGGTTTGGTCGATGTCTTCCATAACGTTGTCTCTCCTCCTAGTTTTTATTGGCGACGGCGGCTTCGGCAAATGTTGCCATATTCTTATGCAATGCACACGCCATGCGTAATAACGGTACAGCCAATGCCGCACCACTGCCTTCGCCAAGACGTAAGCTCAAATCCAATAACGGGCGTTGTTGCAAGGCTTGCAAGGCGAAGGCTTGTCCGGTTTCGGCGGAGGCGTGCGCAAAGAATAACCAATTCAAGCAACTGGGGTTTAAGCGTACCGCCAGCAATGCCGCTGCGGTGCTAATGAAGCCGTCGACCAAGCTGGGAATACCCAATTGCGCGGCACGCAGGTAAGCTCCGCTGAGTGCGGCGATTTCAAAGCCCCCCATACAGCGTAACACGCTTAAGGCTTCGCGTTCGGGGTGTTGGGCTAAGATACGCTCCAATACTTGAATTTTGTGCTGAATGCCGTCGTGGTTTAACCCCGTGCCAGCCCCTGCCACCGCTTGCGGTTTGAGGTCGAGTAAGGCGCAAAAGATTGCCGTGGCGGGTGTGGTATTGGCAATGCCCATTTCCCCGCCAATGAATAAATCGGCTGATTGGGCAGCAGCGCGTTCGGCAGCGGCGTAACCAGCGTGTAACGCGCTTGCTAATTCCGATACGGACATGGCGGCAGTCACGGCGCAGTTGGCGGTGGCATTACCCGCACGCTGGCTGATACATTGCGGGTGCGTGAACCCTTGTCCTTCTGCTAATTTTACCCCTACGTCGACCACTTCCAATGTTGCGCCGAGTTCGCGGGCTAGTACGCTGATCGCCGCGCCGCCATTGAGAAAGTTCAGCACCATTTGTTGGGTAACGGCTTGCGGAAAGGCAGAAACACCTTCTTCCGCCACGCCATGATCGGCAGCAAACACGCTAATGTGAATGTGCTGGATGTGC
Organism: uncultured Thiothrix sp.; assembly: GCA_964617055.1. GTDB lineage: Bacteria > Pseudomonadota > Gammaproteobacteria > Thiotrichales > Thiotrichaceae > Thiothrix. The sequence goes on from CAZTUZ010000007.1 coordinate 38,717, forward strand.
GGTAAAACACGCTGCTGCAAACTGGCTAAACGCATGGCGACGGTTTCGAGTTCGCCCAATGCGCCAGCAGGTTTGGTCAGTTGCGCTTGGCGTTGTTGCGCGGCGGTATACATGGCAAGGTTGGGTTGTTGGCAGGCGCGTCGCAGCCATTCCATAGCAATATTCCTTAGGCATTATGTTTTAAAACGTGCGGCAAACCCGCCACCATGAACACGACTTGCGTGCATTGTACGGCAAGTTGCTGGTGTAAGCGTCCTGCCTCATCGACGTAACGGCGGGTCAATTCGCCCAGTGGCACAATGCCCAAACCGACTTCATTACTCACGCACACAATCTCGCCCGCCAGTCGCGGTAAGGTATCGAGCAAGGCTTGGGTTTCTCGCGCCAGCAATGCGCTATCGGCATGGCACAATAACTGCGTGAGCCACAAGGTTAAACAATCGACAATCACCAGCGTATCCGCATGAGCATAACGCGCCAAACACGCGGCTAAATGCAGCGGTTCTTCCACCGTCAGCCAATGCGCGGGGCGTGAGGCTTGATGGTGTTGAATGCGTGCCTGCATTTCCGCATCGTGTGCCGTGGCGGTGGCGACGTACACCACGTTTTTACCGCTATTCAGGGCGATGTTTTCAGCGTAACGGCTTTTGCCCGACCGTGCGCCGCCCAAAATTAAACGCAACATTAAAAGATTGCCAAACCTAATAACACCACACTCACTAGCATTAACGGCAGCATAAACAGCAGCGATAAAAAGCCCAAGATTAAGGAGAGCGGATTCAACAATACGCCAATGCTAATGTATGAACCGAGTAATTCCTTGGCTTCACCCGCTAATGAACCAATGCTCCACAAACCTTTTGCCGAACCCAAAAAACTCAGCTTCTGCACTTTACCTTCACGAATGCCTTTAACCGTTTCGCCGATTTCCTGACTCGCATCACTCATCATGTTTTGCGCAATGTGGGGTAAATCTTTTAATTGCTCTAGCGACCACCAAAACCGCGCAATAATGATGATGGGCAGTAATGCCAACCCCACAATGATTAATGCAGTGCTCAAACTGAATTGTTTAATGAAAAACAACCAACCGAAAATCCACGCAATTAACCCCACGCCCAAAATCAGCGCGAAGCGTAGTTTATCCGCCACGCTATCCACCAGATCGGAAGAGCACACGTCTGAACTCCAGTCACAGCGATAGATCTC
>CAZTUZ010000008.1:0-39381 GCA_964617055.1 uncultured Thiothrix sp.
GGGGTAAGCCAACCTCACCCCCACCCGTGGCATTACTTCTTCTTGCTGAAGTCACACTCTGGCGACATTGGCAGGAATACCTCATTACCCGCAAGCGTCTGTTTTACCTCAAAGATGTCATCTTCATTGGCACGTTCGTCCGCTTTCTTCACACGCACGAAGTACATATCGTGCACCATGCGTCCATCCGCACGCAGTTCTGCATTACGCGCAAAGAAATCGTCAGGTTTCATTTCCTTCATTTTCGCCATGACCGCTTCGCCATCATCCGTACCCGCTGCCTTCACAGCGTTCAAGTAATGCATAGTGGATGAATAAGCACCAGCTTGTCCCATACCTGGCGTTTTGCCAAATTTCTCCTTGTAACGTTTTGACCATTCTTTGGTTTTATCGTCCATTTCGCCGTAGAAACCTGTGGTCAGATTCATGTTTGCAATCACTGCCGGATCAATCGCTTGCACATCGGAAGCGAACACCAACAGACCTACCATTGTCGCACTCTTATCCAAGCCGAACTCATGCGCAGCTTTCAGTGAGTTGACGAAATCTTTACCCGCGTTAGCAAACGCTACCGCATCTGCCCCTGCTGATTGTGCTTGCAAGATATACGATGAAAAGTCAGTTGTACCCAATGGCACTTTCACGCCACCGACGACTTTCCCGCCGTTTTTCTCAATCACGCCTGTCGAAGCTTTTTCCAAAGCATTACCAAACTCGTAATCAGCGGTAATGAAGAACCATTTTTTCTTGCCTTCGGCTACCAGCGGTTTCACTGTACCGTTGGCTAATGCCACCACGTCGTAAGTCCAATGCGCGTTAAACGGGGAACATGCTTTGGTGTAAAATGCTGGGCTACCTGCGGTAGAAATCAACATTGGCTTTTTCGCATCAGTCAAGACTTTGCCTGCCGCCAAACCGACGGCGGAGGAAACGATCCCACCGACAGCATCGATTTTTTCTTTATCCACCCACTCACGCACGATGGAAGAACCTGTATCCGGCTTGTTTTGGTCATCGCCAGAAATCACTTCGATAGGCTTATCCAACACTTTACCGCCAAAATCGGCCACCGCCATTTCCACGGCCGTAACACAACCTTTACCACACGCATCAGCGTAAGTACCGCCCATGTCGGCCAGTACACCAATTTTGACTTTATCGTCGGAAACACCCGCCGCTTGCGCCGCACTCATGGACAACGCCAATGCGACAGCCGTCGCTAATCCTAAAGTTTTCATTACTTTCATCAGTTTTCTCCTCTTTACTCCAAAACTGAACATGACAAAAAATCGAGGTAAGACCTTCCGCTTCCTACACGCCCAAATAGGTATTTAACAAACCGCTCTTCTCCTCAAGTTCGGCTTGTTTCACTTCTTCCACAATGTGACCGTGCTCCATAACGTAATGGCGGTCAGCAATCGGAGCGGCAAAACGGAAGTTCTGCTCCACCAACAAAATCGTTAAGTTGCGTTGTTTGAGCTTGGTTAATACCTCACCCAGCTTTTTCACAATCACCGGAGCAAGCCCCTCAGTGATTTCATCGAGCAATAAAATGTTCGCGCCCGTGCGTAAAATGCGTGCCATTGCCAACATTTGCTGTTCGCCACCCGACAAACGTGTGCCTTGGCTCATGCGCCGCTCGTATAAATTCGGGAACATTTCGTAAATTTCGTCGACGCTCATGCCATCGCTGCGCACGGCTGGCGGTAACATCAGGTTTTCTTCCACATTCAAGCTGGAAAAAATCGCGCGTTCTTCAGGGCAAAAACCAATCCCCAAATGTGCAATGCGGTGCGCGGGTACGCCAATAGTTTCCGTACCATTGACCATAATGCTGCCACTGCGCCGCCCCACCATGTTCATCACCGCTTTCAAGGTGGTGGAACGCCCCGAACCGTTACGCCCCAATAGCGTCACCAGTTCGCCCTTATTCACCTGTAAATCAATGCCATGCAGAATGTGTGATTCGCCGTAGAAAGCGTGCAAATCCCGAATGCGTAGCTTTTCGTCTTGCTTTACGCCATCAGCCATCAAACTCATGCCGCTACCTCCTCATCGACTGCCACACCCAAATATGCCTCTTTCACACGCGCATCGGCGGAAACGGTGGCGTAATTGCCTTCCATTAACACCGCGCCACGCTGTAACACGGTAATGCGGTCAGCGAGTTTGGAAACGACGTGCAAGTTATGCTCAACCATTAAAATGGTGCGTCCGGCGGAAACTTTTTTAATCAAATTCGCCACCACGTCCACGTCTTCATGCCCCATGCCTTGCGTGGGTTCGTCGAGCAGTAACATTTCGGGGTCTAATGCCAGCGTCGTGGCGATTTCTAAGGCACGTTTGCGCCCGTAAGGTAGGTCAACCGTGGTAGCATTACGAAACTCCAACAAACCCACCGCGTCCAATAATTCTTCGGCACGTCCGTTAAGCTTGTTCAGCACTTTTTCCGACTTCCAGAAATGGAAGCTATTGCCTTCCTTGCGTTGCAAGGCAATGCGCACATTTTCCAGCACGGTTAATTTCGGAAACACAGCAGAAATTTGGAATGAACGCACCATACCCATCCGTGCAATCGCAGAAGCTTCCACAGGCGTGATGTCATTACCATTAAACAGAATTTACCCAGATGTTGGGATTAAATATTTGGTCAGTAAGTTAAAAACCGTGGTTTTGCCTGCCCCATTCGGCCCGATCAGGGCATGAATGTGACCACGCTGAATTTGCAAATTGACATTATCAACCGCTGTAAACCCCTTGAACGCTTTGGTTAGCGCGTGAGTTTGCAGAATGTAATCGTTACCCACAAATTGACTCCTCCCAGATCAATTGGGACGCAAGGTAACAAGGCAAGTTTTCTGTAATATTGCAAGAATGTAACGAATTATTGCAGGAAGCATCCACGATAACCCGCTGTGTTACACTGACTTTTTCCGTTTGTCGAAGGGCATAATGCGTGTACCGCTTTCAACCATTGCAATCCAAACTGTCGCGCCAGTTTTTCATTGCCATGCTAGTGTTAGTATGCGCAATTTTCACGATTATTTATTTCTACACCGTGCCACTCATTAAACAGAAAGTGTTTGAAATCGAACGTAATGCCAGCCGACTAGCCTTAAATAATGTATTTGAAATCGCTAATCGCATGTCTGCAAATGTGGAGGAATACCAAACTCAAGCGCTCAAAGCACACCAACAGCAACTTAAGGTTGCGGTTTCCCTCACAGAAGCCTATCTCCACACGCAATTCCGCGAAGCTAAACAACTGAACATCAGTAATGCCCAAGCACGTCTTAAAGCCTTTGAAGCGATTCGGGAGTTTACTTACAACAACAATGATTACATCTGGATTGCAGACTATAACGGTGTATTACTATCGCACCCTGACCCACGTTTTCACGGCAAACCTTCCGTCAATATGATCGATACTGACGGGCAACCTATCCTGAGTAAAGTCATTCAGCAAGCACAACAAAATGGCGAAGGTTTTTTGCAGTACAAGTGGAATCGTCCCTCACAATCCTTACCGCAAGAAAAAGTCTCGTATTTCAAAAACTACCCCGAATGGGGCTTGATCATTGGTTCAGGCGTATACCTAGACGACCTTGCTCATGAGGTAGAAAACCGTAAAAAACGTGCTTTAACTGAACTACGCAATGCCTTACAACAAATTAAGGTCGCCAAAACAGGCTACCTGTTTATCTTTGACTCTAATAGCAATATTTTAATTCACCCCAATAGCAATATTGATGGAAAACGCATTGAAAAATTGGAAAATCCTGTCACCCACAACCCCATTACGGATGATTTGAAAGAAGTCGCTGACACGGGACAGGAGCTGCATTATAAATGGGACAAACCCGATGATCCGAATAATTATATCTACGAAAAACTGTCGCTAGTGCGCTACATGTCGAGTTTTGACTGGTACATTTGCTCATCGGTGTATTTAGATGAACTGCGCAGCAGTTCGGAAACCTTAAGCAATCGCATTGTATGGCTTGCCAGTGTCACCATTTTGGGTGCATTGTTGTTAGCAGCATTCTTCGCACATAAAGTCATGTACCCCATTACGCAACTAGCACAAACTGCGTTAAAGGTGAGTAGCGGGGATTTATCTGCCAAAAGCGGCATTCAGCGCGATGATGAATTGGGGATTCTGGCAAGTAGTTTTGACAGCATGGTGGAACGCCTCAAGGACAATATCAATACACTGGATACCAAAGTTAAACGCCGTACCGCGCAACTCGAAGCCACGCAAGAACGCCAGCGGTTGATTTTGGATGCCCTGCCCGCGCAAGTCGCGTATTTTACCCCTGAGCTGCATTATTTGTTTGTGAATCAAGCCTATGCGCAACAATTCCAACACACCATTCCCGAAGTTATTGGCAAACATTTGCGCGAAATTTTGGGCGGCACGATGTACGACGCAATTTACCCCGAACTGCAAACCGCGATTGAGGGGCAGGAAACAACCTACATTTACGCCTTTAAACACGGCGAACGCGACATCATTACCAAACGTATTTTGATCCCCGAAAAAGGCAGCGATGGGCAAGTGAAGGGCATCTTAAATTTGTCGTTGGACATTACCGCTGAGAAACAAGCGGAACGCCAACTCACCGAAGCACAACGCATGAGCGCGGTGGGGCAATTAGCAGGCGGATTAGCCCACGATTTCAACAATTTATTATCGATCATTTTGGGGAATTTATTACTCGCACAAGATCAATACCAACACACGCAAGGCTTGGAAAATCTCCTCGCCCCCGCGATTCGCGCTACCCGTCGCGGCGCGGACATTACCCACCGCTTGCTGGCATTTTCGCGTCGCCAACCGCTGCAACCTGTGGCGGTGAATATCGACCAACTGATGCGCGAAACCTTGGAATTGTTGCGCGGTTCGTTGCCTAGCAATATTCAGCTTGATTACCAAGCAGATGACACCAGCGGCATTGCCAATCTTGACCCTAGTCACATGGAAAATGCTTTGGTGAATCTGGCATTGAATGCCCGAGATGCGATGCCTAATGGCGGTTTATTGTGCTTTCACACTTACCGCCAAAGCGTGAATGAACCGCTGAATTTCGATGAACTCGTACCCGCTGGCGATTACATCGCGATTAGTGTCAGCGATACAGGGTCTGGCTTTAGCGAGGAAGCCTTGCGCTGGGCGTATGAGCCGTTTTACACCACCAAAGCAGGCACGAATAATTCCGGCTTGGGCTTGAGCATGGTATACGGTTTCGTCAAACAATCACAAGGCTACATTCATATCGATAGCCAAAGCGGTAAAGGTGCGTGTATTACCTTGTTGTTACCGTTGAGCCATAGTGCTGTGTATAGCAAAGATGCACGGCAAACGTCGACCTTGGGTAAGGATTTGGTCGGTAAATTATTGTTACTGGTGGAAGACAACCCCGACGTGCGGGACGTGGTGCGCGAGCAGTTAATCCAGTTGGGTTTGCACATTGTCGAAGCGGAAGATGGCGAAGAGGCCTTACAATTAATCGCAAGCTTGCCTAGTTTGGACGGTATGGTATCCGATATTATGCTGCCCGGCGGCTTAGATGGGCGTTATCTCGCGCAACAGCTTTACCATAACAATCCACAGAGTATCATTTTACTCATCAGCGGTTATGCCCACGACTCTGGTCTACAAGCAGCAGATGGGGTGTATTTCCCCGTATTACGCAAACCGTTTGATCAGGAACGTCTCAGCGATGCACTGCGACGAGCCGCGCAACATAAAGGAGGAGAGAACTGATGAAATCCGGCAAACTGATCTACGTCGTGGATGATGAAACGGATATTTGCAAACTCGTGTGCCAAGAACTGGCGCGTTACGGGCATAATGCCCATTACTTCCGCACGGGTTCGCAAGCCTTATACGCCCTCAAACAACAAAAACCCGAACTGTGCATTGTGGATTTGGGCTTACCCGACATGGACGGTTTAACGCTCGTGCGCCAATTGCTCGACGGCGGCGCAACGGGGATTATTATTTTATCAGGGCGCGACAGCCTCACCGACAAAGTATTGGGGCTGGAACTCGGCGCGGACGATTACATCAGCAAACCGTTCGACCCGCGTGAATTAGTGGCTCGCACCAATAGCGTATTACGGCGGTTAGAAAAAATCAGCGCGGTGAATCATCACGACCGCCCCCAACGCAAAGCCCAATTCGGCAACTGGGCGTTCGACCCCAGCACCTTGACATTGAGCACACCCGAAGGCATTCACGAAACCCTGAGCACCGCCGAAGCCGAATTACTGATTAGCCTGCTCAAGGCCCCTAAACAAATCCTCTCGCGGGAACAATTGCTCAAAGAACGCGACACGGGGTTTGACCGCAGCATTGATGTACGCATGTCACGCATCCGCAAAAAACTGGAAACCGACCCCGCTTCCGCACGCTTAATCAAAACCGTGTACGGCGCGGGGTACATGCTCACCGCCGACGTGGTGTGGCAGTAAGTGCGCGGGGAGAGACAATGCAGAAAATTGCGGTTTCCCCTGCGTTTAATTACAGTTACCGTAATCACTGAAGGAGGCAAAGATGAATGCCATGACAACAGCAGAAACCATCTACGAGTTGGCGAAAACCCTACCAGAAGAGCAAGCACGAGAAGCCTTGGACTTTATCGAATTCTTGCAAGCAAAACTCCGAAAACTCACGGCAATCACACAAAATGCCACCGCTACCGATGACGCTTTGCCGGGTTTTGGCATGTGGGCAAACCGCCCTGATATGCCAAGCACCGAAGATTACTTACGCACATCCAGAAAGCCGCGCCACACGTTATGATGCTGCTTGATACCTGCATTTTAATTGAACATTATCGCGGCACGAATCCGGCTGTTTCCGCATTTCTGATTAACAACCAAGGTTTAATGTCCATTTCGGCAGTCACGGATATGGAAATTGCTTACGGTGTGCGCAATAAACGCGAGCTGCAACAACATCAAAAACTGCTGGATAATCTGCACATTACCGTGTTAGACATTGACACAACCGTTTCAGCAACGGCGCGGCAATGGGTGAGAGAATACGGCTTATCGCATACCCTACACCTTGCAGACGCGCTCATTGCTGCCACGGCTCAACGCCACGATTTAACACTGGTAACGTTCAACCTGAAAGATTTTCGCTTTCTCGACATCAAACTCCGCTCAGTTTGACGAGGGAAATCCTCGTCAGGCTTTGTCCGCATCCGCTGCGGGTGGGCGGTAGAATTTCGGCCAGTATTTCATAACGACTTCGCCATCTTCGCGCAGCATGTGGCAAGTGTCTAAGTACGGCGGACGATCTTCCAGCACACCATCGACATCGCCACAATAATCAGGGCGCGTACTCATAATGGTTTGAAACGCCGTGGTAGCAATCGGGCCTAACAGTTCCGTCAAGTGCGTACAGCCTTGCACGCCACCCATGAGTTCCTTGAGTTTGCGATTCCAACCGTACCCAATCGACACGCCAATCAAGCCCTTAAACACGCCCGTAATGTCTGGGCAATGTTTGAATGGCGACCAATCCGTGACCGCTTCCACATCGTGAATCTTGAAATGCTCGTCCATTGTCAAGCGCACCGACATACCGTGCAGCGGCTCATTGGCATTAATAAACCCGCCGCGATCTTCATTGCGAAACGCATACGGCTTGGTATCGACCATGTGCCCTTCAATGTCCCATAAACCGTCTTCGCGCTTGTAACCGTGGCACGTCACCGTGCGCGTGTGCATGGCTTGACGGCGTACCGTTTGTGATAAAGGCATAGCAATTCCCTTCCCTAAAACAACATTGCCCGACCATAGTCGGGCAAGTTTGCTGAAATATTGCAAAAATGTAACCAACTATTACAACAACACCTTCTCAATGCCGCCGTGAATCGCGGTATTGATGAAGTCTTGCTGCCATGCTTTGCCAAGAACGTGATTGGCAACTTCGACCACAATGTAGTCGGTATCCATGCCCGTGTCGTCGGCGTAGCGCGATAACCCTTGTTGGCACGCGGGGCACGAAGTCAGGATTTTCACATTGCCGTTTTGAGCGGTTTCCGCGCCCGTTAATTCCTGAATGCCTGCTTTGAGGCTTTCGGTTTTACGGTAGCGTAATTGGCTGGCAATGTCGGGGCGGCTGACCGCAAAAGTACCCGCTTCACCGCAGCAACGTTCGCTTAATACCACGTTGGAACTGGTAAGTTCTTTCGCTACTTTCAATGGGTTAATTTGCTTCATCGGTGAATGGCACGGGTCATGGTAGACGTATTGCACACCTTCCACGCCTTGCATTTTCACGCCTTTTTCCAGCAAATATTCGTGAATATCCAGCAAACGACAACCGGGGAAAATCTTCTCAAATTCGTATTTGAGGAGCTGATCCATGCACGTTCCGCACGACACAATCACGGTTTTAATGTCGAGGTAGCTCAAAGCATTCGCCACGCGATGGAATAACACGCGGTTTTCGGTGGAAATTTGCGTGCCTTTTTTCAGATCGCCGCTGGCATTTTGCGGATAACCGCAGCATAAATAGCTCGGCGGCAACACAGTAGTTGCACCCGTTTGGTACAACATGGCTAACGTGGCTAGACCGACTTGGCTGAATAAACGTTCGGAACCGCAACCAGGGAAGTAGAACACCGCATCGCCGCGTTTTTCGCCACCCACGGCTGGGTCACGCAAAATCGGGATAATGTTATTGTCTTCCAGCCCCAACATGGCACGGGTGGTTTTGGATGGAATGCCTTTCGGAAGCGGTTTTTTTACGAACTGAATCACCTGTTCCTTGATCGGCGGCTTGCCCAACGTCGCCGCAGGGCGTTTGTTATCACCCAATAATCCGGCATTTTTCGCCAGTTTGTAAGCAAAACGTTGCGCAGTAAAACCGAATTGAATCATGCCTTTACGCACGACATTAATCGTTGCGGGGTCTTTCATGTTCAAAAACTGCATGGAAGCCCACGTCACCGGACTGGTCTTTTTCTTACCACGCTCCAGCAAAATGCTACGCATCCGCATACTGACATTGCCAAAATCAATGTTCACCGGACAAGGTGTGACGCATTTGTGGCAAACCGTGCAATGGTCAGCCACGTCATTCATTTCATCGAAGTGACGAATCGAAATGCCACGGCGCGTTTGCTCTTCGTACAAGAACGCTTCGATCATTAAACCCGTTGCCAAGATTTTATTGCGCGGCGAATACAGCAAGTTAGCGCGTGGAATGTGCGTATTACACACGGGTTTGCATTTGCCACAACGCAAGCAGTCTTTAATGTCATGGTTTAATGCGCCTAACTCATTGTGTTCTAACAATAAAGCCTCGCGCTCAACCAAACGCAATGACGGCGTGTAGGCATTTTGCAAGCCCGAACCGGGTAATAATTTACCCTTGTTGAAGTAGCCTTTTGGGTCAACGTCTTGTTTGTAATCGGCAAATTCACGGATTTCGCGCTCGTCCAAATACTGGTATTTGGTCAAACCGATACCGTGTTCGCCGGAAATTACCCCGTCCAACCGCCGCGCCAGCACCATGATTTCATCCACCACGCGCTCGGCTTCGTGCAACATTTCGTAGTCGTTGGAATTGACCGGAATGTTGGTGTGAACGTTGCCATCGCCTGCGTGCATGTGCAGCGCGACGAACAAACGGCTGGAACGAATGCGACGGCGAATGCCTTCCAACGATTTCAGCAGCGGTTCGAGTTCACCACCTGCAAATAAATCTTGCAGCGCCCGCACCACTTCCACGCGGTAGGAAATGCGCAAATCGCGGCGCAGCAGCAAATCAATCAAACGGTCGTTCGGGCGTTGCGCGGCTTTCGCGGTGTCATCCAGCAAATCTTGATGATCAGCGGCTGGCGATTGGAAATTAGCGAGAATCGCTTCCCAACGCGCTTTTCGCCCCTTTAAATAATCCACGGCATGGGTAATTTTGCACGCCAGAATCGCGCTACGTTCCGCACTGGCTTCGTAACCCGCGACCGTGCGTAACTCCGGCAATTCACCTGCTAAGTGCGCGAGTAAAGCATCAATCATGCGGACTTTGTTCTGCATGGATTGGCGCACGTTAATGGTTTCAATGCCTTCGGTGTACGTCGCCAAATTACGCAGCGGAATCACCACGTCTTCGTTCACTTTGAAGGCGTTGGTGTGTTTGGCAATCGCGGCGGTGCGTGAACGATCCGCCCAAAACTGGCGACGCGCTTCGGGGCTAATCGCGGTAAAGCCTTCCGCATTCCGTGCATTGGCGAGGCGCACCACTTCGGCGGCGGATTCTGCCACGGCTTTCTCATCGTCGCTGACAATGTCCGCCAACAACACCATTTTCGGCAGTGAACCACGCGCCCCTTTTGGCGTGTATTTCACTGCCTTAACGTAACGCTCGTCCAAATGCTCCAAGCCGGATAGCAACACATCCTTGCGGCTGTCGAGGTAATCTTTGATCTCGACAATCGCAGGAACGGCTTCGTGCAAGTCCGTGCCGTAGAACTCCAAACACACGGTACGAATTTGATCTGGCATGCGATGCAGGATAAATTCTGATGAGGTAATTAAGCCGTCACAGCCTTCTTTTTGCACCCCCGGCAAACCACCCAAAAACTTATTGGTAACATCTTTGCCCAAACCTTCTTTACGGAAATAACGCCCTTCAAAGGTTAAGATTTGCGCTTCGCCCTTCTTGGTTTTGCCATCGGCTTGGAAGCGTTGCACCGCAAATTGCACGGTGGCTTGGTCGTGAATTTTGCCCAAATTGTGGTTTAAGCGCGTGACTTCCAACCAATCCGCATCCGGCGTGACCATTTTCCATGACAGTAAATTGTCCAGCGTCGTGCCCCACAACACCGCTTTCTTACCACCCGCGTTCATGGCGATATTACCGCCAATGGTGGAAGCGTCTTGCGAAGTCGGGTCAACCGCGAACACCAGCCCGTTTTTCCCCGCCAAATCCGATACGCGACGCGTGACCACCCCCGCACCAGTACGCACCACGGGAACGGTTTTATCCACACCGACCAAATCGGTGCGATACTGCACGTCAGTAATGAAATCGAGCTTTTCGGTATTAATCACCGCGCTTTTGGCATCCAATGGGATTGCCCCACCCGTGTAACCCGTACCACCACCACGCGGCACAATGGTTAAACCCAATTCGATACAGGCTTGCACCATTGCCGCCATTTCTTCTTCGGTATCGGGCGTTAATACGACAAATGGTAATTCCACGCGCCAGTCGGTGGCATCCGTAACGTGCGACACTCGCGCCAAACCATCGAATTGGATATTGTCTTTGCGGGTAATCCACGCAAGGCGGTGACGTACTTGTTCACGCAGGTCGTATTCTTCGCGGAAGGATTCGGCAAAACGCTCCCATGCAGTCCGCGCCAAACCGACCAATTCCAAGGTCAGTTCATTACCATGAGCACGTTCTTCAATCTTGCCGATGCGTTCGCCCAAGGTATCGAGTAAGGATTGACGGCGTTGACGGTTTTCCAACAAATCGTCGTGAATGTAGGGGTTGCGTTGCACCATCCACATATCGCCCAACAGTTCCAGCAACATGTGCGAGGAAATGCCCGTTTCACGCTTTTCGCGCAGAACTTGCAAAATCTCCCATGCGCGTGCGCCGAGCAACCGCTGCACGATTTCCTTGTCAGAGAATGAAGTGTAGTTATAAGGGATTTCCCGAATTGGGTGACTGGCTGTCATGGCTATTCTGAATGCTCTTATGCAAAGATGCGTAGTTTAACCCGCCAGTACGGGGAAAAAAACCAGAGGATTTAACGGGATTACAGCATTATCCTTAATCCCACAGACGTTGACCTTGGGCAATGCGTTGGGTGATTTCTTGCTGGAAGGCGGGAGGACCATACGCAAGGGTTTGCTGTTGCTTGCTGTATTGCCCATTGATTAAAACCTGTTCGGTGTACAGCAACGGTCTACCGTGCTGTTCGGCAAATTGCTTGAGCCAATTCAATGCACGCGGCGGAATACGCTTTCCTACTGGAATCGCCACATCCACGGGTAAACCTTGCCAACGTAACTTATTGAATAACACCATGACTTTGGCTTCGTTCGGCTTCATCCAATCGGGTAAGGGGCTTTGTGGCACAATCCAACCGCAGTTAAAATTATCGCACGGGTCAGTGGGGCGATTCGCGTAATCATTACAACCCTTGCCTGTACTGTGTGGACACGGACAACTGGGGTAAACCTCTGTCCCACGAATGTTCATTTGTACCCAGCCATCACAACACGCTGTACAAGGCTGGCATTGACGTGCTTTTTTGTTCATAAACTCCAAAATACCCACAACGAAAAAAGGCCGCCGAAGCAGCCTTTTTCCTAGAACTGAAGACCTAACCGTTAAGATTAGAATTCAGTAACAACACCAACAACTGCTTGAGTTGTTTTGTCATTGGTAGTGCTGTCCAAGTCAATGTTTTTGTCTTCGTTCAGCAACAGGTAGGTAGAAGTTTTCTTGCCTAAGCTGTAGTCAACACCCAAAGTGGTTTGTTTTTCTTTCTGACCAGTTGGTTTGAATTTGCTTTCGCCGTAACCGACTTTCAGAGTAGCAGCACCAGTTTTGAAACCGCCAGCAACATAAGCATTGTCAGTTTTGTTGCCAGTAGGGGTGTCTTTAACTTGCTCTAAAACAACGTTAGCAAAGTGACCAGCTTCAGCTTTGTAACCTACGCCCAAGTTAGTCATTTTTTTGGTGCTTTGAACAGCAGTATGACCTAAACCAGCGTAGATAGGACCGTTGCTGTAGTTAACCAACATAGAGTTAGCGTCTTTACCGCCATCGGTGTCTTCTGCTGAAATATCAGTAGAGTGAGCTGCTGCAACACCTACAGGACCAAATTTACCGATGTAAGCAACAACGTTGTCAACACGTTGACCATCCGCTTCAATGATGTTGCTCATGTCTGCGTAACCATCAGCGAATGCGTCTAAACCAGCAGTTGCTAATTTAGCTGGAGTGTCATGACGACCAACACGAACTTCACCGAAACCGCCTTTTACACCAACGAAAGTGTTACGAGCGTTCAGCGTTTCAGCAGTAGCACTAGTACCGTTGTCGCCGTCCAAGTTCAGGCCGTATTCAACACCGTAAGTCGCGCTCAAACCGTTGTCCAGTTCAGTAGAACCTTTAACACCGATGCGAGAGTCGTGGCTTTCGACAACGTTTTCTTTTACGCCGTTAGTTTTTACTTGACCAGCAGAAGCGTGCAGTTTGCCGTACAGAGTAGTTTCAGCCATAGCAGCAGGTGCAGTTAAAGCAGCAGCTACAGCGATTGCAAGCAGTTTTTTCATGAGTCGACTCCTATTTAGAAGGTTTGTCCTGTCATTAACGTTTAAATTCGATTTGTTCAATCTGACGGAATGTATTTATACATCCCTTACCAGACTCTTGCAACAGGTATTTTGCAATTACGCTACAAAGTTTAGCGAACTTGTTGCAGAAATGCCACATTCTTTGCGTGCCGAAGTAAAAAATTATGACGGGCGGAATTTTGATTTGTTTTTCAACAAGTCAGCGGGGGTATGAACGGATAGATAAAGGACAGTACCACAACAATAACCCCAGAATACTGGTAGTATAGATGCAACAAAGCCACAGAAGCAGAATTTCTGTGGCTTTTTGCTGTAAAAACTCGATTGTTTGCTTGAGCAAGCTCTGCGAGTAATACGAAAAATTAACGTTTGGAGAACTGAGTCGCGCGACGTGCTTTGTGCAAACCGACTTTTTTACGTTCAACTTCACGCGCATCACGAGTCAGGAAGCCTTCGGCTTTCAGTGTGCCACGCATTGCTTGATCGTATTGCAGCAATGCGCGAGCAATGCCCAAACGAATAGCACCAGCTTGACCTGTAATACCACCACCTGTAACGGTAATGTTTGCGTCAAATTTGTCAGTCATTGCCATCAAGTTTAATGGTTGGCGCACGATCATGCTGCCAGTTTCGCGACCAAAGAATTGATCCAGTGGTTTACCATTAACAACGATGTTACCGCTACCAGCACGCAAAAATACGCGAGCGGAGGAAGATTTGCGGCGACCAGTTCCGTAGTATTGTGTTTCAGCCATGTTTAATCCTGCCCGAATTAGAAGTCCAGCGTTTGCGGCTGTTGTGCTTGATGGTTGTGTTCTGTACCTGCGTAAACTTTCAGTTTACGGAACATTGCACGACCCAAAGGGTTTTTAGGCAACATGCCTTTAACAGCCATTTCAATAACACGACCTGGTGCACGTTGTTGCATTTTTTCAAATGTGAACGCACGCATGTTACCGATATGACCAGTGTGGTGGTAGTAGGTTTTATCTTTGGCTTTGTTACCAGTAATCCCTACTTTGTCCGCGTTGAGGATGATGATGTAATCACCAGTATCAACGTGGGGGGTGTATTCCGGCTTGTGCTTTCCACGCAAACGCCGGGCAACTTCGGTGGCCAGGCGGCCTAGCGCCTTGCCTTGGGCATCCACGACATACCAATCGCGTTTGACCTCAGCCGGCTTTGCACTGAATGTTTTCATCTTGCTCAATCCACTTCTGTCTGTTTTTGCCGATCTACCCCAACACCACTAACAACACCGTTAACCGTCGGGGTTACAAAGAAACGCGAGATTCTAGGGGAAACAGAGACTTTTCTCAAGTCTTTGACAGTTTCCGCTGTTAAAAAACCTATAGCCCCAACAGGTTGCCACTTAATCGTAGGGGGAATCCAGCTCGTTTGCCAATAGGCCTTTTGCAAGCTAATCCAATGACATAGAGCAACTGGCAACTGTTGGTAACGCTTACCCAGCTTAAATCCTATTAATCGCACTAACGTTTGCAAAGCAGCAAATGGTAATAGCCAAACGCAATGTTGCTGCAAATAAGCGATCAAAGAACGGACGTAAGCACCCGCTTCGTGATCCGGCGGTGCGCCACACGTTCGTAGCAGTGCTTGTTCCGAAGCGTGGAAAACGCCAATATCAAAATAGCGACGAAATGTCTGCCACAAAGTGTAGTGATGTGAATGTTCCACCGTACTATCAGCCGCGTATACGCATTTCCAGCCCGCTAACAATAACCGCGCAGCGACGTAGCTATCTTCACTTACGATAATGTGCTCTGGAAACCCACCAATGCTGCGTAAGGCGCGTGCACGGTACACTGCGTACACATCAGAGGCAAATGCTGCACGATACCCTAGCGTTTTAAAACTGCTCCGATCACGCACCGATATTAGCGAGGGATAAGTAAACCCCCGTGCATGACGCTCTAACCACCCTGCGTCAGCGCGTGGCAAATGCCGACCATACGCCATGCCAACGTGTTCATCCGCAAAATGTGCCAAAATCGTTGCCAGTGAGTCCGGCTGTTTCAGAATCGCATCTTGTGTTAGGAACACCAACAAATCCGCATCAGAACAACATTCCGCAGCAAGCTGGCGCGTGCCACCGTGATTAAACTGGTTTGGATGGATAGTATGCACAACCCAACCTGCTTGGCGTGCTAAAGTAACCGTCTGATCCTCTGATGAAGAATCAATCACCACATAATGCCCTGCTTGCACGGTTTGGCGTTGGATTGCAGCCAGCCATTCCGCCCACAATTCACCCGCATTGCGCGTCAGCACGATCACAGCCACATCTGGACGTGAAATTGTTTTTATCATTGTGTCGCCTTTCATGTTGTAGGCAATACTAATTAGGCAAACAACAGCAATGCTAAATTGGCCAACTTATTTTGTTTAAACAAGCGATGCCGCATGATCTGCTGTCGTCGTTCCCAGCCCCTTAAGTGACGTAACTCTGCTAAAGCTTCAACCAATTTGAAATCGTCCAAGGTCAAGCGTTCACCATAACGGTGTAAAAATGCCTCTGCTTGCAAGCTCCATGCACGGATACGCGATTCTAATCCGCCCTTTAACCCCGTAACTTCCGCCCCCAACTGATTATCCCCATGCTGCCGATACAAAATTAATGGGTGCGGAATCGCCTGAATAACACCAAACCACGCACAAACCAAAGCCAACCAACGATCATGCTGCATGGCCTCGAGAGGTGCAGGAAATGCGAGGTTTGCTGCTGCCCGATTAAACAGCACTGCACAACCCGTCACCACATTATTAAGCAAATAGGCTTGACGACGCTGTGCCACATCAAATTGACGATAATCCCAAAACGATACGGCGCGTAAATGTTGCAACGCATCCACTACTGCCAAATCGCAATGTACCAGCAAAGGTGTTTGTGTCCCGTGTTCTGCCTCTAGCTGTTGCAGGGCTGATAATTGCAACTCAACTTTTTCTGGCAGCCAAATATCATCTTGGTCACAAAACATTAAATAAGGGGCAGCACTGGTTTGTACCAGTTGACTAAAACTTTGGGAACTTCCCAAATGTTCGCCCCCCACTTGTAGCAATGCAACTTTTTCTGGGTATAGTGCCTGCCAATCCAGCAAAATACGCAAAGTACGATCACATGAGCCATCATCGCGAATCAATAATTGCCAGTCGCTGAACGTCTGCCGTTTTAATGATTCCAACAGTTCTGGCAACCATTGCGCACCATTCCATGTTGCTAACAAAATTTGAACTTTGGCCACTGACATAGCACCACCCTGACCTACTCTAGCCAGTGTAGCCACCATTTTGCGGCGGAACGATCCAACACAAATAGGCGTACACGATGTCCATACCATGCTAATAATGCCTTTCCACCGGGGCTGAAACAGCGTCCACGCCCGGAAGAAAAGCGAAAAGCTAATGCATAGCCAAATAATTTGGTTGGGCTAAGTACCATGATGAAATCCCCTCGCACGAAATACTTATTGTTATTACTGTTGATTTCAATGGCGTACTGCCATTCCATCACTTATCCACGGAATGCAAATACGCAACCCGTAACGCAAAATTCGGCAACCCTGTCGGCATTTTATCCAACAGTGCGTAACGCCATGCAGCAATACGCATATCATCTAACAACCGACGCGGACGCAGTAAATCACGCAATCCCAGCGCACGTTTGCCCAGTTCCAAAACGTGATCGTGCCCAAAATCTTCGGTATGCACTAAACGGGTCAATTCGCGAGTTTCCTCACTGGTTGGATACACGACCGCACGCTCCAAAACCCCGTGAACATACGGCAATAGTTGCTGACTAGCATATCCCGTTAATTGCTGCACAGCGCGATAATGTTCCCAATGGCACAATATCCCTTCCTGCATTCGTGCAACGGAGGCATTACAACGTAACTCAGCTTGGCGATCTGCCGCGCTATCGTGTTTTAAAATTGGCTCGATACGTCCATCACGTTCTTGATAACCGACCGTTGTTGCCTCTGGTGAACGTGCGCCTTGTTCAAAGATTTCCTCGAACTCCGCCGGAATCCGCTCACAAGCATTGCCGCGACGGGAATCGTGCACAATCCCCTCACACACATTATTCTCACCAAAATCCGTGTATAACTTTGGTACAAACGCAAAGTAATACCCAAACAAATGCGGGAAATCAGGACGTGAACCAAACGCTTGTTTGAGGAATTTCTGCACCGTACCGTTCCAACCAATATCCACCAAAGCGATACGTTGATGGCTGAAAAATCCCACTTGTTCCAAATAACATTCCAATAAAGCTTTATGTTGACTACCGACACGCCGCACAATTGCCTGCACATTTTTGTCTTTCAGGAAATTGTGTAAACGCGTATCCTGCCAATTGGTAATCGGCTCGGCAAAACGATTAAAACCATGTTCCTTGGCTAACACCCCCAATTCATTTTCAGGCAAACCGTAAACTTTACAAACCGAAGCCAAACCTTCTTGTTTGGGGTTATAAAACGCTACCACTACCTGTTCGTGCGTTAGACCCTCTGCCACCGAAGCAGCCGTAATCACTTTACGCGACAAATACACATACTCTGAAGCCACAGGTTCTGCTGCATCGCGGTACATACGCTCAAAGATGTAACCATCGCGTGCCACAAACAGGAGTTTTTCAATGCCTTGCCCATTGCGTACCTGACGCTGTAGACGCTCCTGCAAACCTTGCACAAACACACTGAACGCCGGACCCAGCACATCACGCCCATAACGAAAGAAGAAATTACGCGGATTCAAACTATCATCTTGTTGGATACGGGTTTGCACGGTTTCAAAGAAATACCGTCCCATCCAAATCCCCCCGCGCTGTGCCATTTTGCCGGACAAAGCCAAACGTTCACGGCGACGCAAATCTTTCTTCTCATACAACCAAACGCCTTGGATGCCTTCTTTGCACGCCACACGCCGATCCGAAACTGGATTATCACCAATGTGAACAACGTGTTGTGCTTGCATATCTTGCTTTTGCAACATGCGACGGAATAAACGCCCTGAATATTTACCTTCCTTGTAATCGGCAGAAACATACAGATTATCAAAGTAATCCAACAAACCTTTACGCCCTAACAATTCACCAAGCAAATCGCTATTGAGATACATGTCAGAAACCGCCACGATTTTCACGCCCTGTTCGCGTACCCAATCCATGAAAACCTGTGCATCCGGTTTAATGTGCAAGGCTGCATTTTCTAACGCCAGCTCGGTTTGACAGATAAAACGTCCCAACTCCATATCGGGTGCTTTAAACAAATTATCTACCCAACGCGGCACGAGTTCGATGTAACGGCATTCATGATCTAAACCACCAGCAGTAGCTTCGGCACGCAATGTTTGTTCCGCGTGTTGCCGTGCTTCCCATACCAAATTGGGCGCAATCCCTACTTTCTTGCTCACTTCACGGCATACTGCGTGCTGCACTACCACTGGCGGCTCGACACAACGTGCTAGTAACGTGTCGAAAATATCCAACGACACTAAACGCACTTGACCGGATGCAATGCGCGGCTCTAGCCAATTACGGATTTTCTGCCAATCACGCATAATGAGTTTTTCAGGCATAACGTACTCCCATAAAAAGCTGCCGAAAACGGCGCAGTGGTGCCAATAGGCTTTCCCCCAAACGAAAAGCGCGACTATTCAATAATTGTGAATATTGTTGTTGTGCTTGATGCAGTAATTGGTCACGCTCGGCGATCCACGCATCACGCTCAGCAATCCAGCGGTCACGATCTGTCAGCCAAGTTTGCTGTTGTTGCAGGTGTTGTTTTAACTGTCGAATCAATTGCTCACGCTCATCTAGCCAAGCATCGCGTTCGGCAATCCACTGATCCCGATCCGCAATCCAATGCTGTTGTTGAGTCATGTGTTGTTGCAAATCACGAATAGTGTGATCGCGTTCAGTAACCCACGCATCACGCTCACGAATCCATTGTTCGCGGTCAGTAATCAATGGCATTAATTCTTGCTCTTTTTGCACCAACCGCTGATGCACAACCGTCAACCATTCCTCACCCGTGTAACGGTATAAATCTTGTAATTGAATCTGCAAACCGCGTAACCGATGCGGATTCAAGGCATTTGCCAACCGTGGCAAATACGCTAATAACAACTGCATATTTTCGGCAATCGCTGCCAACGGTTTCTCGCGTATGGTATTGCGATCATGCAAACGATAGCCTAGCAACTTTTCACCGGACAAAAATTGCAGCTTAAATCCTGCCAACCACACACGCAGGGCGTAATCGTAGTCGTGAACATAACGCCAGTCGTCAAAGCAACCGACCTGCTGATAAACCGTGCGCGAGAAGAAAAAATTCGATGTGGTAATCAAAAAGTTACCACGCAAAAAACTTGCTGCAAAATCTTGGTGGGTAGCAAAATCCTGTTTTATCCCCTCAAACCACGCAACCCAATGCGGTTCACGCGCTTCTTTGGCTTGCGAAGCCGCGTCCAATACCGCAACATCCGTTGCCAGAAAGTCATAACCTTGAGTTTGTGCGACGTACAGCAGCCGTGCAAGACGGGTGGATTCCCACACATCATCGGAATTGAGAATGGTTAGGTAATCACCTGTGGCTAACTGCAAACCTTGGTTAATCGTGGCGGGTGCGCCTTGGTTGTGTTCATGATGCCAACTGCGAATCCGTAACTCGGGTTTCGTCAGCGATAAATTCTGCAAATAATCCTGCACCACTGCCCACGAGCTATCGCAGGAAGCATCATCGATAATCAGCAGTTCCCAATCGCTATAAGATTGTGCAACCACTGAGTCAATCGCTTCACACACCCAACGTTCATGGTTATAAACAGGTAGGATAATGCTGATTTGGCACTTCCCCTGTTGATCGTGCTTCACAAAATTTCCCCAATGTTATTGTTATTATTACAATTTGTTGTAATCGAGTTTAACAAGATTGCGTGAATCGCACCTGAATGCTACGCCATAGGTTTGCGGCTTGGCGTAATAACCGCCAACTGCGTGTCGCATACACCCGTTCTAACTCAGCTTGTGTGCGCTGCAATTCATTGTGCAGGTATTCCCACGTTTCCCATGATGCAGCTAATGGCTTGATTGGCAAGCGTGGTGCAACCTCAGGAAATAGCACCCCCACATCATGCAGAACAGACTCCGCCGTAATCGGTGTCGCCACGAGAATAAACTGATACGCTATCGCATCAGACGTGTGAAACATTTCCAGAACTTGTGCCGTTGGTTCAAGCCCCGCCTGTTGCAAATACCGCGCAATCACCATATCCGCCATATCGTGTTGGGTATAGTCGACTTCCAACACTTGATACCCTGCCTGCTGTAAACACTCATACAAACTGCGTAACGTGAAAAAACGCAGATGGGTAGTATCCAAGATGCCATCGGATTCGTATTCAAACTGCCCATTGAGCAATTCCAAACGCACCGACACATGTGCGATATTCGGCACGGATAACAGCAAATATCCGTTGGGAGCTAATAAGCGTTCCAAACGGTGCAGCAAATCGCTGGGATTTTTCAGGTGTTCTAACACATCAACCAAAGTGATCACATCAAAAGTGTGATCCTCAAACAAGGCTAAACTGTCCGCTTGTTCCAAGTCTGCAACGTGAACCTGCGTGCAATACAAACGTGCTTGTTGCACCGCTTGGGCATTATGATCAACGCCAACAACACTGGCTTGACAAAACTCGCGCAATAATTGCGACATACTGCCATCGCCACACCCCAGTTCTAGCACTCGTGCCTGTTTTGGCACACGCTTAACGATCTGCGTATGGGAATGATTATCGTGTAACGGAAAATCGTGCAAGGGGAAGTCATGCCGCGCCACCATCATGGGTTATCCTCATTATTATTGTTGTATCCGTATCAGACGGAACGTTCCAACAGTGGTAACGCTGCCCACAACCACCATTGCCCTGCGTGTTCGTGGATACGTTGTGCCAATTGCGCCGCAAGCGTGTACATAAAAGTACGCTCATCGTAGGCTTGCGGTTCTAACGCGGCACTATACTCCGCACAAACCCGCCCCCCGCCTAATTCACGCATGAAAAACGGAATCACCACCGCTTGTGTTTTCTTTGCTACGCGATAGATACCTGTTGGTAGATCAATACTAACGTTAAAGAATGGCACTGTCACGCTGCCACGGTGGGCATTTAAGTACGGCACATCAAAAATCAAGGTAATCAGGTGTTCGTCTAGCGCACGATACAGGGGGCGTAAATCATTGCCTTCCACCAGAAAAGGCCCACCTAGGACGTGTTGCAAACGCTGTAATTTCCACAAGCGAAAATGGTACTCGGCAGGGTGCAAGCCGTGAATATTTGCGTTACCACCGTCACGAGTAATCGTTCCAGTAGTAAAACCGCGTTCACGCATTGCCGCCCCCGCTAACCAAAAACGTCCAAAGTGCCCCCCCGTGAGCAACACGCGCTTACCTTCCCGTCGTGCCGCTTCTACCACCTCAAAATTGCGCAATGTCACAACTTCATGCAAGGGTTGATGCTGCAAATACCAGGTATCTAACGCCTCTTGTTCCACCATGCGGTAATAATCCTGCAACCATGCCTCTACCATCGTTACCGATGCATCAGGAAACATACGCTGCATTTGTTGACAGATGATGGCTTCTTCATCCATCCGTTTACGCCGAAACCACGGGGCTTGTTGTGCCGCTAACGCATAGCCCCAACGTGGCGGCAATCGCGCATAAGTGGGAAATAGTAAATCGTACCGTACCGCAAACCGTTCAGGACGTAAACTCGATAAATATCGCATCATGGATTTCACCGTTGCCAAGTGTGTGGCAACCAAACCATTCCCACCCCTTGCGCTTGTGTGGTTTGTTGCACGCGGAAATGGCAACAACGTTCCCGCGAGTCGTAAACGTGTAAACCGCTGGCATCAATCAACCACACTTCCAGACAGTATTCACCAGACAATAATGGCAAGGATTCGATCACTAAGCGCGTGTGCGCAATGCCATTGCCCATATCATGCAAGGTTGTACCGTCGTGTAGGGTACTCATCCCAGCGCATTGTTGTTCGTCATTGCGCCGAATCACAATCCCGACATGAACATCGCTTAACGGACGTTCACCACGATTGGCTTGTACTTCCACCACCAACGGGTCATGAGTCTGAAAATGTGGCTGATTCAACGTGACCGATACAATCGTTGGGATAATATCTAAGGCTGTTGCCCCCCGCCCTTTGGGGGAGATAGATTGTGGTGATGGCTTGTTTCGACTACGCACAGCGTCTTGATAGGCATCAACAACCTGCTGTGCTGCCCCGATCAGGCGAATATTCCCCTGCTCTAACCACACAGCTTGGCGACACATTTCACGCACTTGATAAAGATTGTGTGAGCAGAACACCAAAGTTGCGCCCCCATGCAAAATCGCACGCATCCGATCCAGCGATTTTTTTTGAAAGTATTGATCCCCAACCGACAAAGCTTCATCCACAATCAAAACTTGTGGTTCAATCACGGCTGCTACTGCAAACACCAAACGCACGACCATTCCACTGGAATAGGTTTTCACAGGTTGGCGAATAAAATCGCCCAATTCCGCAAATGCCAACACCTCGGGTAAGACTTCGGCGATTTCAGCCTGATCTAAACCGCGTAATGCCAAACCCATTCGCGCATTTTCCAAACCGCTGAACTCGCCTTGCAAACCTGTCCCCAACTCCAGCAATGCCGAACGCCGTCCACGCACCGTACACACACCTTGCGATGGGGGTAAATTACCTGCAAGTAACCTCAGCAAAGTACTTTTACCCGCACCATTGTCACCAACAATACCAAGCGAATCACCCGCCATGACTTGTAAGGAAACCTCACGGAGCGCATGAAATACCGTGTGCTGCGGTTTGCGTGTCACCCATTCCCATAATGCAGCTTGTGGGCTGGCGTATTGCCGATAAGTAACACTGACTTGCGCTAGTTGAATCGCGGGAGCAGTCATAGCACATACCTTGCACGCGGCATTAACCACTGAAATAGCAGGATCGCCAAGGCACATAACATGCCAGCGATTAACACTAATACCATGCAATTCATCACCGCAACGTGACCGCCTAATAGCACATCACGGTAGGCTTGCACCAAATGTGTCAAAGGATTCCACCAGAACCAGTTTTGCCAACGTTCGGGCACTTGCGTTAGGGGGTAAACAATTGGTGAAATCAGTAGTAAGACTGTCATGAGCGGCGGCATCAATTGGCGTAAATCGCGTAGAAACACCCCCAAAATCGCCAAAGTATAACTGCCTGCCAATGCCAGCAATAAACGTATCATTAAAACGAGGGGGTAATACATCAGCCCTTGTGTGTGCCATTGACCCATCATGATCAACCACCCACATAGCAACACCACCGACAGTAACTCCACCAGTAACGATGTTGCCACGGGTAACAACGGCAAAATGCTCGCGGGTAATGGCGTATTCATCAGCAAATCACGTTGCTCCAGCAAGACATTCGGCGCACGGGTAAGCACCTCAGCCAAAGCGTTGAACAACATCAATCCAGCAAACAATGTCAGCGCGACCGGATGATCACCTGTAGGAGACGTTACGCCAGGAAAACGTACAGCAAGAATTTCCCCAAATACCAACGTATAAACCAACAACATGAAAAGCGGTTGCGCAATCAACCACAACCCGCCTAACAACGTTCCTGTATAACGCAGTCGCACATCACGACGGAATAATTGCCACACCAATGTCAGGTAAGCACGCGCGGTATTGTGCATAGCGTTACTCCTTACATACCGTTTACCTTGGGTAAAACCGTATCGGAAGTAGCCGTTTGCGTTTCCTTAAACTGCGTTTTAAGTTTATCCAACACCACTTGTTGATTATCTTCGCGGTAAGATTTGGCTAGTTCGCTAACGATTTCGTCCTTTACTTGCTCGAAAGGAATGGTTTGTGGCTCTTTACGATCCAAAAACTGCAACAAGTAAGCTGCCTGACGATGAATCACCACATCACTCAACGCATGAGCAGCGTTCAAATGTAAAGCCGCCTCATAAATCGCATCGGGTTTCTGTCCTTTGGCAAACCACTGGCTATCCCCCTCGGTTAAACGCTTTTCAGGGTCAGAACTGTGCGTTAAAACCGCCGCCTTGAAATCCAACTGACCGCTTTGAACCTGATCACGAATGCTCACTAACTGCTGGCGAATTGCCGCCTCTTGTCCTTCGGGAATACTCATTTCCAAAACACGCACACGCAAACGTAGTGGCTGGTGATAATCACGTTCCAAACGTGCGTTATAAATTTCTTCGGCTCGCGCAGAAAAGTCCGGCATTCCAGCATTGGCAGCGTGTTCTAATGCCATTTTCGCTAATTGCTCTTTGCGAAATTGGCTCATCAGCAAGCGAAACTGTGGACTCTTATCCAATCCTTTGTCTTCACCTTGCTTGACAAGTGCATTGCGGATAAAAGCATCTTCTGGCGAAACTTTCGGATTCAGTGGCACAGTATCGCTGTATGCAGCTCCCACCAAGCCGACTGACAATACACACCCTAGTAATAATCGATATAAGTGACGCAGCATAAGTACCAGCATTTTCATAACAGCCAAACCCTAGGCAATGCGTTTTTGCCTAAACCCCAAACCTCAAAGGGTGCTGGAATGGTGAGACACCACCCCAGCAAGCAGCGCAAATTAAGAATTAATCACGCTGAATTTTGTGTGGTAATGCGTCACCAAAACGTGCATGTGCATTTTGGCTAACATTACCTTCAATAAAGGCGACACCTGTCGCTGGTACGCCTTTATACACACCACTAGCAGCGGTATAAGTACTTGGCGACGCGCTATACGCTTTGGCTGATTTGAAACCATCCGCTAAGCTGTAATCAGGGAAGGAAATACGCGCCCAACCACTAACGAATGCCCCAACACTGACACTTTGCTTAGCACTACTAGACAAAACGGTACGCGCTGTATCGTAGGATGGGTCGCTAGTTTTGAAGCTGATAACGTTCACTTCACGATTCAACAAACTGGAATCGCTGGTTTCCACATTGCCCATACCCAATGGCGGGGAGAAACCGAAGCTATCATCACCATTATCAGTCGAACCAGATGACCAATCGGCGCGGCCTTCTTCACGGTCGAAAATTCCGTTTTCAAAGCTTGCAACGACATCCGTACTCTTGGCGTGAATACCATGCTTTTTCATTGGCATGGTGATGACCCAATCTGTATGACCGTCATAACCATCCGTAGGGTCGAGGAAGTATTCGTTCATCAAATGCGGGGCTAACAACGCATGTGCAACCGGATAAGGGTTGACACCACATGCAGGCGTGAGTGCATCACCATCATTCAAACAAGTATCCGTAACAGTGTTCCATTCTGTTACGACCAACTCGCTTTCGCCCGTGGCTTTTTTCACCATAACACTACTGGTATTCACATCACCCGATGCTAACGACGGTAGTAAGAAGTTATTCACATCGTCTGGGCGATAGTGTTGCGCCTTGGTGCTGTAGTTATCAATCGCAACAGGGTCAACCGCAAACGCTGAGCCTTCCGCAACGTTCAACACCGCAGAAGAACCGAATAAGCCACCTGTTGGTGCTGAAATCCCGCCACCTGTTGTGAAAACACCGCCTTTTTTCCAAGCGGTTTCAACAGCTTTACAATCAGAAGGTTTGCCATTGTTATGCAAAACACCAGCGGCTACCGTAGCATCGCTAACCACACCCATTTCGATAATTTCAACGTAGCCTTCGCGGGTATCTGCGGCAGTAACATTTTTGTATAGATTATGCCCAGTAAATGGCACGGTCGCTTCACACTTACCATCATCACAAGAAGCAAGTGCTGGCAAGGTACAAGTACGATCACCCGTTGTCAGCGAGCCAACGGTATTCCCATTACCATCGCTTCCCGCCTTGATACTGCCTGTCCAAACGTCTTCAGGAGACATGTAAATGTTAAAATCCAAAATGTCGTTACTGTACTTACCTTCGCGGAAACGAATTTTTACCGCTTTGGTTTGATCGGTGGAGTTGACCAAATTAATATTAGTAACGTAACCATCTTGCGCATTAAAGTAGGGGAATACAAGCACCTGCCCTGTGCCGTCGGGGTTCACATGCACAGCTTGTGCGCTGGTCATTACCCCAACGACCCCCAAAATGCCAGCAGTCACACTGATGGCAACTTTATTCTTGTTAAACACTTCCGTGCCTCCTGTTGTAGCTTTTATGTATTGTTAACGGAGTAAAAATAATAGCTGCATTGTTCGCTTATCGTTTTTTTGTTATTTGACGAGCATAAAACTTAGGTATTGTTAGCGCATTATACGCGATTTAATGCATTTTTTTTATACTAACCTTTATTCTTTCACATACCGCCAGTCTGAAAACCACCCCGTCTTCACCCAAGTTTCACGCACTATATCACTGGTTTCGACGGGTTTTGTTAGGCCGCGCATTTTCATGGAAACCGTTACTTCTACATCGACGATACAACGCTTACCACCATCCTCGCAGTTGACTGTTTTAACCTGCGCCTTATTCCACAGACCAGTCCCACGAACTTTGTGTTTAAAAAGCTCCAAAGGTGTGGCCTGTTGAAAAGCTTCCGTATAATACTGATAAGCTTCGGTAAAATCACCACCGATTAAAGCCGACCAACGCTGTTCTGCTGCTTGTTTTAATTGCTGATCCGTGGGTTGGCAAGCACTGAGACCTCCTAACATCACGAGCAAACAAAAAATTGAAACTTTAGTTGACATGCTCCCCCCGAAGCTGCGGCAAGAAACGATCACCTTCCATCAAACTTTTCATACGATCACGCATTTCTTCGCCTGTTTTCGACAAATCACGCTGACTCTTAATAGCTGTTGGCGTGATTAACACCAATAATTCTGTGCGCTCGCCACTGCGTGATGTACCACTAAACAAATTACCAACCACTGGCGCATTGCTTAAACCTGGGATACCTGTTTTACCATCCGTGCGGTTATCACGAATTAAACCACCTAGTACGATGGTTTCACCACTTTTTACCGCAATGTTACTTTTAATGTTGCGCTGTAAGAAACTGCGCTGCCCTGTCGCGCTGTCGATTTCCCCAACATCCGTCACGTCTTGTTGAATATCCATTTTTACCAAGCCATTAGAGTTGACATGCGGTGTTACCTGCAACGATACCCCTGTGTCTTTGTACTGCACGTTTTGCGTCACAACCCCACCATCTGTCGTCGTACTACCTGTAAAGACTGGTTGTTGATCACCCACGCGAATGTTCGCCGTTTGATTATCCAATACCAAAATCGAAGGTGAAGACAAAACGCGTAATTTTGATTTGCGTGCTAAGGCATTCAAAACCCCAGTAATAGCATTATCACTGCCTGTCAAAGAATACGAGAACCCAGGCACAGCCGCACTTAAACCCGAACTGGCATCCAAATCCAGCATACCTTTACCGTCTTTACCGAACATGCTGTTTTTAAAATACCATTGCAAACCGTATTCGAGACTATCGCTTAAGCTAACTTCCATAATAGATGCCTCTACCTGCACTTGCATTGGCATGACATCCAAACGCTTTAAGGCATCCTGAATCTGCTGATAAGTCTCGTTATCCGACATAATCATAAGCGAATTATTCAGCTTATCCGCAACGATACGCACTTCAGCATCGGGGTTTATTGCCAATCCTTCACCTCCAGAACCACCGCCTAACATGGTTTTAGCAGGTTCTGGTGTAGGATTTGGCTGACCGTTTGCGCCGCTGGCATTATTGCCACCAACGGTTGCGGGCTGTAACCCTGGCGCAAGGCTAGAACTATTACTCCCACCATTTGGCACTTTACTGCTACTGCTTTTTTTATTGCCAAAGATTTGGTTTAGCATTTCCGCCAAATGTTCAGCATCGCCATTTTGCACTTGATAGACGAATAACTGCTGGCCTGCCGTTGGGCTTACTTGGTCGAAACGATCCACCCAATCTTTCATATCTTTGAGATAATCGGGATTCGCCGAAATGATCATGATGCTATTCATGTGCTCAATCGGCATGATTTTAATCATACCCGCCATTGGGCTATTGCCGCTTTCCCCGAATAATGCATCCAAATTTTTTGCGACAATAGCTGCTTCGACATTTTTCACACGGTACAAACCGACAGACATGCCTTTCAACACATCCACGTCAAAGGTTTTGATCGTCGCCATTAAATTGGATAGCTCAGAACTCGTCCCCGCCAAAACCAACATATTGCGGTTCGGATCAACGCGCACAAACGCATCGGGACTCGCTAAAGGTTCAAGGATTTTTTGCATTTCGGCGGCCGGAATGTAACGCAAGCTGACCACCTGCATACTGTATCCTGGTTTGATTTGCCCCGATGAAGGCATGAAACCGCGCCCTTTGAGATTAGCACGCGAAGCTACACGGTATTTGCCTGTATCATCGCGATACAATACCGCACCCTGCGTTTGCAACAGTGATTCCAATGTAGGAATCAATGCCTCTCGCGCGATGGGTTCGCTAGAGTTAATCGTTACCTCACCTTCCACACCCGGCTCAACGGTATAGTTCTCTTTTAACACATCGCCAAGCACAACTTTTACCACTTCGCGAATGCTGGCGCGTTCAAAATTCAACGCAACTCCTGCGTCGCCACCACCACGTTGCGAACCTACACTGCTCGGTTTTACGTCTGAACGGTAATATTTTTGATCACCCAAAATGAGTTCGACATCATCGTTTGCTTTACTGCTCTTACTTGAGCTGGCTGCATTGGTAGTACTCATGGAGTCCCATGAAGGTGTCGACGTTTTAGGTTCAGAATAGCCAACGGTTTGGACATCACCACCTGTTGCAGTAGGATGCAGCACCGGACGATCCAAACCAACCGATGTAGGTTCTAATTCTTTGATCGCTGTACTACGTTGGAAACCTTTGGATTTAGTATTATCGCGATACCCTGGACTGCCTTTGATAGATGTACAAGCAGACATAACCACTGCAACACTAACAAGGCCTAAAACGCTGCCCCTGTATTTCACAAAGCTAACCCCATTTTTTATTCTTATTTGAATAATGGTCGGCAAAAGAGCCAAACCATTTTTAGCCTGACTTCATAGTAATATGTTATTAACAGAATAAAAAGTACAGTCTGTCGGATAAAATCCTATTGATAACCTTAATTATCACTAGGTTATTGTGCAACCATACCTATCACTAGTAATCCCAACCATTACTGACCACCGTTCGGTGCATTCCCTTGGCCATTCGCAGCCTCACCACCTTCCCCAGTTAATGCCCCCCAACGCGATGCCATTAAACGCTGGCGAGCATCCAATGCCTCTTGAGCTGACAACGGTGCGGGCTGCTTCTGGGTATCATTAGGAAACGGCAATCCCGTCGGTGCACTTTCCGACACCGCCGCCCCTGATGCCGCTGGAGGTACTGGCATGGGTACTGCCGACGTTGGCAGAGGTGGTACTTTAGCCACACCATTTGCTTTTGTTGATGGGGCTTTTGCTTGGGTGGCTTGTGGATTCGCTTTTGGTGCAGCAAACTCTCCCACTAGGGGTAACTCCTTACGCTGATCCCCCAACGTCAGGATTATCTTGTCGGGGTCGATGCCTGATACTTTCCATGCCCCCCACATTTCCCCTACTTTGAGATGAACGCCACCACCTGCCGCATTTTGCATTACCGCAAACAGTTTATCACCCAAATCCACAATCCCAATCAAACGTCCCTCAGGTAATGCGGTATCCACAGGCGCGGCAATAACCTGTTTTTGTTCTGGTTTCGGTGATTCAACAGCTTTTCGACTTTCCCAAAATAGCGGTGCTTGTACCATTTTGGGGTAACGATTTGGGTCTGGTGAAGCCAACAGACTCGCATCAGGAATCTGTACCGAAACATCCTCAGCCTTAGTATGTTTGCTTTCCACTTGGAGTTTTAAGTTCCATAAACTCCACGCAGACAAGCCCATTAATGCCAAACCACCGAGCCAAAACAAGAGTTGAATCGGTGGGCTAATCAGTCGTTTCACGTTTCACCTCCCCACCACGCCAGTAAGTCGAAATCTGTACTTCTGCTTTCACCACTTGTTCCTTACCATCGGGCGTTTGCAATGGTTTAATGTCCAAACTTTCCACAAAAATGAGCGGGCGAGCCTGATACGCTTGATGTAATACTTCGCGCAATAATGCAGGGCTGCTTTGAAACACAGCCTTTACCATCACACGCTGATACACAGCGGATTGTTGTTCCTCTTCGGGTTGTTCATCTTCTAAAACTTCTGAGCTAACCAGCATACCATTACCATTAGCGATTACTGTAGCCAACTGTTTTTGAAGCTCTTTTGCCACTTGTGCGGAAGTCATACCTGCTGGATAAAAAAGTTTATCCAGCCCCTGTTCCTGCACACGCTGGTATTCAGCCATGAACTCAGGGGTCGCATGAGCAATCTGCCGAAACTTAGCCAATTGTGAATAACCATTCTCAATTTGCTGATCAACCGCTAACGATTTTTGCACCACAGGAATGATGAACAGAAAAATGACTGCCAGTAACAAGACAATCAATAAACCCCAAGATAATAATTTCTGGTGCTGACGTAATATTGGATTATTGAGCATGAGCAACCTCGACTGTTGCCTCGATATGGAAACTATCGCGTCCATTGTCTTTATTGCGTGTCACAGGCGATTTGAATCGCACATTAGCGAACTCTGGGGCTTCTTCTAACGTATCGATTAACGACAAAGCCTTACCTGACTCCCCTCGAATTTCCAAATTCGTACCATTTAAACTCAAGCGTTCCAGCCAAGTATCAAACGGAATATCAACCGACAACTTTTCCACCACATCCAAAGCAACGGGGGAAGTTTTGCGTTTTTCTGTCAGAAACTGCAAAGCTTCTTCCGCCTCCATTAATTTTTCCCGCACATTCAGTTGATCCGCTGAAACACGTCTGACTTGTGCTAGAGCTGCATCTATTTGTTCCAAGCGACGGTATTTATAGGCCAAAGGCGCGACCAACGAAACGATCAGGGCCAATAAAAAGAAATACAGTGGTAGCATCGACCACCCCTGATTATGTGACGCATGTTGCTGCGCATTCAAATTTACCGCTGGCTTTGCCCCCGCAACGGACAGTATCTGTACATCTTGTATACCCAAATCCTGTAACTTAGCGGTTAATCGTTCGAGTAATTGACGTGGTGCAATGTAAATATCTGCCAAGATTTCTTTACGAAACTTATCGTGTTGTGCCAGTTGCGCATCGTAATACACTTTATCCACACTGAAAGGTGTTAAACGATCCAACTGATACCCCACGACCTGACGTAAGTTTTCTCGCACAGCCTCAGGAAAATAGTGCTGTAAATGCAAGGCATGTGCCTGATCCAACTGCAACTCTACTTGGTATGGTTTGCCCTGAGCACGTTTTGGCACCATATCGGACAAAAACAAACTGGCAGCATTCAAGGAAAATGCACCGCGCTCTTGCTGCTTACCGTCTTGCAACCACGATACCTGAACATTGTGTTCATCTTGCATGGACAACACTAAACGTGGCGAAGTACTGCGAAACAGCTTGCGTAAGGCATCAGGCAAACTGGTATACAAACCCTCGCCCCACCAATGCAGAAATGCTTTTATTTTTGGAAGTAATGACATGGCTTATTATGTGTTTTTATTGATCAGTAAACCCCACCGCCGATCTTAACGCATCCATCACACACTGTCGAACGCTAACCGACCAAGGGCATATCACCAAACCGCTGCAAATTGCATTTTCTTCACGAATCTCCTGCAATTCCTAGTTTACAAGCGCGTCTGCCTGCGCTACGATTCGCGCTTCTTTGCTGATTCGCATCGGCAAGAATGGATAGGTGTCCGAGTGGTCGAAGGAGCACGCCTGGAAAGTGTGTATACGGCAACGTATCGAGGGTTCGAATCCCTCCCTCTCCGCCATATTCTTGTACGGTGAAGACCGACAAAGCACGAAAGCTCACATCACAGTGGGCTTTTTTGTGTCTGCAATAGTCCGGCAATGACCGACAGAAACCGACAACAGCCGACACGAAAAACGGTAGTTTTGACGGTATAATGCACCAGTGTTCTGCTGGATACCGTCATTATGAAAAGATTACTTACCGATACCGCCATTCGTAACGCCAAACCAACACCAGAAGGCAAACCCCAAAAGTACACCGATGGGGGCGGCTTATACCTGTTGGTGAATACGGCGGGGAAATACTGGCGTTATGATTACCGACACGACGGCAAACGCAAAACCTTAGCCATTGGCGTGTACCCAACCTTAAGCCTGAAAGCGGCACGCGAAAAGCACGACGAAGCACGGGCGCAACTCAAGCAAGGTACTGACCCTTCACACCATCAGAAAGCCAGCAGATCGCTGCAATCAGTAGATGGCACTTTTGAAGCCGTAGCGCGTGAATGGATGGAACGTTACCTTACGGATAAATCAGCATCACACCACACCCGTACCGTGAGTTATTTAGAGCGTGATGTATTCCCCTACTTGGGGGCGCGTCCAGTTGCCTTGATTAAACCACCGGAACTAATCCCCATTATTGACCGCATTCACAAACGAGTGGCACGCGATTCGCACCTACGCACCTTGCAAACCATTGGGCAAGTGTTGCGCTATGCCATTGCCACGGGCAGGCGTGAAGACCCTGACCCAACACCCAGCCTGAAAGGACTATTCCCGCCACGCGAATTGCTAACGCACTTCCCCGCACTCACTGACCCTATCGAAGTCGGCAGGCTATTACGCGCTATTGACCATTACGCGGGTAACTTCGTCACAAAGTGCGCCTTACAGCTATCCGCTTTGGTGATGATGCGACAGGGGGCGTTCATCCGTGCCGAATGGCAAGAAATCAACTTTGAAACGGCAACGTGGGTAATTGAGGTCAAACACATGAAAGCCGACACCAAAGTGAAACGGGCGAACCGTGAAGAAGACAAGCACGTTATCCCCTTGTCATGGCAAGCATTAACCATCCTACGCGAACTGTACCCACTCACGGGGCATAGTCGCTTTGTGTTCCAAAGCCCTAACATACGGGGCGGCAAAGATGCACCCATGAGCAGTGAAACCGTTACCAAGGCTTTATACCGCATGGGCTTCAAAGGCGAAATGACAGGGCATGGCTACCGCTCAATGGCAAGCACACTGCTGAATGACATGCGTCGACCTGATGGGGGGCGTATGTGGGATGCGGACGCAATCGAACGCCAGCTAGGGCATAAGGATAAAGACCCGATACGCAGTGCTTACAACCGTGGGCAATACTTGGAAGAACGGCGGCGCATGTTGCAGCATTGGGCAGACTACCTAGACCAACTGCAAGCGGGGGCGCAAGTTATTCCCTTCCCAATAACGGCAGGGGTATAACTGCCACTCATGCTTTAAACACAATATTTTAGGGAGACTGGCAATGGATTCGGTAATGGACAAGCTGAAAATAGGTAAGGTGATTACGCTGAAAAAGGCAGCGCGACAACTTGCCGAAGCGAATGACGAACCAATAGATTTACGCTGGACATTACGATTTTGCTTAGAGTCGTATGTGAAGCTATGTATCAGACTGCCTCACCCCATCCTGACATGGGAACGAAAACAAGAACCCAACTGGGGGGAAGATTGCGGTAAATGCGACGACATAACGGAAGAACACGGGTTATGTACGCATGAGGGGGCAGGTAAAGAAGGTATGCTTTCCTATTGTGATAACGGCTACGTGACAAAACCATCGCTGAAAGGAAAAGGTGATTACATTGCTAATGATCGGTTCGGTGTGTTGTTTGTTTCTGGCAATGAAATGCAGAGTTTGACTTATCCCGATACAGATAAGGTGAAATGTAAGGTTTTCTATGATGAAGATGATTCGTGGAATGATGGTTATTGCCGTTTTGAAATAGCTAGCATGTATGAGTATATGATGGATGATTTAGAAGAATCTGAGGTTCAAAGTGAAGCATTTCAAGAAGTCATTGTTAATGAGTCACGCAAAGACTATTTAGAATTGGGATTGTCCGATTTATGGGTGGATTCAGCAGATTTTGCAGCAGCATTAAAAGGTAAAAAGGAAAAAGAACGTAAGGCATTGCCAATGTACGGCACGGAGGATAAGAAAGAAAGTCCAAAAGAGCGCAACAAGATGCTTGGCGTTATATTGGCTATGGCTATGGATAAGTACGGTTACAATCCCAAAGATAAAACAAACAAGGCAACGGGAAAGTCATCTACAAGAGGTTCAATTGCTTACGGTGCATCAGAACTCGGCATAAATGTTAATGAAGGAACTGTAAAAAAATACCTTGATCAAGGCTATGATTTATATAGGGAAAATATAGAGAGTGTCTGAAATAAGAAGCTAAAAATCTGAAATCAGATCATGCGCGAATCGTCTGGGTTAGCCTTTGGTCGTCCGATGTCGGACTTTAAAGGAGGCTACCATGCCAAACAAAGTACACACCATCCAACCGCAACCTAGCGGTATTCCCAACCCGACTGACCGCGCCTTACGACTGCCTGAAGTGGTGCAGATTACGGGGCGGTCAAAAACCATGATTTACGACGATGCCAAAGCCGGACGATTCCCCAAGGGTTTTTTAATTGGGGCGCGTGCGCGTGCGTGGCTCTTAAGCGACGTAATGGGCTGGTTGGACAGTCGCAAAAACATGGGGGCGAAATAATGGGACACACAGATCATAAAGGTAATGATTTTAGTTTGAGAGACTCATTTGCCTTGCAGGTAGTTTTAGCAATCTTAAGCCGCGAAGATCAAACGGGCAATGATAATAGATTTGTCGCACAGTATGCTTATCGAGTAGCAGATGCCCTACTTGTGGAACGCAATAAAAAAACACTGCAAAAAAACGAAAAAGACGCAGGGGTATAGTCATGACCCACACTGACATTATCCATCAAGCGTGCGTTGACCTGACAGGCTACGCACCACCACTGCACACGATTTTGTCAAAGGTGGGTAAATTCATTCGCTTTAGTACCAATGGCAAGCCCGACGATAAGTCGGGTTCGCTCAAAGTCTTTGAGGCGGGTGGGCATTACGTCTACGTTGTTAAAGATCACCGCACCGGACTAACCCGCAAAGGCACAACCCAGAGCAAGGACAGCCAGCAACTACTAACGCCAGAGGAACGCCACAAATTGCGTTTGCAGCGTATGGAGTTGGAACGTAAGGCACAAGCACGGGTGCAACGTAAGCGGCGCATGTTGGCAGCAATGGCAAAACGTTTGTGGGCGACTGCTACCAAACCGGATACATGGAAAACACCACACCCATACATCAAGAAAAAAGGGATTCAGCCCTTGAACGTGCGGCGTTTTACCAGCCACAAGCGTGATGTATTGGTGTTGCCAATGGTCAACTTGATCACAGGCAAGATCGAAAGCCTTTACCTGATTTATGCCAATGGCTTTAAACGCCCTTTGAAGGGTACGCAGTTCAATGGCTTGTGCATGGCAGTCGGTGGCGAATTGCGTTCCAGTTCTACCCTTTGGTTAGCCGAAGGGTGGGCGACGGCAATCAGCCTACATTCAGAGGTGAAGCAACCCGTGGTGGTGGCATTCAGCGCGGGCAACCTTGAACCTGTAGCGGAACGTTTACGCCAGCGTTACCCTGCTGCCACTATTAAGCTGTGTGCCGACGATGATCGTGCAACCCAACAACGCACTGGCAAGAATGCAGGGATTGAATACGCCAAACGCTTACAGACCCGTTACCCTGAAATTGCCTTGTATAAACCCATCTTTCCACCGGATGCCCCACACGGCTTAAGTGATGTGAATGATTTGGTGAACTGGCAGCGTCATAACGGGGGTTCGGCATGAGTGCGGTGATTCATGAGTTTAGTCCGGCACAAGTGCGCGATGACTACCCACAACCACAAGCTATCCTAGGGCAGTATGCCGAAAAGCCTTACCCTTTGGATGCGTTACCCGACCTGATGCGCGATGCAGTGCAAGAGGTGCAAGGCTATGTACAAGCACCCACGGCACTGATTGCCTGCAATGCGTTGGCAGTCGCCAGCCTTGCCACGCAAGGTTTAGCCAAAGTACGGCGGGATATTCAATTGGTTAGCCCACTCAGTTTGTACCTGTTCCTAATTTCAGAGCCAAACGAACGTAAAACCTTTTCGGAAGGCTTTTTTACCGCTGGTGTGCGGGCGTGGGAACGTGAGCAATTAGCCAAACACAAGCCGGAATATGATCGCTATCAGGCTGATCTTGCCACATGGCAGGCTACCCACAAGGGCGTGACACTGGATATTCAGAAATTATCCAAAAATGGCGAAACCCGTGACATTGAACGGCGGCGTGAAGATTTACGCAAGCTCATGGAAGACAAGCCCGACAGCCCGTTAGTGCCGCGCCTCATCTTCATGGATGTCACACATCAAGCCCTCGCTGCTGACTTGTTGAACTATCCATCGTGCGGCATTTTGACCAGCGAAGGTGGTGCGTTTCTAGGTGGTGCGGGTTTCCAGTCGGATCAGATCATTAGTGCCTTGTCGCTGTATAACGAACTCTGGTCAGGCTCAAGTGTGGCGATTGACCGCAAGGGGGAAGGCTCAAGCCTATTAAGTGATGTTGCCTTGATGATGAACGTAGCGGTTCAACCGGAAGTATTGCAGAAATTCCTTACCCGTACAGGCAGTCTAGCGCGGGGTTCGGGGTTTCTGGCACGTCCACTGCTGGCAATGCCGGACACCACGCAAGGGCAACGACCTTACAAAGAGCCACCAAGTGGCGGTTTTCCGGCGGTTGAGCAATTCAATGAACGCATTAAAACACTGCTAGGGTTGCAGCCGGAACACATCACCGAACGGCGGCGACTCAAGCGCACCACCTTGGAACTGTCTGCATCTGCCAAAGAAATCTGGGTTCGCTACTACAATGCCACGGAACACGCGCAAGGTGTGGGCGGTGATGCGGAATTTGTACGCCCTGAAGCGGGCAAAAGTGCCGACAATGCCAGCCGTATTGCCGCCATTTTCCACGTTCTGGAACACGGATTAGCGGGGGAAATCAGCCGTGACAACATGGTGCGCGGTTGCAAATTGGCAGAGTGGCATTTGAATGAAGCGCGGCGATTCCTAGCCTTAAGCGATACCCCAACCCAATTCAATCAGGCTGAACAACTCAGTAAGCGTATTGCCGCGTATTGCCGCAAGTTACGGGTTCATTACGCTGATGGTTGGAACGTGATCACACAACGCGATGTCTTGCGGTATTGCAAGGTGACGGGGGTACAAGATACTAAGACGTTACGTCCTGTACTGGACGAACTGCTAGACGCGGGTCATTTACTGGGTGTTAAGCGCGTG
The DNA here is from genome assembly GCA_964617055.1 of uncultured Thiothrix sp. GTDB lineage: Bacteria > Pseudomonadota > Gammaproteobacteria > Thiotrichales > Thiotrichaceae > Thiothrix. The sequence goes on from CAZTUZ010000008.1 coordinate 37,763, forward strand.
GGTAACAGTCAGATCATTAGTGTTAATCCGCGCCTATTGGATGGGGTGTAACGATGTTGGGCAATTGGCTGGACGATGACACCACCGCTACGCCTTGCCCTGTTGGTGAGCTGGTACGTGTCTTGCGCATCAGTGCCGACGTGTCAGGGATTACGGCAAACGTTGACCCGTGGACGGCGTTGGCTGGCTTGCCACTGGCTAACGATGATCGGGTTTATTTGCATGGTTTCCTGAATGCCATGCAGCTACCCAAACCCCACGCCTATGCCTTACTGCATCGCTATCGGGGCAAATGGGAAAAGGCAGCAAACCGCTGTAACAATCCCAACGGTGCGGACAATGCAGGGCGAAGGGCGGCAAATGCTTGGTTGTTGGATGGCGCACAAGGCTTTATCCACTGGGAATAGCTTAAAAACTGTTCCACTGTCACGAGTGTCACCAGACTGTCACAAGCTCTTAGTGACACTTCAAACCCTTACGAATCATTAAGTTAAGTGCGATTTTCGGCGACTGTCACCACTGTCACGCGATTTCCGGCACTGTGAAATGCAATGGCAATGTCGGGTTGAAACTGGCGGTGGTGGTCAAGTTGTTATTGACGAGCCATAAACGATAATGATATTTGTTATTAAGCCCTGCATACTATCCATAAGGAGAGGTGGGGAGGGGGAAGGTACATTTATCATACTGATAAATCATTCTGACAACCTACCACACACCAACCAAGCCCTACCAGCATCACACCTACCACGAGCCTAAGTTATTCAAAGACAAGGCAACAACAGCCTATTCAGGCTGCAATTGAGGCATTTACCTTTGTTTGCCTTGCATCGGTGTTTTCAGGGCAACGCAGGGCAACGCTTTGGGCTTGCCAGCACTTTTCTGGGCTACGCAGGGCTACGCTTTTGGTTTGCCAGCACTTTTCTGGGTAACGCTGAGTTACGGGCTTGCCAACCATTCACCTGATCAGCGCACCAGATGCGGGGAACGTTGGCGACAGGTTCACCACTTACCCCTACCACCACGCGAGGCGAACGCCCCGCCGCGCATTTTACCGACAATCCACGCTAACCAATGCTTAAAGTCGCTTATGCTTGGTGTTTACTCTGGGAAGAACTCTTTATCCATGAACTCGGCATACGTCCACGGGCATTCAGTGGGGAACAATCCTAACGGCAAGCTGGTTTCATCGGCGGCTTCATCAACTGCACGACCATAAGCTGTGGTCAATTGTTCGCTTAGGGTTGATTTCAGGCTTGGGTTGTCTTCCATCAGCCACACGATTGAACGACGTTGTTCACGAATCGTCTGCACCCAACTGGTGCTACGGCGGGAAGGCTCATACTGCCACTTCAGCAAGTGCATGAGTAGCACGGTCAAACGATTGCGCAATTGGTTACGTTCAGCCTTACCCATGCTGTCGATTTCCTCAATGATGTGTTCCAAGTCGATTTGGTCGAATTGCTTATTCTGCAACAGGGCAACTTGTTCCACTGTCCAGCCATAGAAATCTTGGTCGTAATTCACTGATCCCATGTCATGCCTCCTGAGAAGGTAGGAAATCGTTTTGTATTACCTGTTCATACGTCCACGGGCATTCAGTGGGAAAGGTTTTAAGG
>CAZTUZ010000009.1:0-37425 GCA_964617055.1 uncultured Thiothrix sp.
GGGGCTTCTGATGGCCTCAAGCGCGGTATGCAAGTTGAAAACACAGGTGCGCCGATTTCCGTACCTGTAGGTCCTGGCACACTTGGTCGCGTCATGAACGTACTGGGTGAACCTGTTGATAATGCAGGCCCTGTGGCTTGTGAAACCAAAATGCCAATTCACCGTGCGCCACCTGCGTATGACGAATTGTCATCCGGTATCGACATCTTAGAGACGGGCATCAAAGTTATTGACTTGATCATGCCTATCGCTAAGGGTGGTAAAGTTGGTCTGTTCGGTGGTGCGGGTGTAGGTAAAACCGTAACCCTGATGGAACTGATCAACAACATCGCAAAACAACACAGCGGTTTGTCTGTATTCGCGGGCGTTGGTGAACGTACTCGTGAAGGTAACGACTTCTATCATGAAATGACAGAAGGTGGCGTTATCGACAAAGTAGCACTGGTTTACGGTCAGATGAACGAACCACCTGGCAACCGTCTGCGCGTTGCGTTGACTGGTTTGACAATGGCGGAATACTTCCGTGACGAAGGTCGTGACGTTCTGATGTTCGTTGACAACATCTACCGTTATACCTTGGCGGGTACAGAAGTATCAGCGTTGTTGGGTCGTATGCCATCTGCGGTAGGTTATCAGCCAACGTTGGCGGAAGAGATGGGTGCGCTGCAAGAGCGTATCACTTCTACCAAAACAGGCTCGATCACTTCCTTCCAAGCGGTTTACGTTCCTGCGGATGACTTAACTGACCCATCCCCAGCAACCACGTTTGCTCACTTGGACGCAACCTTAGTATTGTCGCGTAACATTGCTGAGTTGGGTATCTACCCTGCGGTTGACCCGTTGGATTCCACCTCTCGCCAGCTCGACCCACTGGTTGTTGGTCAAGAGCACTACAGCATTGCGCGTGGCGTGCAAGGTATCCTGCAACGTTACAAAGAACTGAAAGACATTATCGCGATCTTGGGTATGGACGAGCTGTCTGACGACGACAAACAAGTCGTTGGTCGTGCACGTCGTATTCAACGCTTCCTGTCTCAACCGTTCTTCGTTGCGGAAGTGTTCACTGGTTCACCAGGTAAATACGTTACGCTGAAAGACACACTGAGCAGCTTTAAAGCAATCCTGAACGGTGAATATGACCATCTGCCAGAACAAGCGTTCTACATGGTCGGCGGCATCGACGAAGTGGTCGAAAAAGCTACGAAGCTCTGATAGGAGGGCATCATGGCGATGACATTTCATTTGGATGTGGTGACGGCAGAACAACAACTGTTCTCTGGCACAGTCGAAGAAGTGATTGCTCCGGGTGTATTGGGTGATTTGGGTATCCTCCCTCGTCACTCACAGTTGATCTCTAAGCTGCGTGCAGGTGAGCTGCGATACAAAACTACTGAAGGCACAATGGCATCATTGTTTGTTTCTGGTGGTGTATTGGAAGTTCAACCACACGTTGTGACGGTGTTGGCTGACACAGGTATGCGTGCAGAAGAGCTGGACGAGCAAGCGGCTCGCGAAGCCATGAAACGTGCACAAGACGCTTTACAAGGCAAAGACCCTGAAGACCTCGACTATGAGGCGATTCAGGCTGAGCTGGAAGCGGCAAAAGCACAGATCGAAATGCTGCACCGTATCGGCAAATTGCGCGGTCACTGATTCGCTTCGGCAATCCGCACAAAATCAGAAAAGCTCCTTCGGGAGCTTTTTTGTTGCTATCGACCCCGCTGCAAACGGAACTCTTCCCGCCTGCAATCTGCTAAACTCCGCCTAACGTACCGTTACCGGAAACCATCACCATGCAAGCTGTTGCCTCCCTACGCTACGGGGTCATTTTCAAGAAAGCCTTCTCGCAACCTGACGTATTCACTGCTTTTGTGAAGGACATTCTCGGCATCGACATCCAAATCGACCATGTGGAAACCGAAAAGTCCTTTCTCAACCCTGTTGGTAATGTCAACAATCACTTCGACCTGTTCGCCGAAGACAAGGTGAACCGCATTATTGTGGACATCCAGCACCGTCGCTACCCCGACCACTATCACCGCTTTTTGCACTACCATTGTGCCGCCCTGCTCGAACAAGCGGTGAATGCCAAAGACTACCGCCCCGCGCTTGCGGTTTACACCATTGTGGTGCTGACTTCCGGTGACAAGCACGCGCGTGACATGAGCCAGATCGACTTCGACCCCAAAGACCGCCACGGGCAAGGTTTGGGTGAAATTCCCCACAAAATTGTTTACCTCTGTCCTAAATACCTCAACGATGAAACCCCAGAACCGTGGCGCGAATGGCTGTTTGCCATTAATGACAGCCTTGATGAAGAGGTGGACGAAACCTACTACCAGAAAGCTTGTGTGCGGAAAATCCTTGCCAGCATCCAAAAAAACACCCTCACCCCCGAAGACCATGCGCGGATGAAAGACGAGTACAGCGAAGACGAATTACGCCGCGAAGAATGGGAAAAAGCTGTTATCAAAGGGCGGGAAGAAGGAGAACGAAATAAGGCGTTGAACATTGCCCGTAAGCTGCTGGACATTTTGGACGATGCCACCATTGCTCAAACAACGGGTTTGAGTGTGGCGGAAGTCAGTGCGTTGCGCTAGAACAATGAATGTTCCTTCGCACAAAACCAGAAAAGCTCCTTCGGGAGCTTTTTTGTTGCGTAAAATTATCCGTTGAATCAAATATAACAATAAGCTACTATCAAAAATTCATTAATTTCATCAAGTGGGCTTTAAAGCATGAAAAATCAAAAAGACACTATTAGAAGAATGGTTTCTTATTTGAATGAGAAAACAGCTAATGGTGGTGGGTTTTGGTTGCCAAACATACAACGCCCATTTGTTTGGAAAGAGGATCAAATCGAACGGTTATTTGATTCCATCATGCGTCAATACCCGATTAGCACCTTGCTAATTTGGAAAACAAAATCTGCTATTAAAAAGCGTAAATTCATTGAGAATTACCATAGCAGTCTAAAGCTGACAGATTTTTATGTCCCTGTGGACAATCATGCAAAAATGTTAGTGTTAGATGGTCAACAACGTTTGCAGAGTTTGTTTATTGGTTTGCAGGGTTCTTATGAAAAGAAAGAACTCTATTTCAATTTATTGAGTGGTGATCCCGTTAGCCCTGAAGAAATGCGTTATGAATTTAAATTTTTAGACCCAAGCAAAGCTACGTTTCCATTCTATAAGTTTCACGAGATCGTATTCAGCAATGAAAGACCAAATAAACTGGCTGACAGACTCTGTAGTTTAGCTCCTGCTGCGCTAGATGATAATGCAAAGGATATTATCAAGGATAATATTGAGTCTATTAACGAAGCATTCATAAAGAATGAGGTTATTAGTTACCAAGAACTAGACAGTATTGATAACCCTAACGCTTATAGTGAGAATGATATTGTTGAAATATTCATTCGAGCTAATTCAGGCGGTACAAAACTGGGTAAGTCAGATTTACTCTTTTCTCTATTGGTATCATCATGGGATGATGCTGAAAGCCAATTAGAATATTTGCTGGGAAATTTGAATAAAACAGGATATTTGTTTACACGAGATTTTGTATTAAAAACATGTCTAACATTGTTGGATAAAGGTGCTCGTTATGATGTTGCTAAATTTAGACACAGCACGACGAAAGATGAAATCAGCACAAACTGGCAAGCCATTTCAGCAGCGATCAGTGATGTAAAAGATTACCTTTACGGTAAAACATTTATCCGTTCAGATAAGGCATTACCATCTTATTTGGGCTTGATTCCGGTAATTTATTTCCGTTACAAATTTCCCAAACAATGGGGTGGCATACAAAATTTAGATACATATATTTTGCGAACTTTATTGACAGGCGCATTTAGTGGTACACCAGATAACTTGATTGATAAATGTGTTAAAGCCATTAATACAAGCCAGCAATTTAATGTAAAAGAAATTTTTGGTGTAATTGAGGCAGATGGTCGTAATCTCGCTATCACTCAAGATACTATATTAAATACTGCTTATGGTGATAAAGATATTCATTTGATTTTCAACTTGTGGTATCAAGGCTTCGATTATCAACCATCATACAACAATAACTTGCCACAAGTGGATCATATTTTCCCGCAGTCTTTACTGAGAAAAGTAAAGAGTATAAATCCTGCTACAGGAAATAAAGATGTTTCCTGCTATAAACCCGTAGTTATTAATCAAATCGCTAATTGCATGTTGTTGACGGCTCAAGAAAATGGAGCAGGTGGCAAAACTAATATTCCTCCTGAAAAATGGTTTGAAGATAAATCAATGGATTATTTGGATAAACATCTAATTCCTAAAGATAAAAACCTCTGGTGCTTGGAGAATTATGAGAATTTTATTGCAGCACGCAAGCTCATGATTATTGATAAGTTTAAAAGTATGCTTCAGGGAGCTGGCTGATTATGAAGCAAAATTTACCTTACTTAAATCAAGCGCGTCTTAATGTTATTTTTGAGCATGTTTATGATGTAGTCAGTAATAACAGAAATGGTCAGCTATTTCATGATGAAAAAATGAATGAGTTTTTGACTGCTTTGTTGGCAATGCAGTTATTTAATTATAAATTTAGACCTGATGATGTTCGTGAGTTATTTTTCCTCATGGAAAATGATTTTAGTTTTGAACGCAACTCAGAAGGAACAACTTTGTGGTTGGCTTTAGCCTTGTCAATAAAAGAGTTATACAATTTCTCAGATAAAAAGTTTATTGCTGTTATGTCCCAGTTATTAAATTCAGGCGATGCGTAAAATGCATTAGTTGTCGCGAAATCTCTGCTAAACTCCGCCTAACGTACCGTTACCGGAAACCACCACCATGCAAGCTGTTGCCTCCCTACGCTACGGGGTCATTTTCAAAAAAGCCTTCTCGCAACCTGACGTATTCACCGCTTTTGTCAAAGACATTCTCGGTATCGACATCCAAATCGACCATGTGGAAACCGAAAAGTCCTTTCTCAACCCCGTTGGTAATGTCAATAACCACTTCGACTTGTTCGCCGAAGACAAGGTGAACCGCATCATTGTGGACATCCAGCACCGTCGCTACCCCGACCACTATCACCGCTTTTTGCACTACCATTGTGCCGCCCTGCTCGAACAAGCGGTGAATGCCAAAGACTACCGCCCCGCGCTTGCGGTTTACACCATTGTGGTGCTGACTTCCGGTGACAAGCACGCGCGTGACATGAGCCAGATCGACTTCGACCCCAAAGACCGCCACGGGCAAGGTTTGGGTGAAATTCCCCACAAAATTGTTTACCTCTGTCCTAAATACCTCAACGATGAAACCCCAGAACCGTGGCGCGAATGGCTGTTTGCCATTAATGACAGCCTTGATGAAGAGGTGGACGAAACCTACTACCAGAAAGCTTGTGTGCGGAAAATCCTTGCCAGCATCCAAAAAAACACCCTCACCCCCGAAGACCATGCGCGGATGAAAGACGAGTACAGCGAAGACGAATTACGCCGCGAAGAATGGGAAAAAGCCGTTACTAAGGGGCGGGAAGAAGAAAAACGAGACATTGCCCGCAACCTGCTGGACATTTTGGACGATGCCACCATTGCCCAAACAACAGGGTTGAGTGAAGAGGAAGTCAGTGCGTTGCGCTAACACAATGCATGTTCATCCAAAAACCTTGCGGATCAGTACACGCACATCATAATGACCAAACATTTATAAGCACAAGGACTCAGCATGTCACTCCTACTGGTTAATGACATCCAGATTGCGTACAGCGACCAAGGCTCAGGGGAAACTGTGGTATTACTGCACGGTTTAGGCTCGTGCAAAGAAGATTGGCAGCCGCAAATTCAGGCATTAGCTCGGCATTACCGTGTGATTGCGTTGGACTTACGCGGGCACGGAGCGACTACTAAAGCCAAAACAGGTTACCGTATTGCGCAATATGCAGCCGATGTCGTGGGTTTGCTGGATGCATTGGCTTGCTCGTCAGTGCATCTGATTGGCTTTTCCTTAGGTGGTATGATCACGCTGGAATTTGCTACCCGCTACCCAGAACGTTTACGCAGCGCGACGGTGATTAACGCCACTCCAGCGGTGATTGTGAATAATTGGCAAACACGGCGTTTTTTCTGGAGTCGTTTGCTGTTTATTCAATGGTTTGGCTGCGCATACATGGGGAAAAAAATTGCGCAAATGAACTTCCCCGCACCTGAACAAGCGGCATTGCGGGTTCAAGCCGAACGGCAATTTGCCAGCAATGACAAGTGGGCGTATTTCCGAGCGACGAAATCGTTGTTGGGTTGGGATGTTCGCGCCAAACTCAAGGATATTACTTGCCCACTGCTTGCGATAAGTTCCGACCAAGATTACACGCCTGTGGCGGCAAAACAGGCGATGGTCGATGCGATTGCGCGTGCTGAATTGCAAGTGATTGCCAATGCGCGGCATTTAGTACCAATGGAACAACCCGTAGCACTGAATACGCTACTGTTAGAATGGCTTGCAAAAGTTTGACGGCTACAGTGCAGCGTAAAAACCAATGAACTCGTAAACACGCTATTGCCCCGATACCCACGATTTTCCTAATGGTGAATGGTGGGTAGTCACCTACTTTTCCCCCCTTTACCTGTGACGGTACGATGTTGTACCTGACTTTCGCATGGCTATTGTTTGAAATCACTATTGTAAAAAAACTAAAATAGTGTGATTATTTAAGTGTAATTTCTGTTTAAGGTGCAGGCCATGAAGATCAACGAGCAGGATAAACAGCTTACACGGGTGCGGATTCTTGAAGCGGCAGTGGATGTCATCACCATCAAAGGCTTTAAAGCGGCGACCATGCGCGAGATTGCCAAAGAAGCGAAGGTAGGCGATGCCACTATCTACAACTACTTCCCGACCAAGGAAAAAGTGCTGTACGGTTATTGCGAGTATGTGCAGCAGCAAGTGATGTTAGAACTTAAGGAAATCAATAATTTCCACGAATACACCTTGCACGAGCAATTACAGCAATTGGTGGAAACCAATCTGCGCGTGTGGTTGCCAGTGCGGGAGTTTTTGCAGCAAGTATTCGAGATCAGTTTTGCTGAACCTGTCGCCGGATTCGCCAATATTGCCGAAACCAAACGCCTATTCACGGCAATGGTGGTGGATATGTTGGATGCGGCAATTGAGGCGGGTGAAATTCCCGACCAACCCTACCGTGAGTTATTGCCACGTCTGTTTTGGGATTACATGACGGGCATTATGGCGTATTGGCTGAAAGATACCTCGGAAGGATTCGCCAATACCACACAAGTGATTGATCGTAGTATGGAATTGGTAGCGAATCTGTTGCAACAAGGCATGATTGGTAAAGTATTGGATTTACTATCATTTTTATTTCGCACTCACATTTTGACCCACCTTGATCAATGCAAAGCGATGACACAAGCTCCTGAGTTGGTAAGCACGAAACGCCGTTTCATGGAGGGTAAATAATGCACGATACCAATAGCATTCCCGCTGGGAAATGGCAACGCGCTGGCATTATCGGTTCTACCGCACTGAAAGTTGGGTTGCGTGAAGTGCAACACAAGGTCAAACGTCCATTCTTGTCCACCGAACGTCGGGTCGAAGCACAGCAGGACGTTGACGAACAAAACGCTCGGCAGTTGTTCGCTGCACTTACACAATTACGCGGCACAGCCTTGAAAGCCGCACAAATGTTGAGCATGGAAGTGGAATTATTACCCGAACGTTACCGCAAGGAACTGGAAAAATCCTTCCATCAAGTACCGCCCTTGAATCGTGTGTTAGTACGCAAAGCGATTCAGGAACAATTCGGCAAACCGCCCGAACAGTTGTTTGCCACGTTTGATAGCCAAGCGTTTGCGGCGGCGAGTTTGGGGCAAGTTCATGCTGCGACTTTGCCGGATGGCACGCCCGTGGCGGTGAAAATTCAGTACCCCGGCATTCATGTGGCAATGGATAACGACATGAAATTATTGCGCGGTTTGGCACGCAACCTGCCGAATACCGACATTGTGTTGCAGTCGTTGGATGAAATCCGTGAGCGTTTGCGTGAGGAAGTCGATTATTTGCACGAAGCGACCACCACGCGCTGGTTTGCGGAACATTTGCACGTTGATGGCGTGAGCGTGCCGCAAATTTTCCCGTCTTACAGCGGTGAACGAGTGATCACCACGCAATATTTGAAAGGGAAACATTTGGAAGCGTGGTTGGCGGATAATCCATCGCAAGCGGTGCGCGACCGTGCCGCACAATGCTTGTATGATAGTTTCGCTTATTCGGTGCGCACGTTACGGCATTTACACGCTGATCCTAACCCTGGTAATTACTTGTTTTATGAAGATGGTTCGATTAGTTTGCTGGACTTTGGTTGCTCTAAACAGCTTTCGCCGGAATTTGTAGCGGTTTTGCCACGTCTATTGTGGTCATTTCATGACGATGATGAGGCGGCGACGTTTGTGGCCTATCGTGAATTAGGCATGAGTTACGACAAAGCCAGTCCAACTTGGTATAAGGACGTATTGCGCCCGTTTGCAGAATGGGCAGCGCGTCCCTTGCGCGAAGCCAGTTTTGATTTTGGTAAACACGCCAATTACACCAGCCATGCACGAGAAATTATTCATCGTTTAGCCGAAACGTCAGGGTTAAATCGCGTTGCCGACGAGTTTATTTTCTTTGACCGTACCGTTTATGGCTTGTGTAAGATATTTGAACGCATGGGGGCAAACGTGCGCATTCGCCACCACTGGTTATAATAGCTAGGGTTGGTAATAAATAACCGTTGCCTCTGAGTAATTGGGTACATCATCATAAGTAAATACAGCGTAGTATTTACTTATGTCTCTTGTCCCAAAAGTATCGTAAGTATAATCGTCCATTCCTCCATAGAGTTTGTCGCCATCATATGCTGAATGGGGTTCGCGAAAAACATTACGAATAACTCGCACCCCGCGAAAGTCATCGTGTAAGGGGTTATCCCAACTTAGTTTTAACTGACCATTTTCTTCAGTAATGCGTAGGTTGGTTACTTTGGGTATGGGTTGTCGGCGTTTTTTTAAGTACTGAATAACCAGTTGGGGAGCTTTATTTTTATCTTTTGTAAACCATTCAATGGTGTTATCCAGTTTGGATGTTTGTGGTATCGTTGGGCGAATTTGAAAATAGACTTTTTCTCGCTTTTTACGAGCCTCATTTAGGTGGAGTAGGCTGAATGTAGCGAACTTTAGGTAATAGGTTTGTTCGGTTTGTAACTCCTTTACACTCAAGTCATAATCAATGCGCTCTAATTCTTGAAAAGGTATTATATCAATTTGGGTATTTTGCCAGTTGGGTTGTTGTATTAATTCAATGTGCAAGCGAACATCTTCACTTGTATTGGTTTCTTGCACAGTCAATTGCAAGTGTGCACTGGTAATAATGGTGTTTTCGTAATCGGGAATCGAGGAAAGACTCATTTCTAAATAACCTAGTACAGCACCTTGCTTGCTAAAACCACACAATAAGCGGTTTTCAGCAATAGGACATGCTTTTGCAAGTGACAACATGCGGTCAGGATAAATACGCAATTCTTGTGCTTCAATGGTATAGGTGATTTCTATTTTGGGTCGGTAATGAATGCCTGATCCGTATTGTCCATATCCAATATCCCATTGCATCATTTGTGAATGTCGACCAAGGCGTAAGTCCATTGGGCCTTCCATACGAAAGAGTGCTTCACCATTTTTAATCTGATTTGCTAGAACTTCGCATTCATAATCGCTAAGATGCCAGTCAATCCAAATACCTTGTGTTAAATGTTCTGAATCAACAGGGCGACCGACATACGTCAGTATTTCAAACTCTTTTACCGTGTGATATTCATAAATAGCATCGGGGTCTTCAGGTTGTTTAACAATGCCAACACTCCATTGTCCATAGCGTTCAATGGTTGTTGATACCCGATTCATTGGGTAAATAGATAATTTTGCGGATGTAATACGAGCATTGGTGGGCAGCGTATCTAACGAAAAGCTAATAATGGCATAGCTGATTCCTTTGGTCTCATTAATGCCTGCAAATAAGGAATTGACACCAAAGTGAATACGATTTTTATCCGAAAGTTCAGCAACATAGCCAGTTCGCTGTTTGATACAGAAATAACTACGATGAAATTCATGGTCTGCAATCGGTGTTTGTAATTGAATACGCGGTGGAAATGGTGATTTCAGTTTTGTTGGGCGTTCAATCGCACGAACACAGTAATAGTAATCCGTTGTACTATTAACAGTATTGTCCACATAGTTGGTTGTGTGGGTGCGACCAATAAGCGTATTATCATTGGAGTGCTGTTTATCTTTAAAACTGCGAAATATTTCAAAGTAAATATTATCAGCGGTTATATAGTCCCACTTTAGACCGACAGAGTTGCTGCTGACATGTGCAATTTGGAAGTTTTCAATACGCTTTTTTAACGGGTTTTGATGGGAGTAGTTTGGTGCTTCTTGCAGAGCGCGTAATAATGCGGGGTATTGTTCTTTTAGGTGTTCCTGCATATCGTCGAGATAGTCAGAAATATTGCGCGCCCCTACTTCAACAACAATGGATAAAATGCCACGCGAGTAGCAATATTCTCGTGCGCTGCCACTGATTAATTTAGCAGGTGGTTTGCCTTGGTGAATGCCATAAGCGCGATTACTAACTTTGCGAATTTCATAAGCCATATTGGCGCATAAGGTGTTTAGGTCTGTCGTATCCCAAGAGTCTTCATGGCAGAAGTTATGTGCAGGGAAAAAAACATTACCTTGCGAATGATAATCAAGGTAAATAGTAATGTTGGTATGTGAGTCAACAAACTTCTTAAACGCTTGTGTTTCCGGTTCACTTAATGGGGTTGGCCCTGAATAAACATTAGAGTTGCAATCATCCACCTTTTTATAACCAATTGGAAAATTACGGTTCAGATCCACACCTAAACTACCATCTTCGTTGACTCGTTTGTTTTTCCGCCAAAAAGAATAATGGTTACGAGAAAACTCTAAACCATCAGGATTCATACAAGGTATTAAATACAAGGTGGTGCGTTGTAATACATATTGAATAGTAGGATCATAGTCCATGTTTTCCAGAATATGTTTGACAAAACCAATAGCCAATTCATGCCCCACCCATTCACGCGCGTGCATTGTGCCCGTGTATAGTAACGCTGGTTTTTCACCAGCGTTCTCTACATTATCAGTAATGGTTAGGACAATTAATTCCCGCCCTTCCCACGTTTTGCCAATGGTGTCGAGTTTGATTAAGCGCGGATGCGAGCGAGTATATGCCTGAAAGAGTGCCATTGACTGAGCGTAAGAATGATATAGCGTTTTCACATTAATTGCCCCATAGCGAGTTAGTTATTTTCAGTTGACATACAGGCTTTGTGCTAATTTAGCTAATAGTTTTTTACCAATGCCGTGTACCTTTAGCAGATCATCCAGATGGGTAAAATCGCCGCATTGTTGACGGTGGTGGAGAATAGCTAAAGCGCGTTTTTCTCCCATACCTGCAACACGTTGTAATTCATCTTGTGTGGCATGGTTAATATCAATACCTGCCAATGTGACCGCCGAGGAAGGGGAGGGTAATGGTGTGTCCGTCGTTTCATGAATAGACCGTATGGTGAGTGGTTTAGTGTGCGAAGTGATCACCGTTATTGCCGTCGGCAGCATCATGGTTATGGGAAGGGCTGGTGTTGGTATGGGGTAATCTTGTGTGGGTGATAAGGGCGAGTGATGCATGAGTGGGAGACCCTCTTCCGCACTTTGTTCGCTTGCCAAAAGGTTATTTGTCATGGGTTTGAGGTGCGTTTCAACGGCGGCAGGTATTGCCAAGGCTGCGGTAGTTGAACAGGATTCTGGCCCGATACGGCGGATGTGTTGGGTGTAGGGCACTTGTGGTGTATTCGACAAGTCAGTGGTACGTTCCATTGAAAACTGTTCGTATCCTTCCTGAAAATACAGCTCGCCATCGACTGAAGGATTTAGCTCGGCTGTAAATTCAATATGGCGTAATTGTCGCAACACATTGGCATCCACTTTACCCAATGCTTCCCAATGGTAAAGGGGAATGTACGGTTGGGAAAATCGTTCGGGGCATAAGTCCCACATAAGGTACTGTGCGATCCAATCACGAATATAAGGGAACGCAGCAAAAGCCGTCGCGCATTCGAGAATGTAAAAATCGCCATGACTTTCTGCAATATCGCACGCCCAAAATTCGGCTTGTGCGGCGCGGCTGGCAGCCATTGCTAAGGTTAAAGCCGCTTGTGGGACACCGCTATAATTCATGTGTCCGCCTTGGCTGGTATTAGTAATCCACTGATCTTTACCCGCAACGCGCCAAAACGCACACACAGGTTGATGCCCAATTAACATAACGCGAATATCCGCTGTTAGGGGGATGCAATCTTGAATGTACATAGGCATGTATTGCTCTTTCTGAAATAAAGCTACAGCTTCCGCTTGATTATCAACCTTATGCACAAAATAACCACCGTAATTAGATGGACCGTAACTGCGTTTAATGATTTTAGGATAAGTGCAATTTCTCAGATACTCATACCCCTGTGCTTCATCATAGAAAATAGCAGTTTGTGGAATGGGTAATTGATGCTGTTGGCAAAATAAAGTGACGTTTTCTTTAGATTTATTCGCGAACTGAGAATTTAATGATGGAATAAAGCGGACATGCGGTAATGCAATAGCAATTTCACGAAAAGTTTCATAAGCGGTAGCAGGTATATTGCCAATTAAAACATCGATTTTCTTTTTTAGGACTTCTTGGATGAATCGCTCTTTATCATTATGCCAATGGTAAGTAACCGTTTCGATAGGTTCGGGCCAATGCTTAAAGTTACAAGCTGTAAAAAAACGCCAAACATGGTCTAAATAAAGGAATCCTAGCTTAGGCAGCTTGGTCATAGCGTAAGGCCTCCGCTAGTTTGCGTTGCATGAGTTGTACGATCATATCCAACTTACGCTCGTTAAAATTCAAACCTAACGCTTCTTGAGCAGGTGTGGCAAATGCAGGTATTCCGTTTACTTCTAAAACAATAAATCGCTCATGTGTTCGATCATAAATCAAATCAACGCCTGCGATCTCTAGCCCCGTTACGTTTGCAGCGAATTGGGCAAGTTGAATAACCTCATCATTGGGTTCTCGCAAGAAAACACTGCCGCCATTCGTGACATTCGTGCGCCATTCACCTTGTGATGCCCGACGACCATAGCAACCCACAAACTTACCATCGACAATATCAATACGGTAATCTGTGCCATCATAATCCACAAAGCGTTCGACATATAAAAAAGGGTGCTGTTTTTTTTGCTTTTCCACCGCAATTAATTGTTCAAGTTCTTCAGGTGATTCTACTTTGACTAAACCGCGCCCACCCCAGCCATTAACTGGTTTGTAAACTAATTTACCTCCCCATTTTTGCAGCGTTTCGTGCAGATTCTCGGCTTCATTTAATGCAGTCAGTTGAAAATCTGTGGTGGGAATGCCGCAACGATTTAATAAAGTAATTGTGCGGAACTTATCTTCCGTTAGGGAAAAAGCGGGGAAGTTATTGAGAATAGGGATATAGTGGTTTAATGTTTCGTACAAATACATTTGGTAAGGGGTTTGTTGTCCTGCATTGTAGCTAAAAAATAAGGCTAGTTCATTCATATTAACCCCATTGCACATAATACCGTGGGGGCTTGCATGAGCTTGGCACAAATCCAAATGGCAAACAGTGGGATAGCCAGCCTCACGCAGTTTTTGGGTGAGTTTGGTTTGTAAAACATCGCCACCACTGTTTTGGTATAGCCATATACCAATCGTATTATCCTTTAGCATTTTGTTTCCTCTCGCTATTTAATGATTATTTCGGGGGTATTGAATGGGATATAACCACCCATGCTGGCGGTGGTAATGCAAAATGTTGGTGCATAATGTAATGCGCTCCTCAAAACTGCTTTTTAAAGCGCGTTCGTCAAGGGTATGGTCTCCATCACCAAACGGGCCAAAACCATCCAATGTGGCAACCCCAGCAGCAGCGATGGTGTTAGCATCGCTAACGCCCCCACGAAATTCAGTTGGGAGTGGTTTGCCATGTAGTTTTTGAATGGTGTGCAGCAGTTGCTGTTGAGCAGGCGTATTTGCCATGACATCCCGTTGGATTTGGCCGTTTAGGGTGCTGTGTGTGCCTTCCACAAAAGACGTGCGAACAATACGTTCCAACTCGTTCATTAAACGGTCGCGCTCGCCCTGTTGGGTATAACGCATTTCGATCAATAAGGAGGCATCAGGGGAAATGGTATTCGCACCAACGCCCCCTTGGATTTTGCCCACATTAACGGTTGTTCCTAGGTTTAAATCGGTAAGATGGGTTAAAGCAATCAGCTTGTGGGCGGCTTCTACGTTGGCGTTAATACCTTCGCTGTAGCGCACTCCTGCATGGGCAGCTTTACCTTTGATGTCAATGCGAAATGTCCCGACACCCTTACGACCAGTAACGACTTCCATGTTTTTTCCGGCGGCTTCTAGAACCAAACAGGCGTGATAGCTTGTGGCTAATTGGGTGGTAAGTGTGCGGGAATCGTCGCTGCCAGTTTCTTCATCGGATACCAGCAAAAAGTCGACATCACTGAGTGGGGCTTGTGCTGCTGCTTGGCGCAGTGCGGTGAGTGCTACGACCAGTCCGCCTTTCATATCACACACGCCAGGGCCGTATACCCAGTGTTCATCCTCATGGAATGTTTCAAAACGTCCCGGCGCAAATACGGTATCAGAATGACCTAAAAACAATAGTTTGGGTTTGCCTCCATCCGCAGAGCGATACAGCACATGATCGCCGATTTGTTGCCGTGGGAAATATTCAGCGGTAAAGCCGATGTCTTCCATCCACTCTGTGAACAAGTCGTTGACCTGATCTACCCCTGATTTATTAAAAGTGTGTGAATTAATGCCTACTAACTGGCGCAGGCAATCCATCCACGTTGCCGATCCTGTATTCATAATGGGTTTGTTCCTATCAAGAACTAAAGTCAGTGATAAAGGCTGTCAAATAGCATAGAGAGTGTGATTGTGTACTTGTGTGAATTTTGGGTTATGGTTGGGTATCCAACCGTAGTTAAGAGGAGATAGTTCATGTGGATGTTGTGGATAAATACCGCTGCCAGTGTGTTGGGTATTTTGCTGGGCATTTTTATCGCCTCGGGTAGTACGATCAGTATCGCCAATATGCAGGTGAGATGGGCGGTGGGATTGTTACTAATGGCTTGGGGGATTCCCGTGATGTTTGGGATTTCCGGTGTTGGCGCATGGTTGGTGTACGCATTGGCCATGCCGCAACTGGTGCTTTATTTGGTGGCACTGCCGTGGGTGTATTTGGCCTTATTCGTGGTTGCTATGCTGATAACATTTCGCTTGTTGGCATAATAAGCATGTGTCGCCAACACTTGATAGAGGTTGGCGGCTTGTGTTTGTGTTCGCTGTACGGGTATCGAAAGAGCGACCGAAGAGCTTTATGAGGGAGTGATGGTATCCGGTTTAAATTCGAGAATGTCGGCGGGTTGGCAATCGAGTACTTGGCAGATTTTTTCCAAGGTATCAAAGCGAATGCCTTTTACCTTGCCGGATTTGAGCAGGGAAACATTTTGTTCGGTAATGCCAATGCGTTCCGCCAGTTCTTTGGAGCGCATTTTGCGTCTGGCGAGCATGACATCGAGATTCACAATAATCGGCATGAGTTATTCGTCGGGTTAAATGATTTGGCGGTTATCGTCGGCAATCATGGCGGCTTCTTGCAAGACATAGCCCAGCATCATCAGCAATACGCCAACGAGGGTAATCACAATGTCATTGGCAGAAATGCCGATCACTAACAGTTTTTGTCCAGCGGGATTTTCAAACGTCACAGCCATCACTAGCAAGCTACGAAATAGTGGGCTAGTCAAACCAAACCACAGTAATGCTCTGCCAAAACGGTGCACTTGTGTGCCGACCTGTGGATGCCACTGCTCATTGTTTGCCAAGCAACGAAACACTTTCGCCATTGCCCATAAGCCACTACCAAGTAACACCATTTGCAAGGTCGATAGTAGCCAACCCAACGCCACCGCGAGTGTCGTCAGTGCAAGGGGTTCATGGGTCAAGCCCGTCAGATTGCGTGCTACGAACTCCGCCCCGCTAGGAATCAGCCACAGTAACGTGTTACCCGCCAATAATAACAGAGCAATGCTCTGTGTGAGTGGAGCAAGCCAACGCCCCATGCGTGTTGCAACTAGGTTCAATTTAGATCATCTCATCGGGTTTACAGGTGAAAATATTAATGTTATACAATAATTATTTCAAGTAAATCGGTATTTTTAAAATGAAGAAATGCTTATTCTTGGCGGCGGTGCTTTGTCTCAGTGCTTGCACCGCGATCCCTGTCAAAACCTTGTATAAACTTGCGACGGCTGATCCTATGTCGCTCGACCCGACCGTATTACGCGTGGCAGCACAAATGCCGGATTGGGTTGCGCCACGCCCTGACGGTGTTAAGTTGGAACTGGGTATGCAGCGCGATGGCGATACGCCTATTACCGAACGTTTCATTCTGCAAGCCGTGCCCACAGCGTTGGAAGGCAAAACACTGAGCGATGCTGCTAAAGTGGGCTATCAGTTGTATGCGTATCGGCTTGCACCTGCGGATATTCCGCGTTTGCAACAGTTCCGCGACACCCTGAAGGCGAAAAAGGCAGATGGTGGTAAGAAGCCAGCAAGCACCATGGGAGTAAGTGTCGATGCTTGTCGTAAAACAGCATTACCAGCGGGGGCGATTCCGATGACGACCTTCCTGAAATTGGATACGGAGTCGGATTATCTGCCTCTGCTGGTGGATTACGATCTTAAGCAAAAAGTAGATGGTAAAGATTTAGCCGCATTGATTCCACCCTGCTAAAGCCGCCAATAATTGCTCGACATCTGTCGTGCTATGCGCGGCAGACAGCGTAACGCGCAAGCGTGCGGTATTCGGTGGTACGGTGGGTGGGCGAATCGCGGCGACCCAAATGCCTTGCGCTTCGAGTTGACGGCTCAGGGCAACGGCTTGTTCGCTGTTGCCGATCAAAATCGGTTGAATGGCAGTGGCAGAATCCATCAGTGGCAAGCCCAACTGCGTTGCACCGTCACGGAACTGTTGAATCAAAGCGCGTAAATGGGCGCGGCGTTCAGGTTCGTTTTGCACGATTTGCAAGCTGGCTAAGGTCGCAGCAGCAACCGCTGGCGGTTGGGCGGTGGTGAAAATCCAAGTGCGAGCGGTTTGGATTAAATACTCAATCAAATCGTGGCTACCCGCGACAAACGCGCCTGCCGTGCCCAAGGCTTTGCCCAAAGTTGCCATGAGAATCGGCACGTCGGTTTGGGTCAGTTGTTGTGCTTCCAACAAGCCAGCACCCGTTTCCCCCAACACACCAAAGCCGTGCGCGTCATCCACCATCAGCCATGCGTCGTGTTGCGCGGCGAGTGCGGCGAGTTCGCGCATCGGGGCTACGTCGCCGTCCATACTGAATACACCGTCGGTCAGAATCATTTTCTGCCCCGTGGTTTGCGCCTCAAGGCGGTTTTGCAAATGGGCTACATCGTTATGTGGGTAACGCACGACTTTCGCACCGGACAATAACCCCGCATCAATCAAAGAGGCGTGGTTTAAACGGTCTTGGTACAGCGTGTCGTGGCGTTCTAGCAAGGCATTTGCCACGCCCAAATTCGCCATGTAACCCGTGGAAAACAGTAATGCTCGTTCGCGTCCCGTAAAGGCGGCGAGGGCTTCTTCCAAGGCTTGATGCGGACGCGAATGCCCGTTCACTAAATGCGCCGCGCCGCTGCCAACCCCGTATTCATTCGCCGCTTGCTGGAAAGCACGAATCACCGTCGGATGATTCGCCAAGCCCAAATAATCATTGCTGCAAAAGGTGAGCATGGGTTTGCCATCGACAATCATGTGCGGCTGTTGCGGCGAATCGGCAAGGCGTGGGCGACGGTATAAGTGCTGCGCTTGACGTTCGTGCAGCACTCGTTGCAGGCGTTGTAAACGCGGCGAATCAGACACCGTTATGGCTCACAGCTTTTTAATGAAGAAAACGTATTCACCATCAACTTGGCTGGATTCGACCAATTCATTACCTGTTTGTTTGCAAAAAGCAGGAATGTCTTGTGCTGAACCTTTGTCCGTTGAAACCACTTTTAGAATGTCGCCTGAAGCCAAACCGTTCATGGCTTTTTTGGTGCGCAAAATTGGTAAAGGGCAGTTCAGACCGCGAGCGTCCAATTCCTGTGTAAATGCAGACATGATTTCCTCGTGTATTGCTTGTGTTAATCGGGGTTAAGCAGGAGTGCTAAAAATATAAGGCTGATTAACATAACACAAAATCACGGACTGACCCTATCTTTGTTAGTTCGTTGTATACTAGGGGTTTATACGGCAGCCAGCCGTCGAATTACACGAGTGAGGATGAAAGCAAAATGCAAGCAGACGGCATGGAACTGCACTTCAGTAAAATGCAGGGTTTAGGTAATGATTTCGTGGTGTTAGATGGTATTAATCAACACGTTGCCCTGTCACCTGAGCAAATTCGCCGTATTGCGGACCGTCATTTTGGGGTGGGTTGCGACCAGTTATTAGTGGTGGAAGCCTATGAGGGGGATGATGCAGATTTTCGCTACCGCATTTTCAATGCCGATGGTGGTGAAGTAGAACAGTGCGGTAATGGCGCACGCTGTTTCGCGCGTTTTGTTTATGATCAGGGTTTAACGCAAAAAACCACCATTCCAGTCATGACAGCAGGTGGTCGTATTGTTTTGCAAATCCAAGCAAACGGTCAGGTCACGGTCAATATGGGCGTGCCAATTTTTGAACCTGCCCAGATTCCGCTCATTTCCCCGCAACGTCAAACCCTTTATACTGTCGACATTGAGGGGCAAACCGTCGTATTCGCCAGCGTCTCGATGGGTAATCCTCATGCGGTGGTTCAGGTGACAGCGTTGGACAGTGCGCCTGTTGCATCCCTTGGTGCTCAATTGGAATCACACCCCTTGTTTCCTAAGCGTGTCAATGTTGGCTTTATGCAGGTTGTTGCGCGTGACTGTATCCGTTTGCGTGTTTTTGAGCGCGGTGCGGGGGAGACATTGGCTTGTGGTACGGGAGCTTGCGCCGCAGTCGTGGCAGGGTGTATACAAGGTTTGTTGGATGATAATGTGACGGTGGATTTGCGCGGCGGGCAGTTGCAAATTCAATGGCAAGGCGAAGGACAGCCAGTCTGGATGACAGGCCCGGCGGAAACGGTATTCAGGGGAACACTCAGGCTATGAGCATTCAAAACGCACAGGACGTTACCGATCTCAATGATACACAGGTGGCGAATTGGTTGTTGCAACATCCGGCATTTTTCCGTGAGCACGAATACCTTTTGGATCATTTAAGTATTCCGCACCCACACACGGGGGAAGCTGTGTCGTTGTTGGAACGTTTAGTGCAACGGCAACGCGCAAAGTTTCAAGAGCTGGAACAGCGTCAGCAAGACATGCTCAAAGCAGCGCGTGACAGCGAACATGTGGTGAATCGTTTGCATCACCTCGCGTTAGAATTGATGAATTGCGATAGTTTGGATGCCGTGGTTGGTACTTGCAACGATCTATTGCGCGGTGATTTCAAAGCCGACAGCGTGGTATTGCGCCTGATTGGGCGTGGTAAAGCGCGGGAAGGGTTGCATTTTATTGACCCCGACGATAAAGCGATTAAGCAGCTTTCCACTCTGTTTAACAAACGCCAACCTGTCTGTGGGCGTTTGCGTCCCCGTCAGCAAATCTTTTTGTTTGGTGAGGAAAGCTCTGACATCAAATCCGCTGTGTTGATTCCTTTATATGAAGCACGCGAGATTGGGGTATTGGCATTAGGCAGTACAAACGAAGCCCGTTTTCATCCGGGCATGGGGACATTATTCATTGCGCAATTGGGGGATTTAGTCGCCCGCGCTTTAGCACGCTATCTCGAGCCGCCACTGCATTCGGCGGAATCGTTGGTTTAAGCTAGGCAGTTTAAATGTCTTCGGTTAGCCAGATGGAATGAATGTAGGCTTTGGGGGCGATTACGGTGGTGATGGTTTCATTGTCGTTGTAAACCCCAGCCGTGCCGTCTGCTGCTGCGACTTGGAAATCGATATTTTTAGAACCATTGGCAAAGCTGGCAAATTCACGGGACTCCATTTCTGTCCATTGAATTTCGGTTAATCCCCCCAGTTTTTCCCCAGCACTGTGTAAGTTTTCCCCTACGCGCACACCTTGTTCTGTGACGAATTTGGAACTGACCACACGCACTAACACAGCGGTGTGGTCATGTTCATCGAGTAAGACGCTCATGAGGTTTTCACCTTTGAGGCTGAGCGTCATCCATGTGATGCCTTCACCATCTTTTTCGGTTTTGGCGGTAACATTGGGGAAGGAGGAAAGGATTTCTGCCGAACTCATACCCAATTGCACCGGGCCTGCGGCTTCATTGGTGATTTTGTAAATCGCTTCCTCTTGTGACGCTTGCTGAGGGGCGGTTTGTTGTTGATCGGTAACGTGATCTGCCTCACCACTGCCACACCCATTCAGCAGTAACGGTAAGGTAATCAAACCGATAGTAACTCCCTTTGATAGCATGTGTCCGCGTCTCCCCTGAGTAATGATTATGATAGCCGATAGCGGTGCATATCAGGCTGGGTTTTCAAAGAAAACATAAGAAGTGGAGTAATCGCTGAACTCGAAATAGACTTTCTTTTCACCGTTATCGACTACACCATTGAGGTTAGCATCCAACACGCCATAACCAAAACGATAAGGGCGACTGCTGCCATCACTTGTGCCAGCGGCGGTGGTGAGCCTGTCGATTTTGATAAAGCGTCTGACGAGTTTGTCGCCTGCATAAACTTCCAGTACGCCATTGACACCCGTCCAGTTGTTGATCTCACGACCAATTCGGTTTTGGGTTTCCTGTGTACATGCGCCCACACCCAGTAATAATGCAATGCTCAAAATGAGGCTTGTCTTTTTCATGACAATAATTCCTTATAACAATCTGTCAAAGTGACCACTCGAGAGACTTAGCACGGTCAGCATCATTGTAGTATTGCTCGTGCTAGTCTCTTGAGTTTTTATCATGATTATTTCAAGCCAGCATTACAATGATTGAAAAAATGTCGTGCCGTTCGTCCGCTATGCCCACCACGTTGTGTCGCAAAATTCAGAGCTTCTTGATGTAAGAGTTCAGAATCCTGAATCCGCCCTTTAAACAATTTATCGACAATGCTGAGGTAGGTGTCGCGGTTCATGGGGCGAAATGATAACGAAAGCCCGAAACGATCAGCAAGTGACAGCTTATCTTCAATGGCTTCACCGGGGTGAATCTCGCCATCAATCAAGCTGGTTGCATGATTTTCCGACATTTTTTCAGGCATGAGATGTCGACGGTTGGAAGTGGCATAGATCAAAACATTTTCAGGTGGTTTTTCTAATGTGCCTTCCATTGTGCTTTTCAGCATCCGGTATTCGCCGCTGCCTTCCTCGAAAGTGAGGTCATCACAGTAAATAATAAAGCGATGATGAGATGAATCAGCGATTTCATCTGTAATGTCTACCAACAAATGCAGGTCGTCCTTGCTGATCTGGATCATGCGTAACCCGTAAGTGTGGTAGCGTGTCAAAACCGCTTTAATCAACGACGATTTTCCCACGCCCCGCGCACCCCACAACAGGGTGTGACTGGCAGGTTTACCGCGCAGAAAGTGTTCGGTATTGCGGAAAATGGCATCTTTTTGTTCATCAATCCCCAACAATGTGTCGGGATTTACCAAGTCAACATTGCTGATTGGTTTGAGAAAGTGCCGATTTGAACGCCATACTGCTGCAATCGTGCTGCGCCAGTCTATAGTCAGTTTGCCAAAAGCCATCTTATCTCCCTTCAGTGGTTGTGCAAACAGAGGGTCAACATCACCCGTCAAGTGTAGCTGTTTGCAACAAATTTTTCCCCTGCTTTGTGATGATGTACACACGCTATTTATCAATTTACCCAATTAATGGGCATTCGTTTATTTTATGAAAATTTTCTTTAAAGTGTAATGCTATTGTGGCTTTAAAAATAACCAGAATCGGTGAATATTGGATTAATGCCAGCGATATTTCAGTAATCCGAACCATTCGTGTAACGCAGTTTGGCTACGCGCAAGGGCATTGGCTTGGGGAATCCAACGCATCCAGCGGTGCTGCCAATAGGTATTTGAACCGAAAGTGACGGATGCAGGGTAATACTGTACCCGCCGATTGGTGAAAGCGTGCATGGCGCGAGGCATGTGCCATGCTTGTGTAACAACCCATGCGGAGGTAATGCCTTCATGTGACAATAATTCGTCGGAATACATAGCATTTTCCCAAGTGGTGCGACTATTGCTCTCTTGCCAACGCACGGGTACTTGATAAGTGTTTTCCAGTACGTCTCTCATGTAGCCGATTTCATTACTACTACCAGAAATCAAAATAGGAAGATGGGTTTTGCGGTGCAAGTAAGCTGCATAGTTAAGGCGTTCGAGTTCCACACTGCTACTCATCCGCCCTTGGTATTCGACAGCATTGTGATTGCGTCCTGCGCCTAAGACTACGATAGCTTGCGGTAAGGGTTGGGTTGACCAGAGATCGGGTTTGAGTGGGTATTGTTGCTCCAAACTGCTGAGTAATTTATTGGCAACCACAGGTAAACTGAGAACGGTAATTTGCAATACAGCCAGTATGAGAACGCCAGACATTAATCCACGCCAGCGGTATAACAGTGCCGCTAGCAACAGGAATAACAGCGTGTTGCCAGGTGGAAGGAGTAATAATTCCAGCGTCCTGCTCATTATCACAGACATAGTAAGCGATCTTCCCTGATGAAAAACCGCTCTACTATAGCATGATTGACCAAAGGTAAAGTATTAAACGATCCCTGCGGCCTGTTGGTCAGCATGATAAGACGAACGCACCATCGGCGCACTCGCCACTTTCACAAAACCCAGCTCTGTGGCAATGCGAGCAAACTCGTCGAACTCCTCAGGAGTGACGAAGCGATCCACGGGTAAATGGTGACGACTGGGTTGCAAATATTGCCCCAAGGTCAGCATGTCACAATCGTGAGCGCGTAAATCTTTGAGCGTCTCAATGACTTCTTCATTGGTTTCGCCCAAACCCAACATCAAGCCAGATTTGCTGGGAATGTGTGGGAATAAGCGTTTAAATTCTTTGATGAGGTTCAAAGAGTATTGGTAATCCGCCCCAGGGCGGGATTGTTTATACAAACGCGGTACGGTTTCCATGTTGTGATTAAACACATCTGGCGGTGCGGTTTGCAGGATTTGTAAGGCAATATCCATGCGTCCACGGAAATCGGGGGTGAGGATTTCGATTTGCAGGTTCGGGTTTAATGCGCGGGCGCGTTGAATGCACTTCACGAAATGTTCCGCGCCACCGTCACGCAAATCATCGCGGTCAACCGAGGTAATCACCACATAACGCAAGCCCATTGCCGCAATGGTTTGTGCCATGTTTTCCGGTTCGTTCTCGTCTAACGGTAGTGGTTTACCGTGGGAAACGTCGCAGAACGGGCAACGGCGGGTGCAAATATCGCCCATGATCATGAATGTTGCTGTGCCGTGGCTAAAGCATTCGCCCAAATTGGGGCAGGCGGCTTCTTCGCATACTGTGTGTAATTTCTGTTCGCGCAGGATGGCTTTCAAGCGTTTCACTTCTGGTGATGTGGGAGCTTGGGCTTTGATCCATTTCGGTTTACGGCGAAATTCAGTAGTTGGCTCAATTTTGATCGGGATACGCGCAACTTTGTCTGCGCCGCGCTCTTTATGACCGGGTTCTTTGCGTTCCATAAGTAAAATAAGTCTCTCTCTAGCAGATGTTCACGCATTATAAGCGCAAATGTGTGCGAGTGCTTAAATGGCGTGAGATGCGTGCGTGTACAGCGTGTAGCTTTTCCGCACGATACCTATTTTCGCTGCTGTTCACAGTATACTGGCGTAGTGGATTCCAAGGAGTAAGGAGAACCGCTATGACACTACCACAACGCGAACACTACCTGTATCAAGCGTATTATTGCGAAGAAAATATCTGGCAATTGTGTCAACGACCGGAATTTATTCACAGCGAAGCCGTGGTGATTGCGGCTTTGGGGGATTGTTTCCCGATATTGCAACAACGGGCAGCAACTGCACCTTATTTACCCGTGTTATGGGATTATCATGTCGTGCTGTTATGGCATACGGGTGATGGTGATTATATTATTGATTTTGATACGATTTTGCCGTTTTGTACGCCACTGGCGGATTATGTGCAACAGTCTTTTTTTGATGAACGGCGTTTACATGCCAATCTTCGCCCGTGGTTTCGAATGATACCTGCGCAACAGTACGTGACGACGTTGCAAAGTGACCGCCGCCACATGAAATCCGCAGCGGGTTGGTTAGCTGAGCCGCCTGCATGGTCGCCGATTAGCGATAATGCCAGCAATTTGCAGCAATTCATTAACATGAAAGACCACAACTATGGTCAAATCATGTCAGCAACACAATTACTCGCCACCAATAGCAGCAGCACATTATGTTAATCGAAAAAACCGTTTTACAAGGCGCGACCGTGCGCCTCGAACCGTTATCCGCCGCGCATTTAACAGGGTTGGCGGAAGCGATTCAGGATGGGGAATTGTGGCAATTACCGATTACGTTCGTGCCGCATCCCGACCAATTAGCTGACTTTTTACGCGATGCCGAACGGCAATTTGCGGCGGGATTGGAATTAGCCTTCGCCACCATTGATCAAGCCTCCGGTAAAATCGTCGGCAGTACGCGCTTTCGCTGTATGGAAGCAAAACATCGGCGCGTGGAAATCGGCTTCACTTTCATTGCGCAATCGTGGCAACGTACCCACATTAATACCGAAGCCAAATTCCTCATGCTGCGCCATGCGTTTGAAGTCTGGCAATGCAATCGTGTGGAATTGCTTACCGATTTTCGCAACCAAAAATCCCGCGCTGCCATTGCCCGTTTAGGTGCAATCCAAGAAGGCATTTTACGCAGCCACATGGTGATGCGTGACGGCTATGTGCGTGATTCGGTGTTGTTCAGCATAACCGCCCACGAATGGGCAACGCTCAAAGCCGACTTAAGTGCGAAATTATCCAGTCGCTAAGGAATATCATGAGTATGTATGTTGTCATCTTTCGTGCCACAGTCCGCGTACTGGATGATGAATACGCCCGTGTTGCGGCACGGATGCGTGAATTGGCATTGACGCAATTTGGCTGCTTGGAATTTCAATCCGTCAGTGAAGGCAAGGATGAAATAGCATTGTCTTATTGGGCAGATGAAGCCAGCATTTTGGCATGGAAACACCACGCCGAACACCTTATCGCGCAACAATTAGGGCGAGAACGCTGGTACGAAAGCTATTCCGTGGACATTGCCAGCATTACGCGCCGCTATCGCAAAGAGGAATAACACCGTAGTCATGATTCACAGCCGTTTTGAAGCCTGCCAGCAACAATCCCTGCATCAAGTGCCGTTGGTATCGCCAACCTTGATCGTGGTGCGACAAGGCGAAAAGCGGGTATACAACGGGCGCGATGAATGGCGTTTACCCGCCGGAACAGCCCTGTTATTGCCCGCAGGCATTACCCCAGAAATGGAAAATATCCCCAGCAATGGGCAGTATCGGGCGGATATTTTCGCGCCACCGCACAGTTGGGTGGAACGGTTTCGCCAGCAATACGGGCATTTACTCACCGAATTACCGCATGACAATGCCGCTAGTTTTAGCCCTGATACGGGGTTGGAAACCGCTTTGCAAGCCTGTTACGGCAATACGGATCATCACGGGGCAGCATGGCACAGCGCACGGTTGGAATTGGCGTGGCATCAGGTGATTTTGGAGCTGATTCGCTTGCAAGTGGCAGCCAGTTTGTTCGTGGTATCCAGCCAACCCGTGGCGGATCGCTTGCGCGAGCTAATTAACTTTTCCCCGTCGCAAGCGTGGCAAGCCAGCAAAGTCGCGCAACAATGGGGGATGAGTCCGGCAACCTTGCGTCGCCGTTTGCAAGCCGAAGGTACGTCGTTTAGCCAATTATTGCAGGAAAGCCGTATGGCGCGTGCCTTGGGGCTGCTCATGACCACGCGCTTACCGATTGGTGAGATTGCTTGGCAATGCGGTTACGATACGATTCCCGCGTTTAGCCATGCGTTCAAAAAGCATTACGGCATTAGCCCTAGTGAATTACGCGCCACACAAATGGCACCTTGAGCGTTTTGGGTAAACGATTGCGCGTTTTGCGATACAGTCCCCGCCGTTGAACGTGTCACACTGCACCCACGATTCAACACAACAAGGAATGACGAAATGCGTTATTTAGCGGCATGGGGTTTAGCACTCGGTTTGAGCAGTGCCAGTTTTGCCGACACTGCTTTTACATTGCAAAGCCCCGACATTACCGACGGCAAAGCCATGAGCAAACAACTGGAATTTAAAGGTTTTGGTTGTGATGGTGGTAATCAATCTCCCGCCTTGCAATGGTCAGGCGCACCGGAAGGCACAAAAAGTTTCGCCCTAACGGTATACGACCCTGACGCGCCAACGGGCAGCGGTTGGTGGCATTGGGTGGTGTTTAACATTCCGGCAAACACCACGCAGTTACCCGCCAACATTGGTGCGAACGGCAACGGTTTACCCGCTGG
This sequence comes from uncultured Thiothrix sp., assembly GCA_964617055.1. Taxonomy (GTDB): domain Bacteria; phylum Pseudomonadota; class Gammaproteobacteria; order Thiotrichales; family Thiotrichaceae; genus Thiothrix. The sequence continues at coordinate 26,780 of CAZTUZ010000009.1, forward strand.
TGCAGTGCAAAGTGTAACCGACTTCGGCGCGGCAAGTTTTGGCGGTGCGTGCCCACCGCAAGGCGATAAACCGCATCATTACCACTTTACCCTGCACGCGCTGAAAACCGATAAGCTGGATTTGAAAGCGGATGCCATGCCCGCGATGGTGGGTTACATGCTGCATGAAAATGGTTTAGGTAAAGCGACGATTACGGCAACGTATCAACGGGCGGCTCACCAGTAGATTGCTCTGCAATAGTGTTGTGATGATGGTTTGGGTTATCCTTTGCCATCTCACTTGCGTCTTGGAAATCACCAAACTCATTCAGCACGACAGTTGCATACGCACTCGCAGGCAAGCCAAAGCACAAACGCAGAGTGGTGTTGTCCAGTATTTCAAACTGCAAATCACGGACTTGAATGCGCAAAGCACGGCGTTCCTGCTGCAAACCGTTACGTTCCAATCCGGCGCACAAATCGGGGAATTGGGCAGCAATCGCGGTTTCCAGCGCGAGTGTATCGGCTTGCGTGGCGAGTGTGCCGCGCCCCCATAATGCCCCCGTGGGGTGAATTTCCAACGCCGCCAAACGGCTCGGTAATGCGTCACTCTGATCGTCGGCGAACCACGCATTGCTATTGTCGAACATGAAAATGTCGCCCGCGACGCGCTGATTCCATGTGCCATTGCGTACCCGTTGCGCCAAGATCGCATTAAACACCCACGAACGCGCCGCCGATAAATAAATGCTGCTTAAACTGCGATTTTTCGGGCGTAATGTGCCATTAAACCAGCGTTCGGCTTTGCTGACATTGCCATTATTGTGCCCAAAACGCTGTTCGCCGTAGTAATTGGGTATTCCACCCTGTGCAATTTGCTCGCACACTTGCGCAGCAGCGGCAAAATCACCGCTGCATTCGCGCAACGTCAGGGTAAAACGATTCCCCGCGTGTGCGCCTCGGCGTAATTTGCGGTCGTGACGGCATTGTTGCAGGATTTCGATTTCCGGCGGCAACTGCGAAAAATCGGGGTCGGCTTTGCCCGGCAATTGCAGGCTAAACCATTGCGTTGTTACCGCATGACGGTCTTTTAAACCTGCGTAACCCACTTCCTTACCTGCAATGCCCGCCGCACGCCCTAATTGGGTTGCTACCCAATCGGTATTGGAATCGGTTTTGCGTACCTGCACCCACAAATGTTCGCCCGAACCTGTTAGGGCAATGTCCATTTGCTCTTCGACAATGAAATCTTGCGCGTGGGTACGAAACTGACCCGTCAACGGTGCAGCATAAGCGCGGGGTAAATCTAGCACGGTATAATCAATCGTCATTGTGTGCGTGTTCCAAAGAATCGGATCGTGCTTTATAGCATAGAAGGACACCATACCTTACTGAAAAGTAGATTTTGCTGAGTACAGTAGTCATATCTTTTCCTGTAAATCATTAAGACGCTGTAGTGCTGCATCCCACGGCAATCTGCGCCCATTGTCTTTCATACATTGGTAACTATTGCGAGCATCATCTGTGGTCATTAAACCTTGAATCACTAATTGTTCAACCAACCACAATGTTCCCTTTACCACAACTCCTTCTTTTTCAGCAGCTTGACGTAAATACCTATCACCCGTCAGTAGTGGACATTGCTCCTGCTGAGCTAGTACCAATGCCATGCAATCATTACGACTAGGATGGCGGTATTTTTGGGTTAGCTGTGACACTTGTTTTACGCTATCACCATTTAATGTGCCGAGTTTTAACCCATAATTCAGCCAGTGTGAGTGTTGCTCTTCCAGTTCATCAAAAAACAGTAAGTCGGGTACACGAAATTCAAAAGGCAGCCCAAACATTTGCCTGAGTAGCTGCCCTTCTTCCATGTCAATCAGGATATTGGCATCACTAATGAGTAACTGCATCCGCACCTTCTAATTTACGTTCCTTGTGAAAACGAGCTAAGGGAATCCCCAATAACTCAGCCGCCTTGGATTCACCAATCCAACCTTCTGCCAACGCACGATAGACTAACTGTTTAAACAAAATCGTTTGTTCCGCAGGATATGGCGCATTCGGCTCTTGTTTACGCCAACCACGCATCGCAAATTGCTGATAAAGGCTTTTTAACATTTCACTCGTAATAATGGCAGTATCGGCTGCACGGTATAGGCATCCTGCCATACTCAAACCAAACTCATGTTTCAGTAAATACAATTCTTGCCATTCAATCATCCGCCGTTGTTGCCCCAATTGCTGACGAATAGCTGATGTAGGTAATAAAAATGCACCCGCAAAGCGGTTACAAGCTCTTTCCTCATCGACTACCTCAGCCAACCGTCCATGCAACATTAAATGCCCAAGTTCATGCGCTAAGGTAAAACGCTGACGATCTCCCGTCCAATGTTGGGCAACCACAATGACGGGTTGTTGGCGAATGGTTGCAGCTAATCCGTCGAATTTACTGTTAGCATCCAGTGTAGTGAAAATAACTAAAATCCCGTGCTCTTCCAGTACATCCACCAGATCAGTAATCGGGTCTTCACCGAGCTTCCAGCTTGCACGCACTGCGGCAGCTACTTGCTCTACTTCATCCAAGGTTTGCACTTGTGTAGGTAAATCGGTGGGAACAGCAAACGGCTTGACGGGAAATTGTGGGTAAAGATTGGTAAGTTCGTACCAACGTTCGGCTTGCTCTTCTACATCAGCATGAATGGATTTCAATAATTTCGCGGGCGTATTGGCACGTTTACGGTATTCCACCGCAGCATCTAACTGCACCGTAAATGGTCGAAAAAAATATTCGCCGCGTACCTTCAAAGCTTTTGCCAGCTTAATCAACTGGCTAGAATCAGGTGTGCTTAACCCATCTTCGTATTTTTTAATCATGGCATGGGAAATACCAACCTGTTCTGCCAACGCACGCAATGACAAGCCCGCCGCTTCGCGGGCGCGTTTTAGACGTTCAGGGTACATGACAGCCTCCGGTAGCAAGGTTTACAATTTTCATATTTATAGTTTATTTTGTAAACCTTAACACGACTATTTGTCTTACAAAACCACCATGCATCAATGGCATCCAGCACAGGAGCAATTCATTGCCGCATTCGCATGACGTGTTCGGCAATGCATTCTTGAAAAGTACTGCGAATTAACAGCAACTTCCTGTTTTTGTGATGCTGCCTAACGACACGGTAGCGGTGGGCACACAGCACGGCTCAGACGCTTTGCTGACGACCGGAACGCAGCAATCGACGGAAGTATTGGCGCGATCCACGCCAAACTCTTGGATTTCGCCCATCGTTTGGTAGTGTTCCCATGCAAAACCGGAAGGGTCGACTGTCCAATGCTTGTCGCTCAGCGCGTAACAGCACGCGGTTTCGCCTTGGTCTAATACCGCCTCGCCTGCGGCGGCTTCGGCACGTTGTTTCAAAGCCTGTAATTCATCAGCGGTTTCAGCTTGGAAGCCAAAATGATTCACGCCTAACGCATGACCGCGTGCGGAAATCGCAAAATTGACCATCGGATCATCGAGCATCCATTTCGCGTAATCGGCGCGTACCACTGTGGGTTGTTGTCCAAACAATTTGCTATAGAAATCGACATTTTTCGCTAAATCGTCAACTGCCAAATGCACATGAAAACGTTTCATTGCTGTTCCTCTTGTGGAATGGTGTAGTCACTAAAGTAGTTTACTATATTCGATATAACATATATACGAAATAGCCGATGAAGCGTATGATGGTGGTATCAGGTTTTTGGTGATAAAACGATGCAAGCCGTCCAACCCTTGAAACGATTGTATACCCAGCACCCGTTAGGGTTTTTGTCACTGAGCACGGTAGTGTGGTTTTTGCTATACCGTGCGTTAGTCCCCGCCTCGGAAGCTTTGGTGCGTGCCTTACCGATTGCCCGCGATAGTCAGTTGGGCGGAGCATTGCAGTTTTTTTTCTATGACACGCCAAAAGTATTGCTGCTGCTGACAGGAGTCGTGTTTGTCATGGGGGTGATTCACACCTTCGTGTCGCCAGAACGCACCCGCGCGTTGTTATCCGGTAAACGTTTAGGCATTGGTAATGTCATGGCGGCAACATTGGGCATTGTTACGCCATTTTGTTCGTGTTCGGCAGTGCCATTATTCATTGGTTTTTTGCAGGCGGGCGTACCGTTAGGCGTAACGTTTTCCTTTTTGATTGCCGCGCCAATGGTGAATGAAATCGCGTTGATCTTGTTATTCGGTTTGTTTGATTGGCAAGTCGCCGCGCTGTATTTAAGCATGGGTTTGCTGATTGCGATTAGCGCAGGCATGGTAATTGGCGCATTGAACATGGAACGTTACCTCGAAGATTGGGTTCGCGCTTTGCAAAATAGCCGCAGTGCCGCCGCGCCCAATAGTACGCTGACATGGGCGGAACGCGTCCAATACGGTGTTCAGCATGTGCGGGAGATTGTCGGTAAAGTCTGGCTGTACATTGTGCTGGGTGTTGGTGTGGGGGCATTTATCCACGGTTATGTGCCGGAAGATTTCATGGCTTCATTCATGGGGAAAGACGTGTGGTGGGCAGTGCCCGCAGCGGTTATCATGGGCATTCCCTTGTATACCAATGCAGCAGGTGTCATCCCAATCGTGCAGGCATTACTCGCCAAAGGTGCGGCATTGGGTACAGTGCTGGCATTCATGATGAGCGTTATTGCCCTTTCCGCACCAGAAATGATTATTTTACGCAAAGTTTTAAAACCCCAACTGATTGCGACTTTCGTGGGTGTTGTCACGCTAGGCATTTTAATGGTTGGGTTGGTATTTAATCTGGTTTTATAAAGGAGTTTGCTATGTTGACGATTAAAGTATTGGGTACGGGTTGTGCGAGTTGCAAAACCACTTTCAAATTGATTGAAGAGGCGGCACAAGCACAAGGCGTTAATATTACGTTGGAAAAAGTCGAAGATTTACCCAGCATCATGAGTTACGGTGTTATGTCCACGCCAGCGGTGGTGGTGAATGACGTGGTTGTTCATGCAGGTGGCATTCCCACCGCTAGCGCGGTTAATCAATGGTTAGCCAATGCGCCAACCACCGCCGCGACGGGTAGTTGTTGCAGTGGCGGCAAATGCTGCTAACGTTTGCACCAGCCCTAGACGATGGTGGAGAGTTGAATAATTTGTATGCCGTCGACGGACTTTATTCCTTTATCATGGGTAATGAGGTACTCACACCCTGCTTGAATGGCGGTTGCCATGTGCAGGGAGTCCACCAACTTCATGCCCTTTGTTCCTGCGATACGGGAAGCCAAATCAAAGGCTTTGCCATCATGTGACAGAATAGAAAGGAAGTCTTCTTGAGCAAAGAAAGCCTTAAATCGCTCAATGGTGGCAATATTGCCGAGTTTGTAGGGTTGAACCATGACTTCAGCTAGTACTGCTTCGCCTGTGTACCCAATAATTTCCCCGTTTATCACGGATTCGAGGAAAGGCGAAACCATCGACAGAAACGGCTCTTGTCCATCCAAGAAGTAAATAAAAATATTCGTGTCAATGTAGACCGTATGCCCGACCATTTGGGCGAGAGTAGGGCTTATCTTGTCCATGAGTCACGAAGGTTATGAATGGATTGTTTTACTTCGTTGGGTGTCTCACCCCAGCACCCACGACCAGCCCCAGCAAATGCCATGAGGTTTTTTCGTTTGGTGGGTTCTTTTCGTTTGGTGGGAATGATCATGATGACCCCATTGTGAAAATTCACCTCTACTTGTTCATAGGGTTTCATGTTCAACTGTTGCAGTATCTGCACGGGGATGGTGATTTGACCTTTTGGGCGCAGGGTGACGAGTGGCATAGAAGTAGTCCCCATAGTAAGAAGTAGGAAAGTAAGTATTATATTCCTACTCAGTATAGACGAAATGGTTCAATTTACCATTTCGGCGATTGACAAACAGGTAAACGCCACGACAGCAGTAGGGTGACAAACACGAAACCCGCCGACAGCCACAAACTGCTTGGCAAGCCGTATTGTTGATAAGACCAACCGGATAATAGCGTGCCTGCCAAGCGTCCGCCCGCATTTGCCATGTAGTAGAAACCGACTTTAAGCGCGACTTTATCGTGGTCGGCATACGCCAGAATCAAATACGAATGCACAGCGGAATTGATCGCAAATACCACGCCGAACACCAATAAACCCGCGACCAACACCACGCCAGCGTTCCAACCTTGTGCCAAAGCCAGCGCAATGCCTGCCGGAATCACCAACAACACGCCTGCCCACACTTGTGCCACCCGTGCGGTTGGGGCGTGCTGTTTCAAACGCAATAACACAGGTGCGGCGGCTTGTACCGTGCCGTAGCCAATCACCCATACTGCCATGAACGTGCCGACTTGCATGAAATCCCACCCCAGCACACTCGCCATGAACACCGGAACAGCCACCACAAACCACACATCACGCGCCCCAAACAGGAAGAATCGCGCCGCTGATAGCCAGTTAATCGCCGCATTATGAGCAAAGATTTGTGTGAATTTGGGCTTGGCTTTGGATTTCCCCAGCTCGTTTGGCAATAAAACCAAGGTCAGCAGCGTCACGGCAAACAAACTCAATGCCAAGATCAGCACCGCGCTTTGGAAGCCAACTGCCTGCAATAATGCCGCACCGAGGAAAAATCCCACGCCTTTCAACGCATTTTTCGAGCCAGTCAATGCCGCCACCCAGCGGAATAAACGCGCATCGGCATCACGCGGGACAAGGGTTTTCACGCTGGCTTTGGCGGACATTTTGTTCAAATCCTTGGCGATACCGGACAAGGCTTGCGCAAACATCACATACGGCACGGAAAGCCATTGCGTGGGCATGAGCATTGCCAATGCCACCACTTGCAAAGCCATGCCAAGGTGCATGGTCACGTTTAAGCCCAATCGTGCTGCCAACCAACCGCCCACTAAGTTGGTGACAATGCCGAAAAATTCGTAAAATACAAATAGCATGGCGACGGCAAATGGCGAATAACCGAGCTGGTGGAAATACAACACCACCAGCATACGGATTGCGCCATCAGTGAGGGTGAACGCCCAATAACCGCCCGTCACCGTCAGGTAATTGCGCAGCGCGAGCGTCATGTTACAAACTCGCGGCAACTTTGGCGGCTAATTCCATCATGCGATTCATGTAGCCCCATTCATTGTCATACCACGCATAGATTTTCACCTGCGTCCCGTCGATCACCATTGTCGATTGCGCATCAACAATCGACGAACGCGGGTCGCCTTTGTAATCCACCGACACCAAAGGGCGTTCTTCATAGCCCAAAATACCGCGTAATTCCTGTTCAGCAGCGGCTTTGAAATAACCGTTGATTTCATCCACCGTTACTGCGCGTTCGGCTTCAAACACAAAGTCGGTCAACGACGCATTCAATAACGGCACGCGCACCGCCAAACCGTTTAATTTACCCGTTAATTCGGGGAAGATTTTGGTAATGGCTTTGGCAGAACCCGTACTGGTGGGGATTAATGATTGACCACACGCACGGGCGCGGCGTAAATCTTTATGCCCTTTGTCGATAATGGTTTGCGTGTTGGTAATGTCGTGAATCGTGGTCATGCAGCCATGCTTAATGCCGACTTTTTCGTGCATAACTTTCACCACGGGCGCAAGGCAATTGGTGGTGCAAGACGCGGCGGTGAGTAAATGATGCTCATCTGGTTTGTACCACGCATCATTCACTCCCATCACAATGTTTAACGCACCCTCTACCGGAGCGGCAACAATCACCTTTTTCACACCTTGCGCAAAATAGGCTTGTAACTGTTCCACCGTGCGGAATTTACCCGTGCATTCCAACACGATGTCGCACCCTGACCAATCGGTATCGGCAATGCTGGCGTTAGACGTGTAAGCAATGGTTTTGCCATCGACATACATGGCGTGTTCGTCCGCGCTGCATTCGGGTTGCCAAATGCCATGAATCGAGTCGAATTTCAATAAATGCGCGGAGGTAGCGGCATTACCTGCAATTTCATTGACTTGCTTGAACGTGAATGCTGGATTTGCCCACGCTGCACGCACCCCTAAACGCCCCATACGCCCAAAGCCATTAATCCCAATCGTGGTCATGCTGATTTCCTCTACCATATTGAACATGGGGTGCATTATATGCGTTAAATCGAATATAGGAAATCGCCGCGCTCGTTTGTCACGATTCGTTCACACAAACCGGATTCTGACGGCACGAAGCCGCTAACCGTGCGGCATCAGCTTGGTACAATGCTTCGTCTGCCGCGCCTGTTTGCACCGCACGCAAGGCATCCCGCGTCCATGTGGGTAAATCGGGGTGCAAACGGTAATACACCCATAAACCCATTTTGCGATCCTGCAACAAACCACATTCGCGCAGCACTGCCAAGTGGCGCGAAATCTTTGGCTGCGTCAGTTCCAACGCCTGTGTGAGTTCGCACACGCACCGTTCTTCGCCGCTGGCAAGCAGCACGACCATGCGCAAACGGGTTTGATCGGATAACGCTTTAGTAAAATCTTCCAATAACATGCCACGGTTAATCCCAACATTCTAACCACGCAAGCCTACCACAAACGCTGTACGACACAGGCGGCAATCCTGATTACCGAGTCACTTTTCCAACTGCAAACGCGCGAGGCGATTCGCATTAGTGACGACGGTAACGGATGACAACGCCATTGCCGCCCCCGCAATCATGGGGTTTAACAATAAACCCGTGAAGGGATATAAACTGAAACATGGTTTAGTAGAACGCACTACGTTGTGTTTTTAACCCATGAATTTCAGGCTGTAGCGGTCAAAGCTCAGCCGCGAGCGGTGTTTGGTGTGTGTCCCAGTCATGGTAGTTGACAAAGAATATCTGGCGTTTAGCAAAATGCGATCTGGCGGCGATTAGGCGGGTAACTAATTCCAGTTGTTCGCCCAGTGACTTCCCGCTTTCATGCACACCATGAGAAAACACCTGATAGGGCGGAGGTATCACACCGGAGAGTTTTTCAGCCTGCGCTATTTGGTCGAGGCGGGCATTCGCGTAATGTTTAACCAGCTTGTGAGCATGATTCGCATTGGCTGCCAGTATTTCTCTGAGCGCTTCGCCAACACTCGTATCAGGCGGACGTACCCGATAAAAATCATCGAAGGCGTAAATCGCACCATTAACCAATAGTGCCGGATACTTTCCACCTCTTTGCATCAGGTTCTGACCATCAACACTGATATTGACCAAGCCGCCAATATTCAGGGCATCAGCCGCTCTAGCAGCCCAACCCGTGGAGGTTTTAACCGCTGCATTACCCGTCATCCACAGTTCTCGTTGGGTGTTATGCGCAAATAACTGGCTGGGAAGGTTGGGCAGTTGACCATAAATCTGGTCGGCTGACGCAATCAGCTCAGGGTTAGAAGCAGTTACCACAGAACCTACTCAAATCTATTCAAAGTGATTCATTTTGAATAGGTTATAAAATGCGTTACCGTTTATCGGTGAATGGTGGCAGCAAAAACACCGCTGATTAGACAAGTGTTACGCTATACGGCATCATTTTAGCATGATCATTAGCCATCAAATCCGTCTCCAGCCGAACAATAAACAAGCGACTTACTTTGCCAAAGCCGCAGGCACGGCGCGGTTTGCTTACAACTGGGCATTGGCGGAATGGCAAACCCAATACGCCGTATGGAAAGACGATAACAGCCTACCGAAACCCTCACAATTTTCACTGCGCAAGCAACTCAATGCCATCAAACGTGAACAATTTCCGTGGATGCTGGAAGTCACCAAAAATGCCCCGCAAATGGCGATTATCCAGCTTGGTGCAGCCTTCAAGAACTTCTTTGCCGGACGTGCCAAGTACCCACAATTCAAAAAGAAAGGCAAAAGCCGCGACAGTTTTACCCTAACGAACGATCAATTTGCTATCAACGCTTGCCGCATCCGCATTCCCCATTTGGGGTCAGTACGGATGCGGGAAACGTTACGCTTTTCCGGCAAAATCCTTTCCGCCACGATTTCCCGTACCGCTGACCAGTGGTTCGTAAGCTATACCGTGGATACCGATTCCAACCACTTACCACCCGCCGAAAACCAAGGCGTGGTGGGCGTGGATTTGGGCGTATCCGCACTGGCAACACTATCAACAGGGGAAATCGTGGCGGGTGCGAAGCCGCATCAAGCCTTGCTTTCCCGCCTGCAACGGCTCTCGCGTAGCCTGTCCCGCAAAGTCAAAGGCAGCAGTAATCGCCACAAAGCCAAGCGCAAGCTGGCAAAGCTTCATGCACACATTGCAAACATCCGCAAGAATGCCTTGCATCAACTCACCACCGATTTAACCCACCGTTTTCACACCATCGGCATTGAAGATTTGAACGTGAGCGGCATGGTGAAAAACCGCCATTTATCGCGTGCTATCAGTGACATGGGCTTTTTTGAGTTTCGGCGGCAACTCGAATACAAGGCAGCCATGCATGGCGGTGTCGTGGTGGTTGCTGACAGATTCTTTGCCAGCAGCAAAACCTGTTCGGCTTGTGGTCAAAAGATAGAAAAACTCCCACTGTCCGTCAGGCAATGGGATTGCCCGACCTGTGGCACAAGCCATGATCGGGATGTGAACGCGGCTATTAACTTAGCCAACCACGCCGTGAGTTACACGGTGTCTGCCTGTGGAGGGGAAGGCTCTG
>CAZTUZ010000010.1:0-33790 GCA_964617055.1 uncultured Thiothrix sp.
CGCTGTGACTGGAGTTCAGACGTGCTCTTCCGATCTCCGCCACTAAAAACGCTTCATAAACTTTGCGCACATCGGCTTCTGGCATATACCGCTCAATCATGCGCATTAAACCCGTCGCTCTGAATAACTGTGCAGTATCTGACGGAATAGGCGGCATAGGGTGTAATTCGGCTGGCGAAAGGGTTTCAGACATCATGTCATTATCCGGTGGGTAGCTAGAACGGCTGTGAATAGTCGAGTGGGCTTGGTATGGCGTTTGCTCATACGAATGAAAACCTTGAACGCGATCGTCTGGAGGTGGCCCAAGGTATAGTGTGTCATCTGACATAAAACCTCCGCACCGAACGTTTTGAGAAATGGTATTTTGTGTAATTTGCTCTTTAATTCAATGCCTGCCGACCCGTCATCAACAGGCATTGCTGCCTTTGCCTACAATGCAATTAATCGTGATGAGATTGCGCAGTTGATTTTTTACCCAACAAACCTTCCGCGATTTCACGCAATGCAATCACAGTGGGTTTATCACCTTCTTCAGCGACTAAAGGTTGTGCACCGTGCGAAATATCACGCGCACGCTTTGCCGCTCTTAAGACCAATTCAAAGTTGTTGTCCACATACTGCAAGCAATCTTCAACTGTAATTCGTGCCATGGTTAGCTCTGCTTTAAATCCAATTAACCTAAACTACGCCCGATTATACAATGGTTTCACCATTTCACTCAGGCAGCGAATCGTTCAGTTTAAGCCATTTTAGCCTCTTCTGTATATGTGCGCATCACGGTAAAAAAGTTCACCATACAGGTGAGTTATACTCAACAAACATGAGGCTTCTTGCCAGAAGTCAATGCTTTCCCCACTCATCCTATGTAAACTGTTGATCAGAATGAGAGAGGAGGAATCTCATGTTGAAAGGCATAACCTCGGAACGACTTGTCGTGCTGTTTTTAGTAGGTTGGGCATTACTCAACTTCCCGTTACTGTCTTTGTGGAATAGTGAGGCAACATTGTTCAGCATCCCACTGTTTCCCATTGGTCTGTTCTTAGTCTGGGGCGTTTTAATCGCCGCCTTGGCTTGGCTCATTGAACGACATGATCATTCCTAGCCTAATGATCATTAGCGTTACACAACCTGAATGACTAACCTGATAACGCGTTGTTATGTCTGGTAGTGTTGTTGTTGCCGCATCGTTCGCGTACCTGCTCGTACTCTTTGCCATTGCATGGTGGGGGGATAAACGCGCAGCCTGCGGGCGTTCCCTGATCGCCAGCCCGTGGGTGTACGCTTTGTCAATGGCGGTATATTGCACGGCGTGGACGTATTTCGGCAGTGTCGGACGTGCCGCTAGCAGTGGCGCATGGTTTTTACCGATTTACCTAGGACCAACGTTAGGTATGGTACTGGGCTGGTTGGTGTTGCGCAAAATGATCCGCATTGCTAAAACCTATCGCATTACCTCCATCGCGGATTTTATCGCCAGTCGTTATGGCAAAAGTGCGGGGTTAGCGGGGCTGGTCACCTTGATGACAGTGATTGGCATCGTGCCGTACATTGCTTTGCAATTGAAAGCAGTCGCGGGCGGTTATGCCGTTTTAACCAGCCAACCTCATGCAGCCCCCGTTACTTGGTGGCAAGACAGCACACTGTACATTGCTCTGGCTTTAGCCAGTTTTACGATCGTATTCGGCACACGGCATTTGGATAATACCGAACGCCACGAAGGCATGGTCGCGGCTATTGCATTTGAATCCTTAGTGAAACTCACCGCGTTTTTAGCCGTGGGTTTATTCGTGGTGTATGGCGTATTCGATGGCTTTGGCGATTTATTCCAGCGCGTTAATAGCCAACCTGCATTACAAACATTGCTACGCTTTCCTGCAAATACCCATTTTGCTTACAGCCAGTGGTTTGCTTTACTGCTACTAGCCATGCTGGCGGTGATTTTCCTGCCGCGTCAATTCCAAGTCATGGTGGTGGAAAACGTCGATGAACGCCATTTACAACGCGCTGTGTGGGTTTTCCCACTGTATTTATTGCTGATTAACCTGTTTGTTTTGCCGATTGCGCTAGGCGGGCTGCTTGGGTTTGCTAATAATCCGCTGAATAATCCTGAATATTTCGTGCTTTCCCTACCCTTAGCGCAAGGTCAGCAAGGTTTGGCGTTATTGGCATTCATTGGTGGCTTATCTGCTGCAACAGGCATGGTAATTGTGGAAACCATTGCCGTTTCCACCATGATTTGCAATGACTTGGTAATGCCCTTGTTATTGCGTAGCCAACTTACGGGGCAAGGCAATCTCACCCGTGTTTTACTTAACATCCGCCGCATAGCCATTGTGGCGATTCTGCTGCTGGGTTATGTGTACTTCCACTTGGCTGGCGAAGCTTACGCACTCGTTAGTATTGGGCTGATTAGCTTTGCAGCGGTTGCACAATTCGCCCCCGCCATGCTCGGTGGCATGTATTGGAAAGGGGGGCGCAAAAGCGGGGTACTCGCCGGATTACTCGCTGGTTTTACGCTATGGGCATACACCTTAATGCTACCGTCACTGGCGAAATCCGGTTGGATTGCGAATGACTTTTTGCAACACGGTTTAGGGGGCATTGCGTGGTTAAAGCCAGAAGCGTTATTCGGTTTACAAGGTTTGGATAACCTTACCCACGCGCTGTTTTGGAGTTTATTCATTAACACCGTGCTCTACGTCAGTGTTTCGCTGTGGAAAACCCCATCTGCGCGTGAAGCCAGCCAAGCCGTGTTGTTTGTGGATGTGTTTGAACGTACCACCGCCACACCCATTCCTTCAACACCACCCGTTTTTTGGCAAGGCACAGCCACCGTGACCGCCTTAACCGCCTTACTTGAACGGTTTTTAGGGCAGGAAAAAAGCCAGCAACTGTTACAACAATACGCCACCCGTTTAGGCATACTGGTGACAGCATTACCTGCTGATGCGCATTTGGTGCAATTCGTGGAAACGCAATTAGCGGGGGCGATTGGCACAGCTTCGGCTCACATTATGGTGGCTTCGGTGGTCGACGAAGAAACCTTGGGCATGGACGATGTATTACGCATCCTTGAAGAGGCTTCCGAACTTCGCGCTTATTCGCAGGCGTTAGAACAAGCATCTAGCGAATTACGCGCCGCCAATGAACAATTGAAAAGCCTTGATCGTTTGAAAGACGACTTCATGTCATCCGTAACGCACGAATTACGCACGCCGCTCACCTCGATTCGGGCTTTATCGGAAATGATGCTTGACGACCCCGACATGCCCCCCGAACAACGCCAGCAATTTTTAACCATTGTCATCCACGAAACCGAACGTTTAGGGCGGTTGGTCAATCAAGTGCTCGACATGGCAAAAATCGAAGCCGGACACGCACAATGGCACAATAGCGATGTCGATATGCGCGACATTATTCAACAAGCCGTTGCCAGCATCACGGGTATGTATCACGAACACGGTGCAACACTTACCGTTCACGCCCCCGCTGATGTTGCGCCGATTCGCGCCGATGCGGATCGTTTAATGCAAGTGATGTTGAATTTGCTTTCCAATGCGGTGAAGTTTATCCCGCCACACACAGGGCGAGTGGATGTGTACTTAACGGATGCGCCAGAAGGCATTACCATTGCAGTACAAGACAATGGGGAAGGTATCGCCCCTGAACAACAAGCCGTCATCTTTGAAAAATTTCGTCAAGCCAGTCATGCTAATCACAAACCGCAGGGTACGGGATTAGGCTTACCGATTAGTCGGCAGATTGTGGAACATTTTGGAGGAAAAATATGGCTGCAATCCGCCATAGGAAAAGGTGCGTGTTTTAGCTTTTTCCTGCCTCGCTTGCACGAATCCAACACCCAATAACAGCACTCACAGTAGCCGAAACCACCGTCAATACGGTAATCACACACACAAATGGCTGAAATTCACGAGGAGGAGGAGTTACCTATGCATGAACGCCTATTAATTGCTGACGATGAACCCAATATCTTGCTTTCATTGGAATACCTAATGAAACGCGAAGGCTTCCAAGTCAGTGTGGCTCATGATGGCGAAGAAGCACTAAGCAATATTCGCAGCCAACGCCCGCGTTTGGTGTTATTGGATGTCATGATGCCCAAAAAAACTGGACTAGAAGTCTGCCAAGCGATTCGCGCTGACGCTGAACTGCAAGACACATTAATTCTCATGCTCACCGCCAAAGGACGCGATACCGATGTCGCCAAAGGATTAGCCCTAGGTGCGAATGCCTATGTGGTCAAACCGTTTTCCACCAAAGAACTGGTGCAAAAAGTCAAAACCCTATTGGAGACGGGCGTATGAAGAAAATCGATTGGCGCATTGTGCTTGGGGTCGGTGTGGTCGGGCTGGTGTGTTTGGCGTGGCTGGCGGTGACAGGCGGTTTGATTTGGGCTGCTTTAGACGACAACGAACGGCAAATGCTCATGACTGCTATTGGCCCTAGGGTCTTTTTATTGCTGTTCATGTGGGCGATTTCGCTCTTTGTGGTTGGGCTGGTGCTCAAACAGCTAGTCGGCTATTTCATGACCGCCCCCGCACGCTTGCTAGAGGAAGGCAAAGTGCTGTTAGGCACGGATGTCAAACGCCGCTTAATTCCACAAGGTAGCATTGAAAACCAACAACTGACCGAACTGATTAACGCCCTCGTGGACCAACGTGAAGCCTTACGCAGTGAAATGGATGAGCGTGTCAAAACCGCCAGCCACGCCACGGAACAAGAAAAAAACCGTCTGGCGGCGTTAATGTCCGAACTGACGCAAAGCGTGGTGGTGTGTAATCTCGATGGGCGCGTCTTACTGTATAACAATCGAGCACGAATGCAATTTCGCACCTTATCCAAAAGCCCTAGCGCAGCAGGTGGGGGCGAATTGCTGGGGTTAGGACGTTCGATTTACAGTATTTTTGACCGTAAATTAGTAACCCACGCCCTAGAAAATATTCAAAACCGTCTGCAACGTGGTGCGGCATCGCCTATCGCGCAATTCATTACATCGACCCAAGCCGGACAGTTATTGCGTGTACAAATGGCCCCCGTGCGAGCCGTGGATACCAATGACATCACGGGCTTTGTCATGATGTTGGATAATATTACCCGTGACTTTGAAGCTGATGCAGAAAAAGACCGCCTATTATTCACCCTCACTGAAGGCAGCCGCGCCGCGATTGCCAATGCACAAGCCGCCATCGAAGTGTTGGAATACCCAGATATTGAACCCGACATGCGTGAACGTTTATTCGCTGTCGTTCGCGATGAAATTCACGGTTTGGGGCAACGCATTGCCGAAATGCAAAGTTCCTCCACCCAAAACTTGCGCTCACGCTGGTCACTGGAAGAAATGCACGGTGCAGATTTAATCGAAGCCGCCGTGCGACGCATTGAAGCCACCTTGCCTATAAAAGCGGCGTGGGATGAGGTTGACACCAAACTCTGGCTAAAAGTCGAAAGCTTTTCGCTATTACAAGCCTTGGTGCACTTAGCTGGACGCTTGTACGAAGATTGCCACGTCGACACCGTGCAATTACGCCTGCAAGAAAACGGACAACGAGCACAATTAGATTTGTTATGGGCACCAACCTTAAGCATTACCAAAGCAGTAATTGGTTGGGAACTCGAACAAATTCGCATTGGTACGGAAACCATGTCACTAACAGTGCAAGACGTTCTCAACCGTCACAGCGGTGAATCGTGGTGCGAACGCGAATCCAACACCGGACGCATGTTTTTTCGCTTCTTGTTGCCATTAGCCAGCCCACAAGAAGAACTATCAGCCAGCGTCTTTTTAAATAACGACAGTCGCCCCGAATATTACGACTTTGATTTATTCAAAAATACTGAACAATCACGTTCAATGGATGATCGTTTACTCAGCGAATTGACCTACACCGTATTCGATACCGAAACCACCGGATTAAACCCCGCAGGTGGCGACGAAATCATCCAAATCGGCGCAATACGCATCGTCAACGGTAAGATTCGTCAACACGAGAGTTTTGATCAACTAATTGACCCCAAACGCTCCATTCCCGCAGCGGGGATTCCGATTCATGGCATTCGCCCTGAAATGGTGAAAGGGCAACCGACGATTGATCAGGTTTTGCCAGCGTTCCACACTTTCGCACAAGATACTGTTTTGGTCGCACATAACGCCGCTTTTGATATGCGCTGTTTGCAAGTGAAAGAAGCTAAAACAGGCGTGATTTTTGATCACCCCGTTTTGGATACGCTGCTACTATCAGCAGTACTACATCCAAATCAAGAATCGCACCGCCTCGAAGCCATTGCCGAACGCTTTAATGTCACCATTATCGGACGACACACAGCACTCGGGGATGCTCTCGTCACGGCGGAAATCTTTGCACACATGATTCCGCTACTCATGGAAAAAGGCATTACCACTTTAGGGCAAGCACGCGCCGAAGCGCAAAAAACCTACTACGCTCGCATTCAATACTAATCCACCTCAGCCGCGCCGCTGGCACAACACCACGCGGCGCGGATTCATGCTAGACTAGGTTTCACACCTTCAGTCTAGCGTTCGGTAACGGTTTATGAATCGCAAAAAACTGCCCATTGGTATCCAAACCTTCCGTGAAATTCGGCAAAATGATTATTACTATGTTGATAAAACAGCTTTCACCCGACAATTAGTGAGTGAAGGTAAGCATTATTTCCTCTCGCGCCCGCGTCGCTTTGGCAAAAGTTTATTATTGGACACCATTAAAGAATTATTTGAAGGTAATGAACCATTATTTCGCGGTTTAGCCGTGCATGATCAATGGGATTGGTCGCTTAAATACCCTGTGCTGCGTTTTAGTTTTGGCAGCAATAATTTTAATAACACCACCAGTTTACCTGACACACTCAACACGCAGTTAAGCCACTTAGAACAGCATTTTGCCATTACTCGTCGCTTTGAAACGGCGGGCGGACGTTTTGCGGATTTAATCGTACAACTGCATGAAATAATACAGCAACCTGTTATTATTTTAATTGACGAATACGACAAACCGATTTTGGACGCGTTGGCGAACCCTGATATTGCGCAAGTGAATCGGGATTTCTTACGCGGTTTTTATGCGACCATTAAAGACTACGATGCGTACATTAAATTCAGTCTTTTGACTGGCGTTACTAAATTTTCCAAAGTCAGTTTATTTTCTGGGCTGAATAACCTTTACGACCTTACATTGGATAAACTCTATTCAGCCTTATGCGGTTACAGTGATAATGATATAGACACCGTATTTGCCCCTGAATTAGATGGACTAGACCGTGAACAAATTCGGCACTGGTATAATGGCTATAACTGGCTAGGTACAGGTGTTTACAATCCGTTTGATATTCTGCAATTATTCCGCACCCGTGAATTTAGAAACTATTGGTTTGAAACAGGCACGCCGTCTTTTTTAATTCAGCACCTAGCAAACAATCATTTTTACACGCCCGATTTGGAACAATTACAATCCGATAGCGCGTTATTATCTGCCTTTGATATTGAATACATTAGCAATGAAGCTTTGTTATTCCAAACAGGCTATTTAACCATTCACAAAGTGGAAGAACCATTATTGGGGCATTGGTTATACACGTTAGGTTATCCCAATCACGAAGTTAAAAGCAGTTTAAATGCCAGCTTACTCGGTGCATATGGCGTAAATGAAAGCCTTGCGCTGCGTAATCGCATGAAATTAATCAGCATTTTAAAACGTAATGCGGTAAATGAACTGAAAAATCTTTTCCATGCTTTTTTTGCCAGCATTCCGCACCAATGGTATGACAGCAACAAAGGCGTGATTGCCCAATACGAGGGCTTTTATGCCAGCGTATTTTATTCGCACTTTGCCGCATTAGGCATTGACACCATTGTCGAAGATAGCTCTAGCCTTGGGCGATTAGACATGGCGGTTAAATTCAATCAGCACATTTATTTATTTGAATTTAAAGTAATGGAAACCAGTGGCGAAGGCTCTGCTTTACCGCAAATGCATAGCAAATGCTACGCCGATAAATACCGCATGTTAAATCAACCACTGTATTTAATCGGCGTAGAGTTTAGCAAATCCATCCGCAATATTACCAATTGCGTGGTGGAACAAGTCTACTAAAATCCATTAACGGAAGCGATCTGCTTGATAACGGGCAGACATGGTGTCTTGTAAAGAGTTAATCACATCAAACGCATCTTTTAAATGACGACGTTCCAGTGCAGACAATTCTTCAGGCGGGACGTAGTTATTGGGTTTTTGTCCTTTTTCAATCTGTTTAGCTTGGTGTTGTAAACGTACCATGCTAATAAACTCAAAAGCATCGCGGAGATCATCAATATTAACTTGGGTTAAACCACCTTGTTTTGCGATTGCATCCAAACGCTCCCATGTATTCACAGCAGACAAACCACCTGCTAAAGCATAAACCCGCGCCAAATCAATCACAGGCACAACGCCACGGGTTTTCATGTCCATGCCTTTTTCTGCGCCACCCTCTTTGTCTTTATCCAATACAAAACCACGGAAAAAGCCAATCGGTGGTTTGTGACTTAAGGCATTACTTGCCATAAAGGCTTGGAATAAAGTGCTGGTGCGCGTGCGCCCAAGAATATCGCTTTGTAAACTATCCAATAAACTCTCGTCACCATGTAAACAACGCAAATCAAAGAAGATACTGGCATTTAATAAAGCTTGACCATTCGGCGTTTCAATCCAATTAATGAAATAACTGCGCCACACTGACCACGGCTGCCGCCATTGATCATTAGTCGCCATAATATTGCCAGGGCAATACACATAACCACAGGCATTTAAACCATCACTGACGAATTGCGCCACATGACGGAAATACTCCCCGTGTTCAGCTTCATTATAAGCATCCGACAAAATCATGCCGTTATCTTGATCCGAATGTGCAGTTTGTTCGCGCCGCGCCATTGAACCCGCCACAATAAAGGCGTAAGGCACGGGCGGTTTGCCGTATTTTTCCTCCGCCATAATCAGCAAACGCCGGGCAATCGCTTGCCCAATCGAGGTAATGGCGTGCCCAATGTCTTTCGCAGGCAGGCTGTGTTGCACCAAACCGACCAACACGCGCGGTAAACCTTTGCTCAATTCCGCCAATCGCGCCACATCGGTAGCGGTCATAATATCGCCAACCATGTAAATCGCATTATGGCTTTGCCCACGCAGCAAATCGGTGGCAGAAATCACCCCAACCACCTCATGATTTTCAGCAACCACAGGAACATGGCGTAAATTGCGTCGCGCCATCAACAATAATGCCTCTGAAGCTTGATCACTCGGTGCCAAAGTGCAAGGGTTTAGCGTCATAATCGCCCCAATCGGCTGTTTGACATCCAAACCTTCCGCCACCACGCGCCGGAAATCAGTGTCCGTCACCATACCATGTAAACTGGCATCTTCTTTAGTGACAATCGCGGTGCGCATTTTATTTTCAGTCATTAATTGCGCAACTTGCTGCACTGAAATATCTTTTTTCACCAGCAATGGAGCTTTCATCAAATCACGCACATGCAGGGTAATCATGGCGTAATCATCCGAACCGCGCATTTCTTGGATCGCACTGCGCAAGCGTTCGGGTTTGCGCTCTGAAAAATACTGCGAAACGCGCTCGAAACTATCCACTAATTCCAAGAACAATTCGGCAGGAATCGCAAAAAACAGGCAGTCTTCCAAGGTGCGCACATTAAAACTCACCACGCCACCACGCAAAACTGAACGATAACCAACCCAATCGCCTTTACCGAACCGTCCATACAGTTCGCCGTTTTCCGCAAAGACATCAATCGCCCCACGCCGAATCAATAACACATGCTGATTCATGTCCCCCACCTGCATCACATCGGTATTGGGCGGGCAACATTGAAACGTCACGGCTTGCGCGAGTTTATCCAACCACTCAGCGGGTAACTCTTTCAGCGGCGAACACTTCGCCAAATAACTACGAATCTTGAGCTGTTCGACATCCATACTTTGCACCTTATTAGGGGAATCTTGCGATTCACCAGCATAACATGGAGCACGACACGGTTTTATGCGTTACAGCAAGGAAATGACTTGTTGTGGTTCAAGTTTGCGCAAGCAATCGAGATGCCCCAATGGGCATTCGCGTTTGAAACAAGGGCTGCAATCCAAGCCCAAAGACAGGATACGCGCATTGTCATTTAACGGTGGGGTATAAGTCGGGTCAGATGAGCCGTACAACGCAATCACAGGCGTGTCGACAGCCGCTGCAATGTGCATTAAGCCGGAATCATTGCTGACGACTTTATCCGCCACGGCTAATAATGCCATGACCTCTTGCAAGCTGGTTTTGCCTGCCAAATCCACGCACGCAGGGGAATTGACGCTACTAGCAATTTGCGCGGTAACGGGCGCGTCTTTACCCGAACCGAGTAACAGAACTTGTCCACCTTGCTGAATCCAATGTTGCGCAACGGTCGCGAAATATTGCGGTGGCCAACGTTTCGCACCACCGTATTCCGCCCCCGCACACAAGGCAAGTATTGGCGCGGTAGACGGTAAAAATCGCTGTTGCACGGCTGCCAGATCGCTCGTGGACACTTGCAAACGTGGCGCAGTAATCGCAGGTGGCAATGCGGTAGCGGCTGGTAAACCAAGCGTAACAAACCGCTGCACCGTCATGGTGAGCACACTTTTATCCAGTGGACGTATGTCGTTCAATAAACCGTAACGCATTTCGCCTTTGTAGCCTGTACGCACCGGAATCTTTGCCCAAAACGGCACGAGCGCGGCTTTCAAAGAGCGCGGTAACACAATCGCCCAATCGTATTGATGAGCGCGTAAGCGTTTGCCCAATTGGTAGCGCGTGGTTAATGCCAGTTCGCCGTGTTGCAAAGGCATCTCAATGGCATCGCGCACTTGCGGCATGGCGGCTAAGATCGGTTTGCTCCACGCGGGCGCGAGCACGTCAATCGCCAAGGCGGGGAAACGCTGTTGCAGCGCAATGAATAGGCTTTGCGCCATTACCATGTCGCCGACCCACGAAGGGCCAACGACCAAGCAACGTGCTGGCTGAAACGCCATGTTCAGTCCAGCAAACGGTACAACGTACCGCAATACGGGCAGCGAGCGGTTTTATCCGCGTTTTGCGTAATCGGCAAAAACACACGCGGATGCGCACACCACAACGCGCTGTCATCGGTCGGGCAATGCAGCGGCAACGCCTGCGCTTTGATGACCACTTCGCGGGTTTCCCCCAAGCGTTTGTAATCTGCCGTTGTTGGTGTCGCCATAAAACCTCCCACTGTTTGTGTCGTTAGTGCTTAAACGTAAGTCAACCAATGACGGTATTTTTCCACACGCCCGTGTACCACATCCAGATACAAAGCTTGTAACTGTTGCGTGATGGGTCCGCGTGTACCCGCACCAATTGGGCGACGGTCTAATTCACGAATCGGGGTGACTTCTGCTGCTGTCCCCGTGAAGAAGGCTTCATCCGCGACGTACACTTCATCGCGGGTAATGCGTTTTTCACGCACTTCGTAGCCCAGATCACGCGCCAAGGTAATCACGGTTTTGCGGGTAATGCCATCCAATGCAGCGGTTAAATCCGGCGTGTAGAGAATGCCTTCTTTGACGAGGAAGAAGTTTTCCGCGCTACCTTCCGATACGAAACCGTCCACGTCCAGCACCAATGATTCGTCGTAACCGTCGTCCAGAGCTTCACGCAATGCGAGCATGGAGTTCATGTAGTTGCCATTGGCTTTGGCTTTACACATGGTGACGTTGACGTGATGGCGCGAGAAGGAAGAGGTTTTAATGCGAATACCTTTTTCCATGTTTTCCGCACCCAAATACGCGCCCCATGTCCACGCTGCTACCATGACGTGCGTTTGCAGGTTGTCAGCACGCAAGCCCATGCCTTCCGAACCGTAAAAGCACATTGGACGCATGTAAGCGGATTCGAGGTTGTTTTCGCGCACTGCCGCCCGTTGCGCTTCATTCAACACGTCTTTGCTGAATGGCATGTTCATGCGCATGATTTTAGCAGAATTGAATAAACGGTCGGTGTGTTCTTGCAAGCGGAAGATAGCCGTGCCTTGTTCGGTTTTATAAGCACGCACGCCTTCAAATACCCCCATGCCATAATGCAGGGTATGCGTCAGAACGTGAGTTTTGGCATCGCGCCACGGCACGAGTTCACCATCTAACCAAATTACCCCATCACGGTCAGACATTGACATTTTGCTTATCTCCACAACTAAAAAAGGAAACGAGCAAGGATACACCTAGCGTGAAATCCTTGCCAGACTGTATGCACGCCCGAAGAATGAAAAAAACCCTGCGGCATTGCCAACAGGGTTGGAGAAGAAACTGGATATTCCTTTTCTGGAATTTAGCATGGTTAAAACCATGTCCTCTTACTGAATTAACCTCTTCCACGAAATACGCTAAATTCCTGCACGGGCTTTGCCCAACCGTAACCACGATTTCCCGCTGTTGTTACCCGTGCTTGGCGTTGATAACCTGTCGCACTTGCAACCGTTTGGGTGTTTTGTAAGCGATTGTATTCAGTCATAATGCGAGACACATAATTCTGGGTTTCTTTGTAAGGGGGAATCCCATTGTATTTGCGCACAGCACCAGGGCCTGCATTATACGCAGCCAATGCTAGAGCTTTATCACCATTAAACTCACGCAACATTTGCGCGAGGTATTTCACACCACCACCAATGTTTTGGTGTGGATCCCATGCATTACCTACTCCCATTTGGTCGGCAGTCCCAGGCATCAACTGCATCAACCCAATTGCACCCGCTCGTGAAAGGGCGGAAGCCTTAAAACATGATTCTTGCTTCATTACCGCACGAATCAAGTTTTCTTCCACGCCGTAACTGCGTGAGAAGGCTCGCAAAGAGTCCAAATGTGGATCTAACTTACGCTCTAGTTGCGCATGGGTTTGCCCTCCACAATGACGTGCTGGAATGCCTGCTGCCGGAGCAGCGAAGCTACTAGCGACGTACCCTGTGTTGGTACTGTAAATACCTGGCGTTGGGTTGTAACTGGCCGTTACTCGCGCTTTAGGCTTCGGTGCATTCTTCTGCGGTGCGCCATATTTGGCGACCAGTTTGTATTTATTACCTTGTTTTGGGGCATTGGTCAGCCAGCGTGTCCCGTCTTGATCAACATAAGTGTAAATAGCGGCCTCAGCGGATTGACTTTGCAATGTCGCACCACACAAAACGGATAACGCAAGGATACCTTTAGCATGACTAGGCTTGTCTGGGTTACTCATGGATACCACTTGTTGTTTTTATTGATGAACCAACATGATTCATGCTTAAAGAAGTAAAAAAACTTCTTTTGAATACAACACACATTTATTTTTCTTATTGCGATTAATATTGCGTTGAATTACCAGAACTGTCCAGCAGCAATAGATAAACGGCGGGGTTGCTTTCTAATAGTTTTCGCCTACACTCAAAATATTGTGTGTCTAGTTTAAATTTTTATCATTTTTATTCTAAATCAGGTCTATTTATTAACCTCAAAGTGACACACTACTTTTGCGGCTATTCACAAGGAATGTGATGCTGCAATGGGGTTTGCGTATCGAATGCACAAGCCCCATCTATTTCCCCTAAAATATTTGGATAATTAATGCAACAATCGGGGATTCGCTAAACGAAACGGTGAAACAGGCGCATCAAAATGCTCACCATCATCCGCCAACATTTGATACGATCCTTGCATGACACCTACAGGCGTGTCGAGAATCGTACCACTGGTATAACGGAAGCCTTCACCGGGTTGCAAATAAGGCTGCTCGCCGATCACCCCTTCACCACGCACTTCTTGTACGCGCCCATCCGAATCCGAAATAATCCAATGGCGCGTCAGTAATTTAGCGGGAACACTGCCTTGATTCACAATCGTAACCGTATAAGCGAAAACATAACGCCCTTGATCAGGGTCGGATTCTTTTTCGATATACTGACTTTCGACTGACACTTGAATATTGTAGCGTTCGCTATCCATATCGCCATCCTCTCTCATTAAAAGCAACTGCTAAAGCAAAACGAGATTATCACGGTGGATTAATTCAGATGCATCAACGTAACCTAAAATCAGCTCAATATCTTTACTGGGATGACGTTTAATTCGGTCGGCTTCTTCGCTGGAATAATTCACTAATCCTTTAGCAATTAAACGCCCATCTTCAGTTAAACAACTGACGACCTCTCCACGATCAAACACACCTTCAATTTTTAAAACACCCACCGGCAATAAACTCTTACCCGTATTTAAAATAGCCTCGACTGCACCTGCATCCAGCCATAACGTTCCTTTTGCCGATAAATTACCCGCAATCCACTGTTTGCGAGCAGCAATAGGGGCAGCTTCGGGCAACAATAATGTTCCCAACTGCTCCCCCTGACGTAAACGTTCCAAGACCTGTGGTTCTCGACCGGATGCAATCACCGTTGCACACCCCGAACGCGAAGCACGTTGTGCAGCAAGAACCTTAGTGCGCATACCACCGCTGCCGATCAGCGTACCAGCACCACCAGCGAAGTCCAGATAATCTGGGTTATTGGCACAACCTTCATGGATAAGCTGCGCATCGGCAAACTTACGCGGGTCTTTATCGTACAAACCCTGTTGATCAGTCAAGATTACCAACACGTCCGCATCGACCAAATTCGCCACCAACGCCCCTAGTGTATCATTATCACCCAAACGAATCTCTTCAAAGGCAACCGTATCATTTTCATTAATGACAGGGATAACCTTTAAGCCGATTAACGTGCGTAAAGTACTACGCGCATTCAAATAACGTTGCCGATGCGCCACATCTTCATGAGTTAATAACACCTGCGCGGTATGAAAACCGTGTTGCTGAAACACCATTTCATACGCATGAATCAAGCTCATCTGCCCAATCGCCGCCGCCGCTTGCTTTTCAAATAATGCTTTGGGTTTGGTTTTCCAACCCATGCGACTCATGCCTTCTGCCACCGCACCAGAGGAAACCAGCACGATTTCCACCCCCTGTTGGCGCAAACGTGCCATTTGCCCTGCCCACTCTGCTAGGGCAGCACGATCCAAACCTTCACCATCGCGGGTCAATAACGCGCTGCCGATTTTTACCACCCAACGTTGAGTGGCGGGCATAAAATCAGTTCTGTTGTTCTGCATTCTCGTCCAGATATTGCATGATATAGAAACACAAATCCTGCGTACCTTCGCTTGTCGCTGCTGAAATACGGAACACAGGTCCTTGCCAACTCAACGCATCCACGATTGCTTGGCAATGGGATTCGCGTTGTTCCGGCGGCAATACATCGATTTTATTCAACACCAACCAACGCGGGTATTGCGCCAGCTCACCGCTGTACTTTTCCAATTCCGCCTCAATGGTGCGTACCGCCCGTACAGGTTCATTTTCCTCTGCCATTGGCGCAACATCAACCACATGTAGCAGTAAACTGGTACGCGCCAAATGGCGTAAGAATTGAATCCCCAAACCTGCGCCTTCTGCTGCCCCTTCGATCAAACCAGGGATGTCCGCCATCACAAAGCTTTGCAATGCCCCAACGCGCACCACGCCCAGATTCGGATACAAAGTGGTGAAAGGATAATCCGCGATTTTCGGGCGGGCGGAAGAAACCGCACTAATGAGCGTGGATTTACCTGCATTCGGTAAGCCCAACAAACCCACATCCGCCAGCACTTTCAGCTCAAGGCGCAAGGTGCGTAATTCCCCAGGTGTCCCTGGTTTGGATTGACGCGGAGCACGGTTGGTTGAGCTTTTATAACGCACATTACCCAAACCGTGCCAGCCACCTTTTGCCACCATGAGCTTTTGTCCGGCTTCGGTTAAATCGCCGATGAGTTCGCCCGTTTCATCGTCATACACCACCGTGCCAACCGGAACGCTGACATCTTTGTCATCACCGCGTCGTCCGGTCATGTTGCTACCCATGCCGTTTTCGCCGCGTTGCGCTTCATAGTAGCGTTCGTGACGGAAATCGACCAAGGTGTTCAAGTTACGCTCAGCAACCAAATACACATCACCGCCGTCCCCACCATCACCACCGTTAGGACCACCGTATTCGATGTATTTTTCGCGGCGAAAGCTGACGCAGCCATTGCCACCATCACCCGCCTTGACGCGGATGGTTACTTCATCAACAAATTTCATGTTTCGTGCCTGTATACGCAAAAAGCCCCGACAGGCGGGGCTTTCTGCAATGATTCCGTGGTCGGTAATCGTCGTCTATTAGCAAGCTTCAACAGGTTGAATGCTAACGTATTTACGATTTTCCGCGCCTTTTTGTTGGAATACAACGACACCGTTTGCTTTTGCAAACAGAGTGTGGTCTTTACCAATACCAACATTCTCACCCGCGTGGAAACGAGTACCACGTTGACGAACCAAAATGTTACCAGCCAATACGAATTGACCACCGAAGCGTTTTACACCCAGTCGCTTGGATTCTGAATCGCGACCGTTGCGGGTACTACCGCCTGCCTTCTTGTGTGCCATGTCTGAATCCCCTTACGCTGTGATTGCAGTGATTTCGATCTGTGTCAAATACTGGCGGTGACCAGTACATTTCTGATGGTGCTTACGGCGGCGGAATTTCATGATCCGCACTTTTTCGCCGCGAGTCTGGGCTTTAACGGTTGCAGTCACTTTGCCGCCTGCAACGTAAGGTGCGCCGATTTGCACGGAATCACCTTCCCCGACCATCAGGACATTTTCAAAATCAATGCTTGCGCCCGCTTCTGCATCCAGTTTTTCAACGAAGATGCTATCGCCTTGCGCGACACGGTATTGTTTACCGCCCGTTACGATAACCGCATACATGATTGTGAACTCCAAAAAATGTCCTGTTAAAGAGCCGCAAGATTCTACTCGTGATACTTGTCAAGGTCAAATGACAAATAAAATATTCGTGCATTCGGGAGTATCGCTTGACACGGCGTGGCTGTCTTCCTAGCATTCGGGACTTTCAGTAGTGTCCTTTACAATGGATTTCAACTCAATACGCCAACTCGCTGATTCTGATATGCAAGCCGTCAACGCTTTAATTGAGCGTCGTCTGCATTCGGAAGTCGTGCTAATTAACCAACTTAGCCACTACATTATTGGTAGTGGAGGTAAACGTTTGCGCCCATTGTTGGCACTATTAGTCGCGCGAGCTTGTGGGTATCAGGGCGAGAGACACATTGATGTGGCTGCGATTGTTGAGTTCATTCACACCGCCACCTTGTTACACGACGATGTAGTCGATGAATCCGACATGCGACGTGGTAAAGAAACCGCCAACAATGTATGGGGCAATCAAGCCGCCGTCTTAGTGGGCGATTTTCTGTATTCGCGTTCATTTGAAATGATGGTGGACGTTGGCAGTATGCGCGTGATGGAAATCCTATCCAGCACCACCAATACCATTGCCGAAGGTGAAGTGTTGCAATTACTCAATTGCCACGACCCCGACACCACCGAAGCGCGTTACATGGAAGTGATTCACTCTAAAACCGCCAAACTATTTGAAGCAGCTTGCCAACTCGGTGCAGTGCTGGCAGGTTTAGATGAAACAACCGAACAAGCAATGGCAAAATTTGGGATGCACTTGGGCACGGCTTTCCAATTGGTCGACGACGTGCTGGATTACACCGCAGATGCTACTGAAATGGGCAAAAACGTTGGCGATGATTTAGCCGAAGGTAAACCGACCCTTCCCCTGATTATTGCTTTACAACGCAGTTCTGGTGATACCGCTGCCGTTTTACGAAAATCGATTGAAGAAGGCGGTTTGCAGTATTTAGACACGATTATGCAAGCCATTGCTGAAACAGACGCGATTGCTTACACTCTGGAACGCGCAAAACGCGAAACCGAATTAGCCATTGCGAGCGTGCAATGCTTACCACCTAGCGATTACCGCCAAGCTCTCGAAGGATTAGCGTGGCTTGCGATTAATCGTAATCACTAAAAACGGCGGACACTAAGCACAGCTACGTTTCACATTCTTTCGTGCAAACGTAGTCCGTGGGAACGGTTAAATCGCCGTTACTCAGCAAGGAGTTTGGAGATGAAAATCCCTACCATTATTTATACCGTCGCGGCCATTGCTGTGCTTGGTTTAATGATTGCCCGCCCACAGGTTGACATTCCCAGCGGCACAACAAACGCTGCAAGCAGCCCTAGCAGCAGTGTAGAAAGCGAGCAAGACAGCCTGCAAGAATCCGCACAGGATCAGCAAAAACAAACGCAACCTAATACCGATTCGTCGACTAGCTCTACGACATCGAGCAATGGCAGCAGCAGTGACACAGCAGCAACACCAAGCTCCAGCTCAACCAGTCCATCTGATAGCAGCACGTCTGCAAACACCAATACACCACCTGCTACCAGTACAGCACCGAGCACCCCTGCTAGCGACACACCCACAATGCCTGCGCCGCCCCCTGCCCCGTATACAACGCCTGAAGGGAAATAGTTCTAGCTAGTTCTCAGACTAAAAAAGGCCGCTACAGTGGCGGCCTTTTTCACAACGTCGTGCTTAGGAATAAGCTGGTCGGCAAGCACCCGGAATACGCCCAAAACCTACTAAGCGTTGCGCCCAGTAACCTTCGATCTTATCCGTTGTAATCGCACGCCCTGTGCGCGGTGCATGAACAAATTTGTTCTCACCGACATAAATACCCACATGGCTGATGCGGCGACCGCTGGTGTTGAAAAACACCAAATCACCTTTCGTCGCTTGATGACGTGAAACTTTTTGTGCGGCTTTGTATTGCTCGGCGGCGGTACGCGGCAATGCGACACCTGCTCCTTGCCCAAAGGCAAATTGCGTTAAGCCGCTACAATCAAAACCTGTTACGGGGCTTTCACCACCATAACGGTACATCTTGCCTTGCTGTTTTTGTGCATTCCAAACAACGCGGTCTAATAGCGTGACTTGGCTATCCACATCAACAGGCAATTTACTAACGGAGGGAACTGAAACCGTATTTTTAGCGTGAGCTAATTGAACTTGATAATCTTGAGTTTTTTTATTGGTCTCTGCTGTTTTGGTGGTTTCATTATTACAACCAGCCAATAACACCATACCCAGACCCAAAGCACATAAAACAAACGGTTTTATCTGACCACTACACATAATTGAGTTTTGATAACCTTTCCAGGGTAAATAAACCTTTGGAATTCCATTCCAGGAATCTAACGGCATCCCAGCGTAGGCACAACATTAGCAAACAAGTGAAGTAGAAAACAATGCTAATGATGAAGATTTAACGTTATCGCTATATTGAAAGTTTCAATTGTTTTAAATATGCAAATGTGTGGCAGAAATACAACTTATTGTTTTTATCCACCCAATCGATTAATAAGACTGATGCAAGCATTCCACTTGCATCAGTTATGCACCAAGTTTTTATAAACTTCCGGTATTTCTACCGTAGAAAATCTCTTTCATCTCTTTGCGTAATTGCATTTCGATTTGCTTTAAATCACGCTCGAAATAATCATTTTTACCCAAACCAAACAAATAGTTATCAAGATCAAACTCTTTCAACATCATTTTGGTGTGAAATATGTTTTCTTGATAAACGTTCACATCCAGCATGGAATAAGCACGTTTTGTTTCTGGTGACAAGAAATTTTGGATGGAGTTGATCTTGTGGTCGATAAAGTGCTTTTTGCCCTTCACATCACGGGTGAAACCGCGCACGCGGTAGTCCATGATGACAATGTCTGACTCCAAACTATGTATTAAATAATTCAATGCTTTCAGCGGGGAAATACGCCCACACGTTGAAACATCGATGTCCGCACGGAACGTACTGATGCCATTATCAGGGTGGCTTTCAGGGTAAGTATGTACGGTTAAATGGCTTTTATCTAGGTGCGCTACCACATCTTCTGGGTATGGCCCAGGTCTGGCACTGTTTGACAACTTCTCTTCCGCAATCACCGGCTCTTCAGATACCAATATGGTAACGCTTGCCCCTTGTGGATCGTAATCTTGTCGTGCAACGTTCAAGATATTCGCGCCAATGATGTCAGCCACATCTGTCAGAATCTTAGTTAAGCGGTCGGCGTTGTATTCCTCGTCGATGTACGCAAGGTACTCTTCGCGGTGTGCAGGGCTTCGCGCATAGCAGATATCGTAGATGTTGAAGCTTAGGGTTTTGGTGAGGTTATTGAAACCATGCAGGCGGATCTGCTTTTGATGACGTTCAACCAACGCTCGAGGTCCTCTTAAATAAGTATGCGGTAAGTGAATGTTTATGCCTGCGAATTAGAGTCCTTGCAAACACAAACCCCACTGACTGCAAGGCAATCAGTATGGGAGCGAACTATGCAAAACTCTGCCCCTACACGCAAGTGAAATTACAGCTTATGCGCATGTAAGGGGCGCATTCTTGCAGGACAGACGCATTGGGACATTTAGTCTGCGGCTTGAATTTCAAAATCGTGAGTCACCGTTGCTGTCTTGCCCAACATAATGGCGGCCGAACAATATTTTTCGGCGGACAGACGTATCGCTCGCTCGACCTTTTCTGGTGATAAATCATGCCCTTTGACGATAAAGTGCAAATGAATGCGCGTAAATACTTTGGGTTCGGAATCGGCGCGTTCTGCTTCGATTTCCACCTCGCAATCCGTGATGGCTTGCTTAGATTTCTGCAAAATCAACACCACATCAAACGAGGAACACCCCCCTAATCCCAACAACAACATTTCCATTGGGCGCACCCCCAGATTCCGCCCACCTAGTTCAGGAGGACCATCCATCACCACGGAATGGCCGCTGCCTGACTCCCCCACAAAACTCATATTATCCAACCACTTAACGCGTGCTTTCACAGCCAACTCCCTTTTAGAGGTAAAGCGCGATTTTAGCAGATATTAGGAATAGTTCGCTCCTTTGACTTTCCTCACAAACCGCATTCCAGCCGCGTGCTAACCTGCTATTAAATTAACAGAGGAGATAAAGAATGTTCGGAGAATCACACGATCTTGCCACCGAATTTCCTGAGTACAAAGAAAAGATCCATCAATTGAAGATGGAAGATAAGCATTTCGCGAATTTGTTTGAGGAATACCAAGCCGTTGATGCGCAACTGCATCGCACGGAACAAGGCATTGAAGTTCACGCCGATGATTTTGTTGAAGAATTAAAGCTTAAACGTCTTCGTTTAAAAGACGACCTGTACGCGTTACTCCAAGAATCCGCCTAAGCCCGCTCAACACGCCAGCTTGCGTTCAATGGCATCCCACAGCAGGCTGGCGATATTCGCATGGTAAATCTTATCCAACTCGCGAATACAAGTCGGGCTGGTGACGTTGATTTCGGTAATGTAATCCCCGATCACATCCAAACCCACGAATAATAAGCCCATTTCCCGTAAGACGGGCGCAATGGCAGTACAAATTTCGTACTCGCGTGCCGTGAGATCGTGCCCAACGCCCGTACCGCCCGCTGCAAGATTAGCACGCGCTTCACCTTCCGCTGGAATACGCGCCAATGCATGGGGGAAGGGTTCGCCATCAATCAACAGAATGCGCTTATCGCCTTGTTTGTATTCGGGTAGAAAACGTTGTGCCATGGCCGTGCGCGTACCGTGTGCAGTGATGGTTTCGAGAATCACGTTTTGATTCGGGTCATCTTGGCGCACTTGGAAAATCATTGAACCGCCCATGCCGTCCAACGGTTTGACGACAATTCGTCCCTGTTCAGCGAGAAAAGCTTTAATCCGAGCCATGTCACGGGTCACTCGTGTCGGTGGACAGAACTGCGGAAACCAAGTCGCAAACAGTTTTTCATTCGCGGCACGAATGCTGTCAGGGCGATTCACCACCAAACAGCCTTGCTTGTGGGCTAATTCCAGCAAATAAGTGCTGTAAATGTATTCCATGTCAAACGGCGGGTCTTTGCGCATTAATACCACGGGTAATTCACGCAAAGGGCGCGTTTGTGCTTCACCTAACGTAAACCAATCGTAAGGATCATCACGCACCGTGACGGGCTGCATTTGCGCATACACCACGCCATTGTCCAAAAACAAATCGCCTTGCAAGATGTGATACAGTGGGCAACCACGGCGTTGCGCTTCCAACATCATGGCGAAGGTACTGTCTTTTTTGACATTAATGGTTTGGATGTGATCCATCACAATCCCAATCGCATACGGCTGGCTCATAACACACCTAACAACGTTGAAGGAAATACGGCTTAAAATTCAGCTTTCATGGCGCGAGCGATCAGTTCTTGCACCGCTTGACGTGGCGGCAATTGCTCGTAAAGAATGCGGTAAACTTGTTGGCAAATCGGCATTTCTACACCCGTTTGTTCAGCGATAATGCCAATGGAACGTGCCGTTTTCGCACCTTCCACCGCTTGCCCGATTTGCGCAATCGCGGTTTCCAGATCAATCCCCTGCCCTAATGCCAAACCCAAACGCCGATTACGCGATTGGTTGTCAGTGCAGGTCAAAACCAAATCGCCCATCCCCGCTAACCCCATGAAGGTTTCCGATTGTGCGCCGAGTTTTGCCCCCAAGCGTGACATTTCCACCAAGCCACGGGTAATAATCGCAGCACGGGCATTCGCACCAAAGCCCAAACCGTCGGAAATCCCCGCCGCAATCGCCAGTACGTTTTTAATCGCACCACCGAGTTCCACGCCCACAATGTCTTGGCTGAAATACATGCGGTAGTTCGTACCGTGAAAGGCTTCCGCGACGGCTTGCGCCAAATCGGTTTGGGTCGCTGCGACGGTCATGGCGGTCGGCAAACCGCGTGCCACTTCAGCAGCAAACGTTGGTCCTGAAACCACACCGAACCCGCTGCACTGCGGTAAGGTTTCTTGCACGACTTGATGCAATAACTTACCCGTGTCCAATTCCAGCCCTTTGGTTGCCCAAATCACCGCATCTTGCGTGGTCAATAACGGCTGCAATTGCGTCAGCAAAGCCCGAAAGCCGTGACTTGGTACAACCACCAAATGGTAATCCGCAAAGGTAGCAACTTCACGCAAATCAGCCGTGACGCGCAAATTCGTGGGGAACGCTACACCGGGTAAATAACGGGTATTTTCGCGGGCTTGCTGAATCGCTGTGACTTGAACAGCACTGATGTCCCACATGAGAACCTCAATGCCATTTCGTGCTAATTGTAGGGCAAGAGCCGTGCCCCACGACCCCGCACCATACACCGCGATGCTAGTAATGGAACGCACGGCATCATTCATTAGGCAGGAACGCCTTCTGCTTGCAATTTTGCCTGCTCTTCTTGCAAACGACGTGCATACAAGGCATCAAAATTAATGGGTGATAAATGCAATTCTGGGAAACTGCCTTTGGAGACCAAACTCGCAATCACTTCACGCGCATACGGGAACAAAATGTTCGGGCAATACGCTGCCAATAAGTGATTCAATTGTTCTGGCGCGTAACCTGTAATGAAGAATACACCCGCTTGAGTCACTTCCACCAAAAACGCTACTTTGTCATTACTTTTCACGGTAATCGTGATTGACAATTCCACTTCATGGTTATCACCCGCTAATGGATTCACTTGCGTATTCAAATCCAAATTGGTATCTGGATTCCATTCTTGTGTGAATACCGATGGGGAGTTGGGTGCTTCAAACGAAACATCTTTAATATAAATACGTTGGATAATGAACTGCTGTTCTTGTTGTGCTTCACTCATGCTTGACCCCTTTCCTTTTGTTGACTCATATTAAGCTACGAATAACAAGGCATCTAATTTGCCTTGCCAGTCCAGTGTTGCCATATCGTCATAGCCGCCGACATGCACTTCACCAATAAAAATTTGTGGCACGGTATCCCGTCCGGTTAGTGCTTCCATGCTTTGCCACACCTCAGGTTTACCCGTGACATCGATTTCCTCGATGACTACATTTTTACCTTCTAGCAACCGTCGCGCTTGCCAACAATACGGACAAGAACGAGTGACATACATGAGCACCCGCGCTTGAGCACGGGGTTTATTTTCATGATCCGATGACATGCTTTTGCTTTAACCCAATGTCAAAAATGACCAGCAGTGCGGTAATCAGCGTTTACTCAACGGGAGATTAGCGGTTTCCCAAGCGATCACACCGCCATTGAGATTATAGACATCGCTAAAACCTTCTTGTGTCAAAACACTACAAGCATGAGCGGAACGATTCCCACTGCGGCAATACACCAACAATGGCTGCGCTTTGAAAGCTTCCAATTCCGCTAGACGAGTTTTGAGTTTAGCCAATGGGATATGACGCGCCCCTTTGATCTTACCATCGCGTGTTTCGCTGTCCTCACGCACATCCAACACCACAGTGTTATCTCGATTGATCAACTGCACAGCTTCGCTGGCACTGACCATTTTAAATTTGCGAGTGGCGCGGCTAAATTCAGTCCAGATAATTAAACCGATAATAGCAACCAACCCCATGATTAACATAGGATGATTGCTGGCAAAAACGAGATACTCTTCCACAGTATGCCCTTTCAAACTAATGATAGCCGCTAAAGATATACACCCTGTTGTATGACGTAAACCCTGATTTAAGAATTTTTACGATGGAAAGCCGCATGACCCAACCAATCAATGAGGAGTGGTGCAAAACACTTCTTGCATCATGCTGATTAAACGTAAAGTGCGCGAATCGCCGACACGGTAATAGACACGGTTGGCATCCTTACGAGAAGCAAGAATCCCCTTATCACGCAAAATCGCTAAATGCTGGGAAATATTGCTTTGTGATGTCCCCACATGATCCACAATGTCCTGTACGCTGATCTCTTTATCACCTAACACACACAAAATTTTCAAACGCAACGGGTGGGAAATGGCTTTTAAGGATCGGGATGCACGCTCAATGTCTTCCTCTTTGACCAGCATTTCATCCATCGTGAACTCACAGCCGGAATTGCCCTGCTTCATTTCGTCCAACATAAGCTTTTTCAAATATCCTGAAGTATTGCGGGTCAAGTTTAGCATATTATTATAAACGGATACGATAATACAGTGGCTAAGCGGCAGTGATGCTTTGCATTTTTATGATAAACTGCCCTTCATTCAAACAGGCTAAAAATTCTGACTAAACGTGAAAATTTTCCGCTACTTGCCCATTACGCTGCTATTAAGCAGCACGTTTATACATGCCGAAGACTCACCGAAGCAACAAACCTTGCAAAGTGAAATCCGGCAGCTATCCAATACGCTAGATACTCAAAAAACCGCCGCTGATCAATTACAAGCAGAAGTCACCCGTATCGAGCAAAAATTGGGGGAAATCGGGCGACAAGAATACCAAACCGAAAAAAAAATCGAAGACACGCTCGCACGGTTAGCAGATGCTAATCAGAAAAAACAAAAGCTTGATGCAGAATTGAATCAGCAGAAGTCGGGGCTAGCACAACAGTTACAGGCTCTTTATTCCGCTGGCGAACAGTCCCATCTGCGCTTACTATTACGTCAGGATCGCCCTTCAGACATCAGTCGCACCATTCGCTACTTCGGCTACATGAACGACAACCGCATTGAGCGCATTCGGAAGGTTCAAAAAACCGTTAAGTCGTTGGACAATGTGCGCTCAACCATTGAGCAAGAGCGCGTCAATATGCAGGGCTTAACAGGCGAGTTGGACAAACAGAAAACCGATTTGCAAAATACGCTCAATGAACGCACCACCATGCTACAACGTTTGGAACGCGAAATTCGTAGCCAAGAAAAACAACTCAGCAAACTGCAACAAGAAGAGAGCGCACTGCAATCCGTCGTCGACCGTTTAGCCGTGCGCCCCGAAGCAGACAGCTCGAATACCACAGAAGCGATTACCACCACGCCTTCTTCCACAGAAAACGAACTGATCAAGGCAAAAAAACCACCCACGAGTACTGCGCCTAGTAGTCGTTTTATTCCCGACAAACCGTTTTCAACGCTCAAAGGTAAACTCACTTGGCCTGTTGCGGGGAATATTTTGCACCCTTTCAACTCTGCGCGTAACGAAAAACAACGCTGGCGTGGTGTGGTGCTCGCCGCCAAAGGTGGCAGCAAAGTACGCGCTGTCGCAGGCGGGAAAGTGATCTTTGCGGGCTGGATGAATGGTTACGGGCATTTAATTATTATTGAACACGATAAAAATTACATGAGTCTTTATGGTTACAATCGTGCTGTGTATAAACATGAAGGGGAAATCGTGAAAGCTAATGAAACCATTGCTGCGGTTGGAAATTCCGGTGGACGTGCTCAGGACGGGCTATACTTTGAAATCCGTCAAGGAACATCGCCACAAAACCCAGCATCTTGGTGTCGTTAATGATGCATTTGTGTCAAAATGCCCACACATGACAACGTACTGCCCACAGGGATGTCAGGCAAATTAAAACCGGAGAAATCAAAACCTATGCAGACACCTTATCGCGTTTTGGCTGGCACTATGGCTGGCGTACTCATTGGTGCAACCACCAGTATCAGCCTGAATGTTTTTGCTTTTCGGCAAACCGTTGAAGCCACCCCACCATTAGGCGAGTTGCAGCAATTTTCGGAAGTCTATTCGCGAATTAAAGAAAACTACGTCGAAGAGGTTAAAGATAAAGACCTCATGACCAATGCTATTCGGGGCATGTTATCTGGTTTAGACCCGCACTCCGCGTACCTTGACGAAGAAGAATTTAAAGAATTGCAAGTCGGCACGAGTGGCGAATTTGGCGGGTTAGGTATCGAAGTCGGCATGGAAGATGGCTTCGTTAAAGTCGTGTCCCCCATTGATGACACACCAGCACAACGCGCTGGCTTGCAATCCGGTGACTTGATCATTCGTTTGGACGAAACCCCCGTTAAAGGCATGACCCTAAACGATGCGGTTAAGCTCATGCGCGGTAAACCGGGTACAAACATTGACCTCACCATCGTGCGCGAAGGCAAAGATAAACCCTTCAAAGTTTCGATCAAACGCGACATTATCCAAGTCAAAAGTGTTAAAACGCGCTTGTTGGAATCCGGTTACGGCTATTTGCGCATTACCAGTTTCCAAGCCAAAACCACCGAAGCCTTACTAGAAGGCATTGACGCACTGAAAAAAGAAAACAAAGGCAATTTACGCGGCATTATTTTGGACTTACGCAATAACCCAGGTGGGGTATTGAATGCAGCGGTAGGTGTGTCGGATGCGTTTTTGGACGCTGGCAAAATCGTTTACACCGAAGGGCGTGTTGCCGATGCTAAAATGGAATACAGCGCGAATAAAGGCGACAGCTTAAGCGGCGCACCGATTGTGGTATTGGTCAACCAAGGTTCGGCTTCTGCTTCTGAAATCGTCGCGGGGGCATTGCAGGATCACAAGCGTGCGTTAATTGTTGGGCAAAAAACTTTCGGTAAAGGTTCAGTGCAAACAGTCCTGCCATTGGACGAAAAAACCGCCGTTAAACTCACTACAGCACGTTATTTCACACCATCTGGTCGTTCTATCCAAGCGGAAGGTATTAAACCAGACATCGCATTACAGCCGTTAAAAGTGAAAGACGATGCTGACCCAGCCGACGCTTTTGACCCATTATCTGAAGCGGATTTAAGCAAACACCTGTCTAATCCGAATCAAAAAACGGATCAGGCAAACGATAAACCCGCAGAAACACCAAAACCAGAAGTAACCCCAGAACCCGTTCCGGCGGCCACTCCAGACCCTAAAGAGGGTGCAGATAAGGACAAAGCCACAACCGACAAGGCAACAGACAAAGGTAAGAAAACCCTAGCGGAAGAAGATTATCAATTGTTTGAAGCGTTGAATATTCTCAAAGGCATGGACTTAGTGCAAAGTCGTGTTACCAGTGCGCCTACTGCTGCACCAGCGGCTAACGCACCAGCGGCTAACGCACCAGCGGCTAACGCACCAGCGGCTAACGCACCAACACCAACACCACCTGCCCCAGCCACACCGGAACAACCCAAACCTTAAGGCGAGTAAACGTGACGGAATTGACCCATTTCAACGCCGCAGGACTTGCACACATGGTGGATATTGGTGAAAAAGCCACGACCCATCGTGTTGCGATTGCAGAAGGTTGGATTGTCATGCAAGCCGCCACGCTGGACAAAATCCGTCAAGGTCATCACAAAAAGGGCGATGTTTTAGGCATCGCCCGTATTGCTGGCATTATGGCAGCGAAGAAAACTGCCGATCTCATCCCATTGTGTCATCCTCTGGCACTCACGCGCGTTGACATTGCGCTCACACCACAACAAATCCCACCAGCACCGGATACCCCGCAAATCCTAACACCGGATATTAAGCTTAATTTTTCACCAGAAAACCGCTTCGCCGTCCATTGCAGCGTTCAAGCAGAGACCTACGGTCAAACAGGTGTTGAAATGGAAGCACTCACCGCAGTACACATTACGTTATTAACCATTTATGATATGTGTAAAGCTGTGGATAAAGGAATGCAGATGGAAAACATTCGTTTAGTCTACAAAGCGGGTGGTAAATCGGGCAATTGGGAACAAGCTTCTGTTGTTTCCTCGTGAACTAAACGGTGTGTGTGGCTGATTCTCAATTAGCAGGCACGGTATGGTGTAAATCCCTGCCTTACGGTGCTGAGCATTCATTACTAACCAAGTGTCAGTCGACTTTTTAAGCCCAAAACCAACCCTATAACAAACTGAATTTTTTATTTGTGCTCAATTTGGTGCACAAGCGTCTTGTCAATTGCCAAGGAGACAAACATGGGGCAATTTCTGCAATACCTTAGGCAAGTGGGCTTCGCCCTTGCCTGTGCCAGCGTCGCCAATACCAGTATTGCTGCACCTGTCACACTTGTCGCTACCATTGCGAATCAACCCGCATTGTCCCCCGCGACTTGGAATATTTTTCGGGCAGACCGTTCCAATGAATGGATCACTACTTTAACGCGACACAGCGGCACTATCGAATTACCCGCCGGAAGTTACAAGGCCGTTGTCGATTTGAGCGAACGCCGCAAAGAAACACGCTTTCGTGTGGAATCGGAACAAAGCATCCTAGTGAAAGTCGCAATGGACGACTAACGCCTATTACGGTAACAGTTTGTCACTACTAAGCTGATTACCAAAGGTGGAAAATCACCCACCTTGTCGCTAGTTTTGAGCGCGTTTGACGCTATTTTACCCTCCTCGCCATTTTGTTTAGCGTGATGAATACGCGTCTGCGTCCGCCGCAGGTATGTAACGTAATAACGGCTCAATATCAATCGCATCACCCCATTTCGCTTTGGCATGTTGCAAAGCGTACTTGCGCTCACGGAAAAAACGTTCCTCGCCAATGTGTTTGGTTAAACCAGAACGTTGAAACGCTTCGTACACACGCAATTTAGTCCGCGCAAGGTAAAATTCAATACCCGTTGCGCGTAGCCGATCTGCCAACTTTTCCAGCATTTCCTCACCCGTGGAATCCACTTGGTCGATGGACTCCATATCCAAAACCAATACCTTAATCTTGGGTTTCTTTGCCACGCTATTCAGTAACTTTCCTTCCAAATACCCTGTATTGGCGAAATACAAATCACCATCAAAGCGGTATACCCCCACAGTTTCGCTGGTTTTAAGCTGGTGAATCTGCGCATCACGCATCGAAC
This sequence comes from uncultured Thiothrix sp., assembly GCA_964617055.1. Taxonomy (GTDB): domain Bacteria; phylum Pseudomonadota; class Gammaproteobacteria; order Thiotrichales; family Thiotrichaceae; genus Thiothrix. Next base: position 29,643 of record CAZTUZ010000010.1, read on the forward strand.
CATCGGGGTGCTTTGCCACTTCCACAAAATTCGGACTCATGGTGCGATACAGAAATAATCCCAACGATAATACCACGCCGACAAATATTCCCTGCTCCAACTGTGGAGCAACCCATAAAGTACACACAAATGTCACCACCGCGACAATGCCGTCATGGGGTTGTACTTTCCAAGCGTGTTTAATTGGTTTGAATTTAATTAAATTCAAAACTGATGCAAAAATCACGGCCGCTAAGGTCGCTAATGGCAGAAAATACAATAAATCCACCAAGAATAATAACGACACCGCCACCAATAATCCGGTGACAATGGAAGAAAATGGTGTCATTGCCCCTGCGGAGAAATTCACCGCAGAACGTGAAAACGAACCCGAAATCGGTTGTCCTTGGAAAAACGCAGCCACCAAATTCCCCAAACCCTGCCCCACCAACTCCTGATTAGCCGACAAACGTTGGCGCGTTTGCGAAGCCATTGCTTTGGCTATCGAAATGGCCTCCACAAACCCTAACAATGACATCACCACCCCCGACATAAATAAGGCTTGAAAATGTTCCGGTTGAATTGATGGCACTTGGAAACTGGGCAACAGTGCAGGAATTGCCCCCACAATCTTACCCCCCAATTGTTCATAACCTGTTAGCCATGAAGTCGTGGTGGCAATCACGACTACAATCAAAATATTCGGCAAGCGAGGGGCAAACTTTTTAATCAGTAACAAACTGGCTAGCGAGGTAATACCCACCAGTAACGTAGGCAAGTGTACCTGTGGTAATGCTCGTACCACTTCTAACACCATTTGATACTGATGCTCGGTATGCGGAATTTTCACCCCGATCAGCTTATCTAATTGCGAAGTGGCAATAATCAACGCCCCCGCATTGGTAAAACCTAAAATCACCGGATGCGACAAAAAATCCACCAATACGCCCAGTCGGAATAAGCCCAACAACAACTGAAAGACTCCCATGATGAGCGCGAGAAAAGCCGCGTACAAAATGTAAGTGTTAGGATCGTGAATCGCAAACGGTTGCAATGCCGCGCCAGTCATTAACGCCACCAACGCCACCGGACCACTGCCCAATTGCCGTGACGAACCGAATAATGCCGCCACAATCAACGGTAAAAAGGACGCATACAAACCAATGTAAGCAGGCAAACCCGCCAATTGTGCATAAGCCATCGACTGCGGTACGAGCACCAAAGCACTGGTTAAACCTGCAATCACATCGGCTTTTAAAACGGCTGGGTTTTTGAGTTCCCCCGCCCATTCTTTGTAAGGGGTAAAACGCTCGCGCCAATCACGCAATAACCCCCTTAACCAGTTATTCATACTCCCACATCCTCGCCAGCGTCTTGTTATGCCGAAAAAAATAAACCAGCGATGCGACGCTGGTTTATGGGCAACTATTCCGCTGCTAAGGTTACAACAATCAACCGCCTGAAGACCATTTACTCGAACATTAGTAAATGATGAAATTCTTCAATAGTGGCTTGTGGAAAGTTATTCAACCGTTACCGATTTTGCCAAATTGCGTGGTTTATCCACATCCGTACCTTTCAGCACAGCGACGTGGTAGGACAATAATTGCAGTGGAATGGTGTACACAATTGGTGCAAGTAATTCTGGCACATGCGGCATTTCCAGAACATGCAGATTGCTAGCAGGTTGAATGTGCGCGTCACGATCCGCAAACACATACAATTCACCACCGCGTGAGCGCACTTCTTCCAAATTGGATTTCAGTTTTTCCAGCAAAGCCGTGTTGGGCGCAACCGTGACAATCGGCATTTCCGCATCGACTAATGCTAAAGGACCGTGTTTCAACTCGCCTGCTGGATACGCTTCCGCATGAATATAGGAAATTTCCTTGAGCTTTAACGCGCCTTCCATTGCAATCGGGTACAACTCACCACGCCCTAAGAATAAGGAATGGTGCTTTTCAATGAAGCGTTCGGCTAAACGTTCGATTTGCGGATTCAAATCCAATACTTGTTCAATCAAGGCAGGCAATTGACGCAAATCTTCGACTATCGCTTGCACTTTGGCAGCATCCGCGCCTTTGGCTTGCATTAACAACGCCATGAGCTGCTGTAACGCTACCAATTGCGTGGTGAAAGCTTTGGTGGAAGCCACGCCAATTTCAGGTCCCGCCACCGTCATGAGCGACATATCGGATTCACGGGTTAACGAGCTTTCAGGTACGTTACAAATGGTTAGCGCGGCTAAACAACCCTGATTTTCCTTGATTTTTTCCAGCGCGGCTAACGTATCTGCCGTTTCACCGGATTGGGAAATGGTCACGAACAGCATATTTTTGCGCGGCGGTTGGCGACGGTAACGGTATTCGCTCGCCACTTCAACGTGACACGGAATATCGGTATTCGCCTCAATCCAATAGCGTCCCACCAAACCCGCGTGGTAACTCGTACCGCACGCAATGATTTGAATTTCTTCGACTTGCGCGAGTTTTTCCAGCGCGTCTTTGCCGCCGATCAATTGTGGTAACACTTGATCCGCCGCCAAACGCCCTTCCAATGTCGCGGCAACGGATTGTGGCTGCTCGAAGATTTCTTTGAGCATGAAATGGCGGTATTCACCCAATTCTGCCGAGTGCATAGCCGCGCTGGATTCTTTCACTGGACGCTTCACTCGTTCGCCAACGCTATCGTAAATTTCAATAGTGCGGCAGGTCAGTTTAGCAACGTCACCGTTTTCCAGATAAATAAAGCGACTGGTAACGGGCAACATGGCTTGAATATCCGAGCCAATGAAGTTTTCACCAATGCCCAACCCCAATACCAATGGGCTACCTTGGCGAGCCACGATTAAAGTGTCTGGTTCGTCGGGTGAGACTACACCCAAAGCATACGCGCCATGCAGTTCGGAACGGGTTGCCATGACAGCATCGAGCATATTCAAACCCTTACGGCGATACACGTCGATCAGATGTGCTACCACTTCGGTATCCGTATCGGAAGTGAAGTGATAGCCTTCGCCCTTCAAACGTTCACGCAATTGTGCGTGATTTTCGATAATGCCGTTATGCACAATACCGACCCATTCCCCGCTGAAATGCGGGTGAGCATTACGTTCGGCAGGCACGCCGTGAGTTGCCCAGCGCGTGTGAGCAATGCCTAATTTGCCGTCAATTGGTTCTTGTTGCAGACGTTCGGTTAAAGCTGCCACTTTACCAACCGCACGACTACGCACTAAATCCCCTGTGTCACGAATCACCGCAACCCCAGCCGAATCATACCCCCGATATTCCAAGCGGCGCAGACCTTCTAATAAAATCTCGACCACTGGACGTTGAGCAATCGCTCCGACAATACCGCACATTATTTTTTCTCCTTGGTTGGACGTACCCAGCCTTTCATGGTCATTTGTTTAGCACGCGATAGGGTTAATTCCCCAGCAGGCGCATCTTTGGTAATGGTTGAACCTGCACCAATCGTTGCCCCATCCCCCAAGGTCACGGGCGCGACTAATTGCGTACAAGAACCGACAAAAACCTTATGCCCAATCGTGGTTTTGTGTTTGTTTGCACCATCGTAGTTACAGGTAATCGTGCCTGCACCAATATTGACATCATCACCCATTTCGGTATCACCGATATAACTTAAGTGATTAACTTTACTGCCTTTACCAATGTTGGCTTTTTTGGTTTCCACGAAGTTACCGATTTTCGCACCATCAGCAAGCACGGAATCAGGACGCAAGCGAGCGAATGGACCAACATCACAATCCACACCAACAATGGCATTTTCCAATACAGAATGCGATTTAATGTGGCTATTGTCACCAATGCTGGTATTTTCAATCACACAATTGGCTTCAATAACCACGTTATTGCCCAATTGCACCTTGCCAATCAGCACCACATTCACGTCGATGAACACATCCTGCCCCGTTGTCACCGTGCCACGAATGTCCAAACGCGCAGGGTCTGCCACCGTTACCCCCGCTAACATGAGGCTTTCGGCTTGACGCGCTTGGCAGGCACGTTCCAAACGAGCGAGTTGGGCACGATTATTTGCACCTTCGACTTCAATCGGATCAGCACACAATACGGTGCTCACCACGCCGCCTTCTGCCACCGCTAAACCCACGCAATCGGTTAAGTAATATTCACCTTGTGCGTTTTGTG